>DASRJO010000232.1:0-7394 GCA_035649435.1 Candidatus Krumholzibacteriia bacterium | reverse complement strand
ATCCCCCGATGACCGCCGCTGAGATCGTCGAAGAACTCAAGCCATTGGGCAGCGAGAGCATCAAGAAGGTGCTCGTGAAGCACGGCATCCAGGAGCCTCTCCTCGGCGTGAAGGTCGAGGAATTGAAAAAGATCCAGAAACGGATCAAGAAGGACTACCAGCTGGCACTCGATCTGTACGACACCGGCATTTACGACGCCATGTACCTTGCCGGCCTGATCGCCGACGATCGCAAGATGACCAAAAAGGACCTGCAGCACTGGGTCGATCAGGCGACGTGCCCGGCGCTGTGCGGGTTCACCGTGGCCTGGGTCGCGGCGGAGAGCCCGCACGCGCGCGCGCTCGCCCTCGAGTGGATCGACAGCGACAAGGAATCCGTCGCCAGCGCCGGCTGGAACACCTACGCCGGGCTCTTGGCCATGCGGCCGGATGCGGAGCTCGATCGCGACGAGATCGCCGCGCTCCTCGCACGCGTCGAAAAAGAAATCCATGCCGCACCGAATCGTGTGCGGTACTGCATGAACGGCTTCGTCATCGCAGTGGGCGCCTCGGTGAAGCCCATGCTCGCCAAGGCCAAGGCGACAGCCAAACGCGTCGGCAGCGTCGAAGTCGACATGGGCAAGACGTCATGCAAGCTGCCCGTCGCCCTCGACATGATCGCCAAGGTCGAGGCGATGGGCCGCGTCGGCAGCAAACGCAAGACGACGAAGTGCTAGGGCTGGCGCGTGTCCTTCCAGATGAGCGTCTCGTCCGTGCGTTCGGCGAGGAAGTCGTCGCAACGGCCATCGCCGCCGCCGTCCACTCCGCCATCGGGATGACAGAGGACGATGCCGTTGGCGTTGTAGAGCTTGCTCTGGATGTCGCAGCACTGCGGCGAGAGATAATAGACGACCCGACCTTGGTACTCGTAGCTGTAGATGGCGACCGGAGGCACCGCGACCGGCGCAGCTTCGAGATCCACGATCAGATTCCCGAGCCAATCGGGAAGCTCGTCATGCCTCACACCGTTCGGCGAGGAGCTGCAGACGAGGACGTACGATGCCGCCAGCAGCGTGAGCGCATGCAGCGACAGTTTGATCGAAGATGGCTTGCCGCGCGCAGGGCTTCCGTGAGTGGATTGGACTTTGCGCGGTTTGGTTGGGGTCACGACGACTCCCCCTGGGCGCCTCCGGGGACCCCGAAAGGATAGATCACGCCTGCACCTGGCGCAAGCCAGGTGCGCGCGGCGGCGTTCCCGATCAAAATGTGGGAAATCGAGCACCCTCCCACCGGCCACCAAAGCATACGTCCGGCGGAGTCCCCCTCAGCTTTGCAGCTGCTTCTTCAAGAACTCCGTGGTGCGGGACCACGATAGCTCGGCCGCGGCCTTGTCGTAACGCGCCTCGGATGTGTCGTTGTGGAAGGCGTGGTTGACACCCTCGTACATGTGCAAGGTGTAGTTCTTCTTGTTCTTTTTCAGCGCCTCTTCGAACACGGGCACGCCTTGATTGATGCGCTCATCGAGCGCAGCGTAATGCAGCAGGAGCGGCGCTGCGATCTTCGCCACGTCCTCGGGCGCGGGCGTGCGCCCGTAATACACGACGCCCGCATCGAGAGCCGGCGAAGCCACCGCGAGCTGCCCCACCATGCCGCCGCCCCAGCAGAATCCCACGGCGCCGACTTTGCCGTTGCCGAGCGCGTGGCCTTCGAGCATCGCGACCGCCGCCGTGAGGTCCCCGAGCACGGCCTGCGGATCCAGCTGGCCGATCATTTCGCGCGCCTTGTCTTCATCCACCGGCGTGCCGCCTAGGCCCGACAGGAGATCCGGCGCCAGCGCCAGGAAGCCCGCGACCCCCAGCCGCCGCGCCACGTCCTCGATGTGTGCATTGAGGCCGCGGTTCTCGTGGATGACGATGACCGCAGGCAGCTTCTTCCCGCCCTTCGCCTGCGAAGCATAGGCCTTCACCTCGCCCGATGAACCTTTATACGTGGTGCGGTTGCTCTCGATCCGCGCGTCGTCCGCCGCGACGACGGCGGCCTGAGCGCGACTGGGCTCGAGAATCGGCAGGATCGCCATCGCCGCCGTCATTCCGCCCACGAGCTGCGCCAGGCGGGTCACGAATTCGCGCCGGTCGAGCGGCGCGTGCGTGTACTCGTCATAGAGATCGATGACTCTTTGGTCCACGAGTGCCCCCTCTTTGCGATGCTGATCGGCCGAGCGTAGCACAATCGGCGCGCCGATTGACCACCGTGCTCGATCATGGGAGGATGTCCGCCACGGGTGATCCTTGCGCGACCTCGGATCCGACAGCCAATTGCGACTGGGGCGACGGTCGGCGCATCCCTGGGGGTTGTCCCGATGTCCTCACGCTTGTCGCGACGCACCTTTTTGACCGGTGCCATGGGACTGGTCGTGGCCGGAACTGCCGTCGCCCGGACGGAAGGGAAAAGTGGAACGATGCAAACGAGGTTCGACCTCGACCGCTTCATCGACGAGGCGAAGCGCGCGGCGAAGGAGACCGACAGCCAGTCGGCCGTCGAAGAAGTCCTGCGTCGTGCCGTCGCGGAGCCGCAAGCAATCCTCGACGCGATCGGGGAGCCGACCGAAGTCGGAATTCACACGCTCCATCGTGCCGCGGATCTGACGGTTCTCAACGTGGTGTGGGCCCCGCTCATGGTGCTGCTCCCACACAACCACGGCATGTGGGCGTCCATCGGCATCTACACCGGCCGCGAAGACAACATCGTATGGGAGCGCCGGGGTGGCGTGATCGAGGCGACTGACGCCGAAGCGCTGTCCGTGCGCGAGGTCTACCGGCTGCCCGACGATGCGATTCACTCGGTGACGAACCCGATCCGCAAGCTCACCGGTGCGATCCACATCTACGGCGGGGATTTCTTCGCCGTCCCGCGCAGCGAGTGGGACGCGGAGACGTTGGCCGAGCGTCCGTTCGACCTCGAGGCCGCGCGCCGTCTGTTCGTCGAGGCCAACGAGCGCTTCAAGGCCACGCGCTAGTCGCGCCGCGAGGATCGAGCTCGAGACGCTCCGTGGACGCTCGCCCGTCGATTCCATTCGGGAGGCTCGGATGCTGACCAGCGCAAGCTACAAGCCGCGACAGTTCGATCTGAGCGGCCTCGTGGGCATCTCCGACCGTACGTTGGAGATGCACTTCAAGCTCTACGAAGGTTACGTGCAGAACACCAACGTGCTCACCGAGAAAATCAGCGCCATGCTCGCGGACGGGAAGATCGACCACGAGGAGATGCCCGCCTACTCGGAGCTGACCCGCCGGCTCGGTTTCGAGTACAACGGCATGGTCTTGCACGAGTACTACTTCGGCAACATGACGCGGCGCGGCATCGGCGATCCGGCGCAGCAGGCGGCGTTTCGCCAGGCGGCGGCCGCGAGCTTCGGCAGCTACGCCACCTGGAGGGCGGATTTCGTCGGCATCGGGATGATGCGCGGTGTCGGATGGGCGATTTGTTATCAGGACCCCGCGAACGGCAGGCTCTCGAATCACTGGATCTCGCTGCACGAGATCGGCAACGTCTCGGGGTTCACGCCGCTCCTGGTGATGGACGTGTGGGAGCACGCCTTCCTGCTGGACTACAAGCCGGCGGAGCGCCCCAAGTACATCGAGGCCTTCTTCGCCAACATCGATTGGAATGTGGTCGAGGAGCGCGTGCGCGTCGGCGCTGGCGCGTCACGCTAGCTTTCCCGTGGTGACACGAAAGAATCGCCTTCAGCCGAACACCATGCTACGCATCGAGATGGAACCCATGTCGAAGCCGAAAAGCGGGAATCGCACGCTGTCCGACGCGTCGCGCGCGCCAGCGGCATACAGCAACGGTAGGTAGTGGTCCGGTGTCGGATGCGCCGTGCGGCCGGCCGCGCCGTCGAGCGCCCGAACGAGGAAATCCTCGTCGTGCTGCTCGACCGCCCTGGCCACGTCTGCGTCGAACTGGGCGGCCCACTCCGGCGTCGACGTGTCGCCCGATCTCATCCTCCCGAATGCATCGCGCAGGTTGTGGACGATGTTGCCGCTCGCGAGGACGAGGATGCCTTGGTCGCGGAGTGGGCGCAGCGCTCGCCCCATGGCCAGGTGGGATGCGGCCGGCAGGCGCCCGTCGATGCTGAGCTGGACGATCGGGACATCCGCCGCGGGGCGGAGATGGCGCAGGACGCTCCACGTGCCGTGATCGAATCCCCAGTCGGTGCGCACTCCGGCGTTCCAATTCTCGAGAAGTCGTGCTACGCGCGCCGCGAGCTCCTCGTCGCCGGGCGCCGGATATTGGATCTCGAACAGCGCTTGCGGGAATCCGCCGAAGTCGTGGATGGTTTGCGGATGGTCGCCACCAGTGAGGAAAGTTCCCGGAACGTACCAGTGGGCAGAAACCACGAGGAACGCCCGCGCGGGCGGCAGCAGGTCACCGAGCGCGCGGAAGCCACGGCTCCACGAGTTGTCCTCGATCGCATTCATCGGCGAGCCATGTCCGACGAAGGCGACCGGCAGCCGCTGGCTGTCGCCGGCACTGTCGGCGATTCGAGACATGCGCTGACCTCACCGGTGACGCACGCGCCGCGCGCAATCAAGGAGCGAGTCGAATGCGCCGACTTTGCGCCAGGTCGTTCTCAGGTCGCGCGGGGCTTCTGGTCGCGCACGCGCTGCACGAAAAACCAGTTGTGACCCTCGATGTCTTCCGCGCGGTACCCGCGATCGCTCCAGTATTCCTCGCCGTAGTCCGTCGTCGTCGGTTCCTCGGCGATCTTCGCTCCCGCCGCCCGAGCCCGCTTGCAATGCGCATCGGCATCGTCGACATAGACGCAGAGCGACTGCGTGTTGGCCCCGCCGAGTGCGCGCGGGCTCTTGCAAGGAAGCGGCACTGGACGCTTGGACTTGCCTCCGGCACTCCCGACCATGATCAGCCCTTCGCCGAACACCAGCTCCGAGTGCTCGATGCGCCCCGCTTCGCCTTCGATCTTGAGGCGAACCTCGAAGCCAAACGCCCGGCAGAGCCAGTCGATGGCCTTGGGGGCGTCGTCGTAGAAGATCGCAGAAGAGATCCGCGGCCAGCCATTCGGTGGTTTGTTCATCGCCTCACCTCCGGGCAACTCGTTGTGGATCACGACAATTCATATCCAAAACGCCTGCCCTCGGCAAGTCCACGCCCGGCAAGAGACACGGTGAACACGCGGTGGCGAATCGGGTAGACTGGCGCCAAAAGGAGGGCATGTGACCACGCGCAAAGCCACCGATTCCATGGGCGCGATCGAGGTGCCCGCTGACAGCTACTACGACGCACAGACGGCGCGCTCGATCCTCAATTTTCCGATCGGCGAAGAGCGCATGCCGCTCGCGGTCATTCGCGCCTTCGGCGTCATCAAGAAGGCGGCGGCACTCACCAACGTCGACCTCGGGCTTCTCGACAAGAAGCGCGCCGATTGGATCGTGCGTGCGGCGGACGAGGTGATCGCAGGGAGGCTCGACGCGGAGTTCCCGCTCGTCGTCTGGCAGACCGGCTCGGGCACCCAAACGAACATGAACGCCAACGAGGTGATCGCCAATCGCGCGATCGAGCTCGCCGGGGGCACCATCGGCTCGAAGGACCCGATCCACCCGAACGATCACGTCAACCGCTCGCAGTCTTCGAACGACACGTTTCCGACCGCCATGCATGTCGCGGTCATCCAGGAAATCGAAGAGCGCCTCCTGCCAGCCGTGCGAGGGCTTCGCGACACGCTGCGGAGCAAGGCCGAGATCTTCGCCAAGATCGTGAAGATCGGCCGCACCCATCTCATGGACGCGACACCTCTCACCTTGGGTCAAGAGATCAGCGGGTGGGTGGCCCAGCTCGACCACGCCTTGCATGCGATCGACCGTTGCCTTCCACCCTTGCGCGAGATCGCGCTCGGGGGCACCGCCGTCGGCACCGGTCTCAACTCGCATCCCGACTTCGGGCCGAAGGTGGCTGAGAAGATCGGCCAGATCACGGGACGAGAATTCGTCAGTGCTCCGAACAAGTTCGCGGCGCTCGCCGCACACGATGCCTTCGTCGGTGCGCACGGGGCATTGAAACAGCTCGCGGTCGCGTGCATGAAAATCGCCAACGACGTGCGCTGGCTGGCCTCCGGCCCGCGCTGTGGCATTGGCGAGATCCGCATCCCGGACAACGAGCCCGGCAGCTCGATCATGCCCGGCAAGGTGAATCCCACCCAGTGCGAAGCGCTCACGATGGTCGCATGCCAGGTGCAGGGAAACGACGCAACGATCGGATTCGCCGCCAGCCAGGGAAACTTCGAGCTCAACGTCTTCAAACCGGTGATCGTCTACAACATGCTGCAATCGATCCGTCTCCTCGGGGATGCTTGCGCCAGCTTCGACGAGCGCTGCGCGGCCGGCATCGAGCCGAACCGCGACGCCATCAACAGGCATTTGCGTAACTCTCTCATGCTCGTCACGGCGCTCACGCCTGCGATCGGGTACGACAGCGCTGCGAAGGTGGCGAAGCATGCGCACGAGCACGGAACGACCCTGCGCGAGGCCGTCGTCGCGTTGGGCCTGCTCACCGAAGCCGAGTTCGATCGAGCCGTCCGACCAGAGGACATGACGTAGGAGACGATGAGCGCCCGCACATCGGATGATTCCCCGAACTGACGTTGGGGTCCCTGACGCCAGGGTGCCACGCGGCAGCAAAAGCAGGCAGCCTTGGAACACGCGACCCTCCTTCGTCCCGAAGCGCGCCCCCCTTCCTCGCGCGGCATCGCGGCATCGCTGCCGCCGGAACTCCTCGAGCAGGTTCGCGGACGCGTGCGCCTGCTCGTGTTGTTTCTCCTGGCTGCGTTTGCATTCGACCCGGTCCTTTTCTTCGGCACCTGGGGTTTGGCTGCGCTCCTCCACAAACAGCTGGATCGCGAATTCTTCACGAACCTGCCGTTCCAGTGGGTCAATCTTTCCGCCGTGGCCGCCTCCGCCGCGCTTTGGTGGGCGGCGAGCAAGCACCGCGTCTCCGCGCCCCGGCTGCACTCGCTCGGCTTGGCCTACGAGATCGTCATCTGCTTCGTCATCGCCATGATCAGCTTCTGGCAACAGTATCTCGAAAACGGATTCCTGCCGAACCTCACCTGGGTTCCGGCCGTGGTCATCCTGTTTCCACTGATCATGCCCGGTCCGCCACGTCAGATGCTCGAGGCTGCGATCGCCGCCGGTGCGATGGCGCCGCTCGCGCTCCTCGTGCTCGACCTCCTCGACAAGGTGTCTGGGGCCGCCGATGCCTACGCTCCCGCCATCGTCGGCTCCGCCTTCGCCGTCGGATTCGCATTCCTGGGCGCCCGCGTGGTCTACGGCCTCGGCAGACAGGTCGCCGCCGCGCACGAGATGGGAAGCTACCGGTTGGAGGAGAAGCTCGGGCATGGG
>DASRJO010000231.1:0-33292 GCA_035649435.1 Candidatus Krumholzibacteriia bacterium | reverse complement strand
GACGTCCCAGAGGCACCGGCTGCGCTTCTCGTCCAACTCGGCGAAGACGTCGTCGAGCAGCACCACGGGCCGTTCCCGGCGTTGCGCCCGGATGAACCCCGCCTGCGCGATCTTCAATGCCACCGCCGCCGTGCGGCACTGCCCCTGAGAACCGAACCGGCGCAGATCCCGCTCGCCGACGACCAGACCGATGTCGTCCCGGTGCGGTCCAACGAGGCATACCTTGCGCGCGATCTCGGCGATCCGACGTTCGCGCAGCCGCGCCGCGAAGGCGTCGTGCAGCGCCGTCGTGTCTTGCAGCGCCCGAGCGAGCTCCTCACCGGCGCGGAAATTCTTGCCCGTCGCATGCACCGCGTACTGCAATTGCAGCGGCTCGCTGCCGCCAAGATCTGCATGTGCCTGCTCGGCCCGCGGTGCCAGGTCCAGCAACGCCTCGGCCCGCCGCCGGGTCACCTCGAGGCCCTTCGTCACCAGCTCGTCGTCCCACACGCGCAACGCCGACTCGATTTCGCCGCGGCGCGCCCCGCGCAGCAATGCGCCGCGCTGCTGCAGCACGCGGCGGTACTCGGCGAGCGCCTTCAAGCTCGTGCGGCTCGTCTCCGCCAACGTGTAATCGAGATACCGCCGTCGTAGCTGCGGCGCTCCTCGCGCCAGCTCGGCGTCCTCGGGGCCGAAGGAGACACAGGCGAGCACACCCGCCAAATCGGTGAGCCTGGTCACCGCGATTCCATCGACCTTGATGCGTTTGCTCCGTGGCGGTGTGAAGCCGGCCTCGATGCTGAATGCGTCCCCGGCGTCCCCGTCCCCTTCCCCACGCACGAAAAAGTGCTCCGCTCCGAACCGAGGGAGCTCGTCGTCCCGTGCGCCACGGTGCGACTTTCCCAGAGCGAGGTAATGCACGGCCTCGATGACGTTCGTCTTGCCCTGGCCGTTGCCGCCGACGAGAACGTTCACGCCGTCCGCGAACTCGATCTCGCCGTCCTCGATGTTCCGCCACTGGACCGTGCGTAGCTTCCCGAGTCTCACGTCAGTCTGCGAGTCGAAGCGGCATGAGCAGACAGAAAAACTCGTCGCCGTCCTTCCCTGCCACCGGGTGCACCATGGCCGCCGTGTCGGCCCGATCGAGCGCGAACTCGACGTCATCCGTTTCCATGCACTTGAGGATGTCGAGCAAGAAGTTGGCGTTGAACCCGATATCCATCTCCGGTCCCTTGTAGGCGGCGACGACATCCTCCTGCGCTTCCCCCAGATCCGGGGTCGAGACGCTGAGTGCTACGGCATCGCCGCGCAGGCCCATCTTGATCTGGTGGGTCAGCGTGTTGGCGAGAATCGCGACGCGCTTCGTCGCTTGCGTCAGGCCGTCGCGCTCGACCGTGAGCTTGTTTTTGTTGTTGGTCGGAATGACGGGCCGGTAGTTCGGGAACGGTCCCTCGAGCAACCGCGAGTGCAGGAACGTGTCTCCGAGATCGAAGCCGATGTAGTTGTCGCTGACGCTGATGCGAACTTCGGCATCGTCGGGCATGAGGCGCTGCAAGTGCTGCAAGGCCTTGCCCGGCACGATGACCTCACGCACGCTGCCGACCGTGATCTTCTCCGGCGCCGTGGTCTTCGACAAGCGGCTGCCGTCGGTCGCGACCATCGAGAACGATGCTTTGTCGAATTCCCACAGCACACCGGTGAGCGCCACGCGACTCAGGTCTTGCGACACCGCATGGAGGACGCGATCGATCATGCGGCTCAAGGTCCGTCCCTGGATCGAGAATCCCTTCTCCTGCATCCGGTCCGTTACCTTGGGGTATTCGTCGGGATCGGCGCCGAGGATCTTGAAGTCGCTCTTGCCGCACTGGATGCGCACCGATTCCGGCCGGCCGCCGATCTTGACGTCGCCAGGCGGCAAGGCGCGCACGATCTCGGTCGCACGCCGCGCCTGGATGCAAATCGACCCGGGCTGCTCGACCTTCGCGGGCATCGAGGTGGTCATCGACAGGTCGAGATCGGTGGCGGTCAGCCGCAATTGATCGCCCTCTGCATGCAACAGGACGTTGGAAAGAACGGTCAACGTCGTCTTGGCGGGAACGACGGCACCAACGGTCTGCAGCTTCTGACTCATCTTCGCTTGGTCCGCCACGATCTTCACGGGCGATTACCTCCTCGCTGCAATCCCGTGCCGGTGCCGCTGGGCCGACTCACGTCAGAGGAACAGCAATCAGAAAAAAGTCTCATCGTGCCCGCTTTGCAGCCCGAGCGGCCGTCGTGCCACATCGAGACCACGCCCGTTCCGTGGTTGCTTCCTGCAACCGCGAGCACAGGGCACGAGAAGGGAAACCGGGTGGAACCAGCAGGTTCGATCATGGGGTTCCCGACGCCCGGATGGTACGCGGCACGGACCCCTTTTCGCAAGCGAAAACCGCCCTCGGGCGGAGTGCTAAACACTTGATTTCTAGTGGCTTAGAACCGGTTTTTTGACCGTTGTCGGCCGGCTTCCCGCTCTCGGTCCGGTGCATTGGGTTCGCCCGGGCTCTTACGAGAATAAATGAAGTTTGTAGAAGTAGAAGAACTGTGGATTGTCGGACTTTTCGCCCCCGGGCCAGAGGTGTGGCGACGACAGGTCATGGGGTTGCCTTCCGGGTCGAAGCGTCGACTCGATGTGAATTGAGGTTGCATGAATCGCCCACTTTGTCCACATCGCGACATCTCTGTGGGAAAGATTCCGCTGCCCACACTGCCTTTTCCCCACCATCCTTCCCCAGGAAATTGGAAGGGCCGGTCCGAAGACCGGCCCCCGACTGGAACCTGCTGTAAAGGTGGTAAGGTCACGAAAACAGCAACAGCCGCCTCATCTTTTCCAAGCGTTCTTGGAAAGATGAGTCCTGGCGGGCGAGCCGCGCGATCTTCCCATAGGCATGGAGGATCGTCGTGTGATCGCGTCCGCCAAACCTCTTGCCGATTTCGACAAGAGGAATCCCTGTCAGCTCACGCGTGAGATAGATGGCAGTCTGTCGCGGGAAGGCGAGCCGCTGCACACGGCTCTTGGCCTTCATGGCTTCCACCGTCACGCCGAATTCATTGGCGACGACCTTTTGGATCGTCGCGATGCGAACCTCGCGCCGCTGCGGCCGCATGAAGCCCCGGAGAGCCTCCTCGGCCAACGCCACGGCGACCGGTTGCCCCGTCAGGCTCGAGAACGCCAGCAAACGCACCAGCGAACCTTCGAGCTCACGGATGTTGCTGGTCACCCCGCGCGCGATGTGGTGCAGGACGTCGTCGGAGATCTCCAACCCCTGCTTTTCGACCTTCTTGCGCAGAATGGCCACGCGCGTCTCGAAATCCGGCGGTGCGAGGTCGGTGATGAGACCGCTTTCGAAGCGCGACTGCAGGCGCTCCTCGAGCGAGTCGATTTCCTTGGGTGGGCGATCGCTGGCGATGACGATCTGCTTCTTGGCCGAGAACAGGTGGTTGAACGTGTGGAAGAACTCCTCCTGCGTTCCGGCCTTGCCCGAGAGGAACTGGATGTCGTCGATGAGCAGGACGTCGACTGAACGGTAGCGATTCTTGAACTCCAGCGTGCGGCCCTGCCGGATGGCGAGAATGAGCTCGTTCATGAACGTCTCGGACGAGGTGTAATGCACGCGCTGTCCGTGTTCCTCGACGACGAAGTTGCCGATGGACTGCAAGAGATGGGTTTTTCCCAGGCCCACACCGCCGTAGATGAACAGCGGGTTGTAGGTACGACCGGGCTTTTCCGCCACCGCGAGGCAGGCGGCGCACGTCAGCTGGCTGTGCGCGCCGATGACGAAATCCTGAAAGGCGTAGCGAGAATCGAGACCATGTGCCAGCTGCTGCTTCTCTGGCGGTCGCGACGCAAGCGTGTCGCTTCGCTCTGGGGCGCGCACGATTCGCTGCGGCGCATGCGACCCGTTGGCGATGCAAAGGGTCACCCGCGGGCGGTGGCCAAGGACCTGCTGAGCCGCTTCCTCGAGTCTGTCCAGATGGTGCTCCGCGAGCCAGTCGACGAAGAATTGGTTCGGACCCTCGACGACGAGTTCGCCCTCACGGACCTCCACGAGGCGCGTGGGCTCGAACCACGTCGAGTAGCTCTGCGGATTCACTTTGGACCGGACGCGATCGAGGATGCGTCCCCATAGACTCGAAGGGGCCGACCCCGCGAGGACGGGGTCATCTTCTGTCGAGGACACGGAATGATTCTCCTCGCAAGGAGGCAACGGAGAGGTGTCAACACCCCGCGGAACGGCACCAAGGGGCGCGTAAAGAATTTTTACGCTTGTGGATTGGCGCGGCAAGTCGTTGTCCTCGAGCGTGTTAGTCAACACGTCCGGGGCCATCAGTCCGTGCGCGTCCACTTGGACACCTCGTGTTCCTCGGAATGAACTATAACTTATTGAAACAGAAAGCTTTGTGCCGCTATCCCCAGGCGTCTTTCCGGCGGCGCCGGGCAGTCTAGCAAAAGGTCCTTGGCGTCGCAAGGGTGATCAGGGATCCATCGAAGCGTCATAACTTGTTTCCAAACAAACCGTTGCGTCATAGAGCCACGGCCTGTAAAGAAATTTTCCGCGAGCGTGTTGCTGCAACCGGCCACCGTGTGGAAAACCGCTCGCGTGCACAGGGTGGGGCCATTTCCAGCCACTTGACACCCTGCGGGGCGGTCCCTAGCCTAGGGGCCTCGAATCGGGCTCGATACAACGCATTTCCAGAAGAACGAGGGCTCATGAAGCGCACCTACCAACCGAGCGCCACACGCCGCAAGCGCCGGCATGGTTTCCGTAGCCGCATGGCAACGCGGGGCGGACGTCTCGTCCTGAAGCGGCGCCGAGCGCATGGCCGCAAGAAGCTGACGGTCTAAAGACGTCGCGTCTTTGGCCACGTCCTTGGCCACGCTACGGCCAGCCGTGTGATGGGAACATGTGGCCGACGTTGAAGAACCGCGGGCAGTTCGATCTCGTCTACTCGCAGGGCCACAAAAGAATCAGCTCGTCGCTCGTGATTTTCCGCCTGGACAACGCTCCCGATCAGAGGGTCGCCTACGTGGCAAGCCGCGTGGTGGGTGGAGCGGTGCAACGGAACCGCGCCAAGCGTTTGCTGCGCGTGGCGTTTCGGCAAATCAGCAAGGATCGGGTGCTGCCGACCGGCTGGTTCGTGCTCATCGCGCGCGGGGGAATCCTGCGCCAGCGCAGCACGGCAGTCATCCGCGAGTTGTCGGACGTGCTCGACCGCGCGCCGCAGCGCGCGGCGGCGGTCTCGGGCAACGACCGCGCCGGGGAGGCGCCGTCGTGAAACACGTGATGATTCTCCTGGTACGCGGCTACCAGCTGATCGTGTCGCCGTGCTTGCCGTCAGTCTGCATGTTCTCGCCGAGTTGTTCGGAGTTTTCGGCCGAGGCGTACCGGCGCCATGGATTCTGGCGCGGAACGCAGCTGACGATGGCGCGACTGCTACGCTGCTGGCCTTGGGCTGCTGGCGGACACGACCCCGTTCCGTGAAGCACGGCGCGCGAGCGACACGGGCTCGGGGCGCAGGAGGAAATCGATGGAGAATCGCACCAAGATCGCGTTCCTCCTGATCGCCGTGGTGCTGGGGACGAACCTCGTGCTCATGGAGCGGGTTGGTCCGAAGAAACCACGTCAGGCAGCCATGTCGGACAGCGCGGGTACTGCTGGGCTCGTCCCCGTCCCCGTGCCTCCACCGGGCGCAGCAACCCAGGTGCCAGCCGTCACCTCGGGTGCAACGACGTTTCCGGATGCGTCGAGATCGGATCCGGAGATCGTCGTCCACACGCCGCTCTACGAGGTGCACATCGCGACGGCCGGCGGTGTCATCACGTCGCTCCGACTCCCGAGCTTCGACTTGGCGAAGGGGAAGCCCGTCGACTTGATCGGGCCGGACACGGGACTTTCCGGCAAGACCGCTCTCGGTGTGCGGCTTGCGACCGTGGCCGGTGAGCTGGACCTGACCCGAGCCCGCTTCGACGTCGTGACCCCGCTCCAAGAGCCCGGTGTCATGCGCGTTGCCGCCGGAGCAGAGCCACAGCGATTGACCCTGCGCTGCGCCGCCTCTGGAGGCGGTGCGATCCTCGAGCACTTCGTCTTCAACCCGGACCGATACGACATCGGCTTCGAGCTCGAGCTCGAACGCGGCGCTGGGATCCCCGAGGTGAGCGCGCTCACGGTGCAATGGACACGCGGCCTCGCCACCACGGAGGGCATTCAGAAGGACGATTGGGCGGCGTTCAAGGTCGCAGCGCGCGTGGACGGCGAAGTGCACCGCCACGGGCTCGGGGGCCTTTTGGGCGGCGGCTCGGGCGAGAACGAGCACAGCTATACAGGCAATGTCGACTGGGTCAACGTCCAGTCGAAGTACTTCACCGTGGCGCTGATTCCCAAGACGCAAGAAGGCGGCACGCTGCACCTGCGTTCCGATGCCCGTGCGCATTGGCTCGGGTTCGACCTCACGCACCCGCTGGCGTGGAAGCGCGGGCCGCGCGAGGTCTACGATATTTACGCCGGCCCGATCGACGTGGAGCTGCTCGCCGAGCACGGGCGAGGCCTCGAGGCGATCGTGGACCTCGGCTGGCCCTTCGTGCGCCCGATCGCGAAGATCGTCCTCGCCGGCATGAACTTCCTCTACGGCTTCATCCCCAACTACGGCGTCGTCATCCTCATTCTGTCGACCTTGACGCAGTTCGCGTTCTGGCCGCTGTCACAGAAGTCCTTCAGCTCCATGCGCAAGATGCAGAACCTGCAACCGATGGTGCAGGAGCTCAAGCGGCGCTACAAAGACAGTCCGCAGGAAATGAACCAGCAGATGATGGCGCTGTGGAAAAAGGAAGGCGTCAATCCCATGGGGGGTTGCATGCCGATGCTGGTGCAGATCCCGGTGCTCTTCGCGCTCTACAGCGCGCTGCGCAGCAGCATCGACCTGCGCGGTGCGCCGTTCGTGCTGTGGATGGACAACCTGGCGGCTCCGGACGTGCTGTTCCATCTGCCGTTTTCGATCCCGGGCCTGGGACCCGCCATCAGCCTGCTCCCCATCCTCATGGGAGCGGCCATGGTGGCGAGATCCGCCATCAGTCCAGCGATGCCGGGGATGACGGGTCCTGCAGCACAGCAACAGGTCATCATGAAGTGGATCATGCCGATCGTGATGACCTTCATCTTCTACAAGATGCCATCGGGCTTGGTGTTGTACTGGCTGGTCAACTCGGTCATTGGTGTTTGGCAGCAGGTCATGATCAATCGCAAGTTCGGACCGGTCCCGGCGCCGACGGCCTTGACGGCGCCGGTGAAGCAGGGAGGCAACGATGATTCAGCAGCGAGTCGAAGCGACGGGAAGCAGCCCCGACGCGGCGCTGGAAAAGGCGCTGACCGAGTTGGGGGCAAAGCGCGCTGAGGTCGCCTGCGAGGTCCTCGATTCCGGAGGCGGTCGCTGGCTCGGGCTCCTCAAGGGGCGCCCTGCGCGCGTCCGCGTCGAGCGCCTGGTGCACCGACATGCCAATGCCGCCGAGGTCGTGTCCGATCTGCTGCAAGCGATGCACATCGAAGCGCAGGTCGAAATGCGCGATACGGATGGAGTGACCGAGATCACGATTCACACCCAGGGGATCGACGGATTGCTCATCGGCCGTCGCGGCCAGACCTTGGTGGCGCTGGAACATTTGGTCGGACGTCTCGTGGGGCGCGAATTCGGCCAGGACGTGCAGCTGGTGGTCGACGTCGGTGACTATCGCAAGCGCCGGCAAGCGCAGCTGGTGCAGAAGGCGCAAGCGTTGGCGGAGAAGGTGCGTATCACCGGCCGCGAGATCAACCTCGAGCCGTTGCACGCTCCAGATCGACGCACCGTCCACATGGCCGTGGCCGACATTCCCGGCGTGCGTTCGTACACGGTCGGCCAAGGGCTGCATCGGAATGTCGTGATCGCACCAGCGGGGCGACGCCGGGTGGAGGAGCCCGTGGGTGACGGCCGCGCGCGTTGAACCAATCTTGTCGAGCACCGACGTACTGGACGCGAACGAAGAGTTCGGCATGCGTCGATCTCTCCGCGGAGTGGAGCAGAGCCCCTTGGCCGGGCACTTCGATCAGACCATCGTCGCGCCGGCTACGGCGTCTGGGGCGGCCGGCCTCGCGGTCGTGCGCTTGAGCGGCGCAGGTGCCGTCGCGATCGGGGCGCGACTCTTCCGGGGCGCCGATCTGCTGCAGAGCGACAGTCACCGTGCACACCATGGGTTCGTCGTCGACGCCGCGGACACACGCATCGACGAGGTGCTGGCGTTGGTGTTGCGCGCACCGGCGAGCTACACCGGCGAGGACACGGTGGAGTTCTCCTGCCACGGCAGCGCGCAGGTGGTGGACGAGATCGTCGACGCCGCGTTGCGCGCGGGAGCACGCCTGGCGGAGCCCGGCGAGTTCACCCGCCGGGCGTTCTTGAATGGCAAGCTCGACCTCAGCCAGGCCGAGGCGGTGGCCGATTTGATCGCGGCGCAAACACGAGCCGCCCGCCGGGCGGCGCTCGAGCAGTTGCGCGGCCGGCTCTCCGCCCGTGTGCGCGACGCGCGGGACACCTTACTCGCCATGTTGGCGGAAATCGAAGCCGGCATCGATTTCGTCGAGGAAGACATCGAGTTCCTCGCGCGCGACGAAGCAGAGCGTCGCGGCCGGAGCGCCGCGGAGATGATCGCGGCGCTGCTCGCCACCGCAGACGAGGGCGTACACCTTCGCAGTGGAATTCGCGTCAGCCTTGCGGGCGCGCCCAACGTCGGCAAGAGCAGCTTGTTCAATGCGCTGGTGCGCAGTCCGCGCGCGATCGTCACCGAGCATGCGGGCACGACACGCGATGTCGTGCACGAGACCTTGCGGCTGGGCGGTGTGCTGATGCAGCTGGAAGACACCGCCGGCCTGCGTGCGGCGACGGCGGACCCCGTGGAGGCAATCGGCATCGAGCGCAGCCGCCGCAGCCATCGGGAAGCCGACATCGTCTTGCTGGTCCTGGATGCCGCGCGCGCGCTGCAGGCGGAAGAAGCAGCCGCCATCCACGACGCAGCCCCGGGCACGATCGTGGCGCTGAACAAAGTGGATTTATTGCCGCCGGCCCTGCGCGACGGCACGCAGGCGGCAGCCACCTGGGTGCGCGAACAGGGTGGCCGGTTGCCGGCAGGGATCGAAGCCGTCGCCGTGTCGGCGCAAACACGCGCCGGCGTCGACGCGCTGACCGAAGCCTTGGGACGACAAGTCGTCGCACAACGGCTGGTGCTGCAGAACGATGGACTCGTCGCCATCAATCAGCGGCACCGCGAGATTCTGCTGCGCGCAGAGCATGCGGTGGTCACTTTCATGGCCAGCCTCGAGGCGGACGAACCGGCGGAGATTCTCGCCGCCGATCTGCGTCGTGCCGTCGGGGTGCTCGGTGAGATCTCCGGCGAGCAGGTGAGCGAAGAAATCCTCGACGCGATCTTCTCGCGCTTCTGCATCGGCAAGTGAAGCGCGCAGTGACCGGCGCGACCGCGCGCACGAAGGGACGGATTCCATGACGCGGGACTACGACGTCATCGTCGTCGGTGCCGGCCATGCCGGATGTGAAGCGGGGCTGGCCACGGCCCGCATGGGACTGCGGACGGCGGTGGTCACCTTGCGTCGCGACCGCATCGCTTTCATGCCGTGCAATCCGGCCATCGGCGGCCTGGGCAAAGGGCATCTGGTGCGCGAGATCGATGCGCTCGGCGGTTGCATGGGGCGCGCGATCGATGCCACGGGAATTCAATTCCGCCTGCTGAATCGCAGCAAAGGCCCGGCGGTTTGGTCGCCGCGCGCGCAGGCGGACAAGCAGCTCTATAGCGACTGGATGCGCGCGACGCTCGAGGCACAAGTGAACCTGGAAATCCTCGAGGCCAGCATCGAGGCGCTCGTCGTCGAAGCCACCCCCGGTGGAACGCGGCGCATCCGCGCCGTTCGCATCGCCGACGGCAGCGAAATCGCGGCACCGGCGGTGATTCTCACCACCGGCACATTCCTTCACGGCCTGATGCACACAGGCGAAGAGCGCGAGCCGGGTGGGCGCCGAGGCGAGCCCGCCGCATGCGGCTTGTCGCCCGCACTGCAGGCGCTCGGCATCACGCTCGGTCGCCTGAAGACCGGGACGCCGCCGCGGCTGGTGCGCGACAGCATCGATTTCTCTCGTTTCGAAGCACAAGCGGGCGACGAGCCGCCGCGGCCGTTCTCGCACGCGACACAGAGTCTCGTGCTCGAACAAGTGCCGTGTTGGTTGGCGTCGACCAACGAGAGCGTGCACGCCCTGATTCGCGCCAATCTACATCGTGCGCCGATGTACAACGGGCAGATCCACGGCACCGGACCGCGCTACTGCCCGTCCATCGAAGACAAAGTCGTGCGTTTCGCCGACCGCCAGCAACACCTGCTGTTTCTCGAGCCGGAGGGACGCACGTCCGAGGAGATCTACGTCAACGGATTGTCGACGAGCCTGCCACGCGACGTGCAGCGCGACATCGTGCAGCGGATTCAAGGCCTAGAGACCGCGAGCATCGCGCGCTACGGTTACGCCGTCGAGTACGACTATGCACCGTCGGGCCAGGTGCGTGACACGCTCGAAGCGCGCGTCATCGACGGGTTGTACTTGGCCGGCCAGATCAACGGCACCTCGGGATACGAAGAAGCGGCGGCACAAGGCTTGATGGCCGGGATCAACGCCGCCGCGCGCCTGCTCGGTCTCCCCGCGCTGGTGCTGCAACGGTCGGAGGCCTACATCGGAGTCCTCCTCGACGATCTCGTGCGCCTCGATCTGGTCGAGCCGTACCGCATGTTCACGTCGCGCGCGGAGTTCCGCTTGGTCCTGCGCATCGACAACGCCGACGAGCGGCTCATGCAGTACGCCGAGCGTTACGGATTGCTCGATGCGCCACTGCGGCGACATCGCGAGCAGATGGAAGGCGAGCGTGCGCATCTCGATGCGTTGTTGGTCCGCCGACTCGACACGGCCACGGTGCAGCGCATTGCGGGAAAAGCCAACATCAGCATCGCCGGTGGGCAGCACACACTGGAGAAGCTGCTCAAGGTCGGTTTGAGCATCGAGCAGCTGCGCGAGGCGCTGCCGGAGCTCGGCTCGGCCACGCCGCAGGCGAGCGAGAAACTCGAAGTGCGGGTGCGGTACGCTGGCTATGTGACCCGGCAGGCTCGTGAAGTCGCGGCTGCCAGGGAGCTGGAGGAACTCGCCATCCCAGAAACGCTTAATTTTACCGAAATTTCCGGTCTCAGCACCGAGTCGCGGCAGAAACTGCAGAAGCTCCGCCCGCGCACGATGGGGCAGGCGAGCCGCATCGACGGCGTGCGCGCCGCCGACATGGCCCTCCTGCAAGTCCATGTGGAAAGGCACCGCCGGCAAGAGCGAGCGAACCTTGCCGGCGTGACGGAGATGCCTTCACGCGGCTCGAATGCACCACATGCGGGGGCTTTGAATGTCTGACGAGACCGAGCAGGCCATGGAACTGCCTCACACACCGGTGTTCGCCCCGGACCTCGAGGCGAGGCTCGAGGCGTTCTCGGGAGCGCTCTTGGAGGCGAATCGCTCGGTGAATCTGGTGAGCCGGCAGGACACGGCATCGCATGTACGCCGGTTCGTCGCGGAGTCTCTCTTCCTGGCGAAGCTGCTCGCGGCAGACAAGTCCGCGCGAGAGGCCCCGGTGCGCCTCTTGGATATTGGCTCTGGGGGAGGATTCCCAGGCCTCGTCGTCAAGCTGGCGCTTCCCGAAACCGAGGTCACTCTCGTCGAGGCGACGCAGAAAAAAGCCCGCTTCCTGGCCGACGCTTGCCGCCAGCTCGAACTGCATGGGACCACCGTTCTGTGGGCCCGGGCCGAAGCACTCTCCGACCGGAAGTCCTCGTCCTACCGCCAGGACCTCCGACACCACTTCGATTGGGTTACAGCAAAGGCCGTGGGCTCGCTACGCGAGTCCCTGGACCTCTCCGCTCCCTTCCTGGCCCCAGGCGGCGTGCACTGGACCTTCAAGGGCCCTGCAGTCGAGAGCGAAATCGCTGTGTGCAAGCGGCGCTTGGAGCAGCTCCACTGCGCTGTTGCGGGCGTCGAGAGAATCCCTGGCGACCAGGGGTCGTTCGTGGTGGCGATCCGGCGAGGGGTAAGCCCGGAGCGAAATGTTTCACGTGAAACATCTACGCCGGAATGAGGGAATGTTTCACGTGAAACATCCACCAGGAACGAGAGAATGTTTCACGTGAAACATTTCGGGCCGGCGGGAACGAGAAAATGTTTCACGTGAAACAATTTAGCGACCGGCAACCGGGGCCTATACAGTAACTTGTTATAAACAAATACGTTGACTAGAAATTGGGGTTCTTGCCCCAGTTCGCCGATCCTCCCACCGGATGTTTCACGTGAAACACAACGTTGTCCAGACGGGTCGGAATCGTTTAAAACGATAGTTGGAAGCCATCGTGCCGGGGGGATGCTCGCGGTGGATGGGGGAAGGCAACCATGAGCCAGGCGCGCATCATCGCGATCGCCAATCAAAAAGGCGGCGTCGGCAAGACGACCACGGCGATCAACCTGGCGGCCAGCCTGGCGGCGGCGGAGCGCCGCGTCCTGCTCGTGGACATCGATCCGCAAGCCAACGCCTCGAGCGGGCTCGGGCTGCAGGGGAACAACGAGCCGATCACGATCTACGAGGTGCTCCTCGGCGATGCCGAAGTGAGCCAAGCCATCCAGCCCGCCGTGCTCCCCTGGCTGGATGTCCTCCCGGCATCGAACCGGCTGCACGGCGCGGAGATCGAGCTCGTGCCCATGCTGTCGCGAGAAACACGACTGCTCCGCGCTCTCGAACCGGTGCGCGCGACGTACGACTTCGTCATCATCGATTGTCCGCCGAGCCTCGGACTGCTCACGATCAACACGCTCACGGCGGCGGATTCCGTTCTCATTCCGATTCAATGCGAATACTACGCCCTCGAAGGTTTGACCCAATTGGTTCAGACCATCGAGCTCGTGCAAGAGAATCTCAATCCGCGTCTCGAGATCGAGGGTGTGCTGCTGACGATGTTCGATCGAAGATTGAATCTCGCCAACCAAGTCGCCGAGGAAGCGCGGCGGTTCTTCGGCAACAAAGTCTATCGCGCCGTCATTCCGCGCAACGTGAAGCTGAGTGAATCGCCGAGCTTCGGCAAACCGATTCTCCATTACGATGCACAGTCCTCCGGCGCGGAGGGCTACATGAACTTGGCCCGGGAAGTGATCGAGCAACGGGTGTGGAGCGAAAGTCCGGCGGTCGATGCCGCGGCGGCAGTGGAGGAAGCATGACGACGAGGAAAGCATTGGGTCGCGGTCTCGAGGCGCTCATTCCCCGGCGCCCGGAGGCGAGCGCGGTGGCGCGCCTGGCCCCGGTGGCAGCGGTGATCGACGCGCCCGCGCCGCTCGAAGTTGCGATCGAGCGCATTCAGAAGAACCGGGTGCAACCGCGCCGGCGTTTCGACGACGACAAGCTCGAAGAGCTGGCGGTGTCGATTCGCGCCAACGGTGTTCTGCAACCGCTGCTCGTGCGCGAGGTGAATGGCGCCTACGAGCTCGTGGCCGGCGAGCGGCGTTTGCGCGCTGCGATCCTGGCCGGGCGCGACACGGTGCCGGTCGTCGTGCGCCAAGATGTCGATGATCGCGAATCATTGAAGCTGGCGCTGCTCGAGAACGTGCAACGCCAAGATCTCAACCCGATGGAAGAGGCGCAGGGCTACGCGCGCTTGATGCAAGACTTTGGCATGTCGCAGCAAGATCTCGCCGAGCGCCTCGGCAAGAGCCGCAGCGCCATCGCGAACACGCTGCGCCTGACGAGCCTGCCCGCCGAGCTCCAGACGAAAATCGAAAAAGGCGAGCTGAGCGCCGGTCATGCACGCGCTTTGCTCTCCGCTGGATCGCTCGAGGAACAGATCGAGATCGCACAGCTGGTGCGCGAGCAAGGGCTCAATGTGCGTGAGACCGAACACTTGGCGCAGGCCCGTCGCAAGCGCCGAACGCAGACGACGGTCACGAACCCGGCACTCGAGGAGCTGCAGAAGCGTATGGAATCACGCCTCGGAACACGCGTGCGCCTGCGGGCGCGCAAGGCCGATGGTTCCGCTGGGCGCATCGAGATCGATTACTACTCTTTGGTCGACTTGGAGCGGATCTTCGAGCTCGCCGGCGTTTCTTACTTATTGTAGGCGGCGATCCGGATCGACCTTCGCAGTCGCCCCGGCCGAATGGATGGCGCAAGACGTCGATGAACTCTGGAATCCTGAAGCGGCACTGGGCGAAGCGCATCTCGGTGATCCTGGTCCCCGAGGGTGGAGCGCGCACGTTCTCGCTGCATTTCCGCACCGTGTTGTTGGTGATCGGCGCGGCGCTCACCGTGCTGTTGTTCGCGGGGACCGTGACGCTCTTCTTTTCACAGGGCCGCTTGCTGGGTGCGCTGCAGGAGAACGCTCAGCTGCAGCGCAAGATCCGCTCGCTCCAGGTGGAGCTGGAGAAGGTGCGCATCTTGGAGCAGCAGCTCGCACAGAGCGAACGCACTCGCACGGAAGTCCTGACATTGATGGGCGCGCGCGGCGAGTCGTTGGATTCGCTGCAGGCGGGCGAGGAAGTGTTGGCGCTCGCGAGCGCGGGCAACGACGAGATGGTGTACGGCCAGGAAGACTTTCTGCGCTCCGTGCCGTCGGCCTGGCCCGTGCGCGGCCCGGTGACGCGTGACTTCTCGAGCCCAGGGAGTGCCGCGCGGCCCTACCATCCAGGGCTCGACGTCGCCGCTCAGTCCGGGACCCCCGTCGTCTCGGCGGGGAGCGGGACCGTCACGTTTGCCGGGAACGATCCGGAATACGGCAACCTGGTGGTTCTCGACCACGGGCTGGGGCTCGAATCGCGTTATGGCCACAACTCGCGCTTCACCGTGCGCGTTGGCGACCGGGTGAATCGAGGTCAGGTGATCGCCGCCGTGGGCAGCACCGGCAACAGCACCGCCCCGCATCTGCACTTCGAGATTCGCAAGGATGGCGTGCCGCTCGACCCCCGCCAGTACCTGAACTGAGCTTGGTGGTCGAGGATCTTCCAGGCGCGGACAAAATCGGTGCGATTCTCGTCGATGAGGCCCCCACGTTTTCTCTCCCGCGTGCTACCCTGCCTCGGGATGCGGACGTCAGTCGCGCTGGCTTCACTGGAAGGGCTCTTGCATAGAGCACTGACAGGAAGTTCATGAGAGGTCGGATTTCGCTGTCCGGCTGGCGTCAGAGACCCCCCCTCGAAGGAGGACGTTCAATGTTCGGGAAAGAGGTGGACACCAACGTCCAGGAGGGACGGATCAACTCCATCCTGGGCAAAGGGTGCAAGTTCAAGGGGACCATCGAAGTCGAAGGCACCCTGCGCATCGATTCCGAGTTCGAGGGTGTAGTCAACTGCCCGGAGACCCTTGTTGTCGGCAAGACGGGGATCGTTCGCGCCGAGATCAACGTGAAAAACGCAATCATCGGTGGCAAAGTGATCGGAAACATCACCGCCACCAACAAGATCGAGCTCCAAAGCGGCTCGCACATCGAGGGCGACATCACGACCCACCGCCTCGTCATCGACGAAGGGGTGTTCTTCGAGGGCAGCTGCAAGATGGGTGAGCTCAGGGCCGGTCCGGGTTCGACGACCCAGCCCGTGTCCTCCCAAAGGCCGGTCAGCGCGGGCATCCAGCAGCCGATGCGGGAGAAGATCGGCGCAGGTCGCTGATTCCCCCCGGTCCCTCCTCGAGGGACGTCCCGCAAGGCCTGAATCAAGAGGAGGGTGCGCAAGCACCCTCCTTCTTTGTTCCCCCAGACCTTTGTTCACTGTTGATATCCACCGCCTGTCTGTTGATAACGCAGTAATACAAACAACCACAACGCATTGTGGCGACGGCCTAGTTTTGGTCCTGATGGGTTATCCACAGGGACTCTCCGATCGTCGTCTCTTGTTCCCGGATCATCCCCGGCGCACCTCGAGTGGTTCGAGACCCTGGGAAGCGGGTGCGGGCTGCGACTTGGGGAAAGGGCAAGAAAGAGCAAGGCGCGGGGTGCCGCGGGGAACTAGGCTTGCTGCACAAGGTTTTGCAGCTTGAAGGGCGGCGTGCCGGTCCGGCCGTGGTGCCAGTCCCAGAATCCGGAAGGAGTCGACTTGAGCGACATGAAGGACGGTTCGGATCAAGAGCAAGTTCGGGAGCTCGAACGTGCCCACCGTGCGCTGCAGGCCGAGATCTCCAAGGTGATCATCGGCCAGACAGCCGTCATCGAAGAGCTGCTCATCGCACTCTTCTCCGGCGGCAATTGTCTGCTGGTCGGCGTTCCGGGTCTCGCCAAGACGTTGCTCATTTCGACGCTGTCGAAGGCGTTGTCCCTCGGCTTCTCCCGCATCCAGTTCACTCCGGATCTCATGCCGAGCGACATCACCGGCACCGAGATTCTCGAAGAAGATGTCGGCACTGGACGCCGAGTGTTCCGCTTCATGCGCGGTCCGGTCTTCGCCAACGTGATCCTCGCGGACGAGATCAACCGCACGCCGCCGAAAACTCAGGCGGCGCTGCTGCAAGCCATGCAGGAGCACGAAGTCACGGCCGGCGGTCAAACCCACAGTCTCGATCTGCCTTTCTTCGTCCTCGCCACGCAGAACCCGATCGAGCAGGAAGGGACGTATCCGCTTCCCGAAGCGCAGCTCGACCGGTTCATGTTCAACATCAAAGTGGGTTACCCGAGCTTCGAAGAGGAAATGGAAATCGTCGAGAAGACCACCAAGCCGTTGACGGGGAGCCCGCAACCAATTCTCGATGGGCAGGACATCCTGCGCTATCAGCAACTCGTGCGCCGTGTGCCGGCGGCGAGCCACGTGATCCAGTACGCGGTGCGGCTCGCGCGCGCGACGCGGCCAGGAGCGGATGACGGCAAGGGCATCCACGAATTCGTGGGCTGGGGGGCAGGGCCACGCGCCGGTCAGAATTTGGTGCTCGGAGCGAAGGCGCGCGCGGTGCTGCATGGCCGGCCGACTCCCGGCGTGGAGGACATCAAGGCGATTGCGCCGGCCGTGCTGCGGCATCGCATTGTCACCAACTTCAGCGCCGAGGCGGAGGGCATCTCCGCCGATCAGCTCGTCGAGCGCTTGCTGGCCGAGATCAAGGAATAACCACGATGGCGCCAAAGACACACAGGCTCAACGCGCCAGGACCGGAGGGGCGCCGGCTCCTCGAGCCGGAAGTGGTGTCCAAGCTGCGCAACATGGAGCTGCGGGCGCGGTTGGTGGTGGAGGGGTTCATCCAAGGATTGCACCGCAGTCCGTACCACGGTTTCAGCGTCGAGTTCGCCGAATATCGGCAATACATGCCAGGGGACTCGCCGCGTTTCGTGGATTGGAAGGTCTACGCCAAGACCGATCGCTACTACATGAAGGTGTTCGAGGAAGAAACCAACCTCAAATGCGTCATCCTGTTGGACAAGAGCGCCTCGATGGGGTTCGCCGGCAAGGGCATCACCAAGCTGCGCTGGGCCAGCCTGCTGGCGGCGTCCTTGGGTTTCCTCATGCTCAAGCAGCAGGACGCCACGGGGCTCGTGATGTTCGACGACCAGATTCGCGACTACATTCCGGCGCGCTCCGTGCGCGCGCAGCTGCACGAAATGCTGGGACGGCTGGAGCGCGTGCAGCCGTCGGATCGGACCAACGTCAGCGATGCGCTGCATGCGATGGCCGAACGTCTCAAGCGCCGCGGTCTCGTGGTGTTGATTTCCGATCTCCTCGATGATCCGGCGAAGATTCTCAATGGCCTGCAGCATTTCCGGCACCGGCAGCACGAGGTCCTCGTGTTCCATGTGCTCGACGATCTCGAACGCACTTTCGACTACAGCCAAGAAGCGCGCTTCGTCGATCTCGAAACCGGGCGCGAGATCCGGACTCAGCCGTGGTTCATCAAGGCGGAGTACCGCCAGAAGGTGGAAAGCTGGATGCAGCATCTGGCCCGCGAGTGCCGCCGGCACCTCATCGATTACGTGCCGATGACGACATCCACACCTTTCGATTTGGCGTTGCTGGCATACTTGAACAAGCGCAGCCACTTGGGCTGACGCGAGCGCCCGGTACGCGGCAGGCCGTCGTGACGGTCGCAGCACAGCGCCCGGGACCACGCTGGAACGGAGACAACGGGTGAACCTGACGTTCCTGAACGGGGTTTTCTTGGCCGGGCTGGTGGCTGCGGCCATCCCGGTCATCATCCATCTGCTGCAACGCCGCCGGTTGCAGCGGCTCGACTTCAGCGACCTGCGCTTCTTGGCTCCGCTCAACCAACAACGCATGCGCAGCCTCAACTTGCGACGGCTGTTCTTGCTCGTCCTGCGCATCCTCATCGTGGCGCTGACCGCGGTGGCGATGGCGCGGCCTTCGGTGCGCGGCAAGCTCACACGGCTCGTGCCGGCGCAAGCCCACACCAGCGTGCTCTTGCTGCTCGACACCAGCTTCAGCATGCGCAGCGAGGGCGCGGAGGGCACGGCATTCGACGCCGCGCGCGTCGCGGCCGGCGGCATCCTGGCGCAGATGCAACCGGGGGACGAGGTCAGCCTGATGACCTTCGACGATGCGCCACACCGCTGGTTTCAGACTCCGGTGCGCGACCTCGACGCGGTGCGCGAGCGCCTGGCGCAGCTCGAACCCAGCCACCGGCGGACGCGCTGGCAGCGGGCGCTGGAAGAGGCGTTGACCGATCTCGGGGATGCGATGAACCCCAACCGCGAGCTCTACATCCTGTCCGATTTCATGGGCACGCCGCAGGAAAGTCTTCGCACCGATCTCCGCGCAATGCAAGGTGACGTGCAGGTCACGCTCGTGCCCGTGCGCGTCGAATCGTTCGTCAACGTCAGCCTCGACAAGGTGGAGATCCCGCCGGGCGCAGTCCTGCGCGACGATCCCGTGCAAGTCGCGGTCACGGCACGCAACCATGCGGCGGACGTGCCGGCGGACTGCGTGTTGCGTGTCGATCTGGACGGCGAGGCGAAAGGCGAGGCGAGCTTGCGTCTCGGGCGTGGCGCGGTGCAGACGCACGACTTCAACTTGGTGGCAACGAAAGCGGCGGAGCTGGCCGGCAGTGTCAGCAAGCAGGCGGACCGGTTGCCCGCGGATGACGTACGGCATTTCGTCCTCCCGGTGTTGGCGCAGCTCCACGTATTGCTCGTGACCGGGGCCGAGCGCGGCGGCGGCGCCTTCTTCCTCGCGCGTGCGCTCGAGCCGACGCGCCAGGGCCGGTCACCGATCGCTCTCACCGAAGTGCAAGTGCAGCGACTGACGAGCCAGGACCTGGACGGCGTGCAAGTCGTCGTTCTGTCTTCCGACGCGATGCTCACCCCTGGCCAAACGCAGGTGCTCGTGACATTCGTCGCCGAAGGCGGCGGGCTCTGCGTCCTGAGCGGCCAGCGCGACGCCGCCGATGCGGCGAACGGTTTGCTGGAACGCCTGGGCGCCGCGCGCGTGCGCGGTGTGGTGACGCGCAGCGAGGGGTTCCAGAACCTGGTCGATTTGCGCGCGACGGGGATCCTCGCCGGCTTCGCCGACGAAGCGCTGCGAGCGCTCGAGAGCGTGCGCTTCACTCGCTACGCCGAGCTCGTCCCCGGCCCGGACGTGCGCACGGTGCTCCGTTTCGCCGGCGGTGAAGCAGCAGTCATCGAAGCTGTGCACGGCGCGGGCAAGTACACCGTCTATGCATTCGACGCCGGCACGGACGGCAGCGAGCTGGCTTTGTCGCCCATGTTCCTGCCGCTTCTGCATCGCACCGTCGTCTATCTCGCGGGCGAGACTGGCCGGCAACAGCTGGATTACGAGGTGGGAGAACGCATCGAGCTGTTCGTTCCCATCGCGGAGGGTGAGCGCCGTGTCGACATGGGCAGCGAAGAACGCCTGGCGCAAGCAGGCGCCTCCGATGGCGGCGTGCGTGCACCCGAGGCCGCTGCACCGGATGCTCGCTCATTCACCGTCGTCACGCCCTCGGGCGAGCGCGAGCTGGTCGCGGCGCGCTTCGTCGGCAAGATGGCATTGGTCGCCTTCGAGAACACGAACGAGCCCGGGCATTATGTCTTTCAGGGCGAGGGCGGCACGTTCGTGCGTGCGGTGAACGTCGCTCCCGAGGAGTCCGACCAGCACGCGATCGATCCGCAGGAATTCGTGGCGCAAACGGGAATCGAGGCGAGCCTAATGCGCGATCCGGATCAGTTGGCGCGACACATCCGCGAAGCACGTCATGGCAAGGAGGTCTACAAACTGATCGCGGCTCTCGTCTTCGCGCTCCTGGTCCTCGAGCTGTTCCTGTCCCGCGTCGGCGCGCCGGCAGGCAGCGAAAGCTCGTAGCGGGTCATGGTCGTTCCCTGGAGGTCGATGAGGCGATGGAAGAAAACTCCCTGCAGGGGCGAGTGGCCCTGGTGACCGGCGGCGGCACCGGGATCGGTCGCGAGATCGCGCTGGCGCTCTCGCGCGCGGGTGCAAGGGTCGCGCTCAGCGGCCGGCGCGCCGAGAAGCTGCAGGGAGTCGCCCGTGAGCTGGAAGCAGCGGGCACCATCGGGCGCGCCATTCAGGCCGACGTGCGGGACCCCGCCGCGGTCAGCGCCCTGGTGGAAACGATCGAACACGACATGGGGCCACTCGACATCGTGATCAACAACGCGGCCACATTCGCGCGCGGCGAAGTTCGCGAGCTCGAAGTCGAGAAGTGGAACGATGTCATCGCGACGAATTTGACCGGTGCCTTCTTGGTGACGCGCGCGGCGCTCCCGGGCATGGTGCAGCGCCGGCGAGGGAGCATTGTGTTCATCTCGTCGACTTCGGGAAAGCGCGGCGACCCTGGCCTCGCAGCCTACAGTGCCGCCAAATTCGGCCTCATGGGCCTGGCACACAGCCTGCTGTACGAGGTGCGGCGGCACGATATCCGCGTGATCGTGGTTTCGCCGAGTCTCATCGACACGCGCCACGAGCAACCCGACTACAATACCGTCAAGGGTGTCACGGCGCACGCGGCTGACGTGGCCGAGAGCGTGGTGCACTGTCTGAGGTTGCCCGGCCGCGCCATGGTGCGAGAGCTGGAAATCTGGGGCACCAACCCCTGAAGGAGACGACGTCGATGCATCGCACACCGAGCGCCGCCCGCATGCTCTCTGGTCTCGTCGCCCTGCTCGTGATCGGTGCGGTGCCGGCCGTGTCGGCGGCGCCGCGTGCCGTCGTCGCCGGGGAGCACCATCTCGTCGCCGGCGACATCGAACCGAGCAAGGTGCTGGAGTACGACTTCATCCTGCGCAATGAAGGCGATGCCACGCTCGCCATCGAGGATCTGAAGCCGACATGCTATTGCACCAGCGCGCGCACGGATCTCTGGGATGTTCCCCCTGGCGGCGCGGCCAAGATCCACGTCCGCATCGATCCGAGCGACTTCGTCGGCAAGATCAACAAGGGCGTCGAGATCATGACCAACGATCCGAGCAACCCCATGCTCCTGGTCGATGTCGACATCCATGTGCTGCCGGGCATCGCGATCGTGCCACCGGAGGTCGACTTCGGTGCCATCGGCCCCGAAGGGTCGAAGAAGTCGCAGCAGGTGGCAGTGAAGGTACCGCGCGAGCGCAAGCTGGAAATCACCGGCGTGAGCAGCGATGCGCCGTTCTTGTCGGTGACACACGAACCGCTGGAGCTGGAGGAAAAGCAAGGCGCCACGGTGTTGATCAAAGTGTTGCCGGGCGCACCGGCAGGACCGTTCAGCGCCAGAGTTCTGGTGCGCACCAGCGACACGAGTCTCGCTGCGATCGAAATCCCAGTTCGCGGTCGCGGCCCGGGGGGACTGCGGGCACAGCCCGACAAGGTGATCTTCGAAGCAGCTTCCGCCGGCGCCGAGATCGGATCCTTCGACGTTACCGGGGCCAAACAGTTGGTGGTCAAATCCTCCGTTGTTGGATTGCAGGCGGAGCTCGAAGCCGGAACGGGGGAGTCGCACCGAGTGCGCTTGCGTCTCGCGTCCAACGCACGTGCGGGCCGCCTGCTGGCCAAAGTCACCGTGACCACCGCGGACGGCTCGCAACCGGAGCTCGTGGTGCCGGTCACTGGAATCGTGCGTTGACCAATGACCCGACTCGCCATGCAGGTGGTCGTGCTCGTCGCGGTCTCCGTGGCCCTGGGGATGGCCTCGAACGCGTTGCGTCCGCAGGGCATCGACTGGAGCGGCCGGGACCCTGAACGCTTTCGCCATCCCGATGTCGAGTTCCTCGAGGTCGAGGCAGCCGCAAGCTTGCACGCCGTGTCCACGACATTGTTCCTCGATGCGCGCGCGCCGGAGGCCTTCGCTGCCGGGCATGTGTTTGGCGCCGTGTCGCTTCCGGCCGACAACCAAGAAACCGCATACGAAGAGCTGCGCGATTTTCTCACGCCGGAGATGACGCTCGTCGTCTACAGCGACGACTCGATGCTCGCCGTGCGTGTGGCCAAGTTCCTGAACGCTCGCGGATTCAAAGCACAGGTGCTCGAAGGTGGCTGGGAGGCCTGGCAGGACCGGCGCTTGCCGGTGGAGTGAGACGCCAGGTTTCCCAGAGTCCCGCAGGTCGAGGGAGCAGACGATGACCGTCCCTGGATCGCAAGAGTCGCGGATCGATCCGCAAGCGAGCGGGCGTCTGTTCGGAACGGGCGGGGCCCGGCGTGCTGAGCTCGGACGATTGGCTCTGCCTGGAGGCTTGCGCCTCGTCGACGCGGTTCTGTTGCTGGTCCGTCTCGGCATGGCGGCGGTTTTCACGAGCGCGGCACTGCCGAAGATCGCGGCTCCGGATCTCTTCGCGCTCAGCGTGCACAACTACCAAATGCTGCCACCCTGGGGTGTGAACGCACTCGCCGTTCTCCTGCCCTGGCTCGAGCTGGTCATCGGCGTCTGTCTTGGGCTCGGGATCTGGACCCGCGCCAGCGCGGCGATCATGAGCGGCCTCATGGTCGTCTTCATGATCGCGCTGGTCTCGGCCGCATCTCGCGGCCTCAGCATTTCCTGTGGCTGCTTCGAAGTCGGCGAGGGCGCCGAACACCCCTCGCTGATCTGGCCTGCGCTCCGCGACGTGGGGTTTCTGCTCGGGGCCGTTCTCCTGGTGCGCTTCGGTGGCGGACCCCCACTGCACTCCCTGCTCACGCGGGCGTCGCAAAAGCGTTAATCATGGATGCCGCCGCCGCCGATCATGAACCGCACATAAGGACCGTCGATCCCGAGTTCCGGCCCGCCCGCCACGTCTTGCTCGTGCAGCTGCCAGTGGCCGTCGATCGGCGAAAGCACCCAGCCTGCCCGCAAGCCGATGCTTGGGCCGCCATGGTGCGGCCCATGGCCGCGATTGACGATCCAGTTCAGGCTGAAACCGAGATCCACGAGAAAGCCGCCGGTGTTGAGCGTCGAACGCCGCCCCGGTTGGGTCAACACGTCGGAGAAAGTCGGCGACGAGAGCTCGCGGATGTCGAGCGTGAGGCCGCCGCCACCCAGTCCAACGAGTGGCGTGAGCAAGAAGTCCTCGCGCGACCAGAGCACGAACCCAAGGTCGATGAACCCGGACCCCGCGGAGACCGAAGTCCGGTAGTTGCCCCCGGTCAGGGCCGCGTCATGCTCTTGCGAGATGTACGCGTGACCTTGCCCGCCGATGACCAGCCAGCCAAGGACAGCGTGCCCGCCGCCGCCGAGCGAGAGGAAATCCTCGCTGAAGTGTGGGTAGCCACTGGGAGCGAGCGCGTCGTTGAGCCGCTGCAGATCCAGCGCGCTCCAGCCGATCATGAAGTAGCCTTGGCCGCCGTGCAAGTCGTCGCGAAATGAATCGGCAACGGCGATGCCGAAGCCGGCGAAAAGTGTCGCGATCGAGAGAGCCACGAGGCACGGCAACCGCCGCGTCCAGATGCGCGTCGAAGTCAGCATCGGAATCCCTCCCTTGGTTTTGAATCAGTGGCGGGCGCGCGGCTTGTCGCAGCGAGCAGCTGGCCCCCCGTGACAGTACGAGGTGCGTGAGCATACAGTTGCGGGTCGGCGCTTTGAAGGATGCGGTCGCCACCGTCGAAGCGCAACGCTCTTCCCACGGGAGTTGGCATGGCCAGGCCCTGGTGCGCCTTTTTGACCATACTTTGCGTGCTCCTGCAGTCGCCTGCCGTGCGGGGCGCGATCGACCCCGATACTCTGCGCGCCAAGGCCGCCGCGATCGATGCGTATCTCGTGCGGCTCGAAAAGCTCGGGTTCGCAGGCGTGTTGGTGTTGGAGTCCCAGGGACAAGTGGTCGTCGAACGCGGCTGCGGCTTTGCAGATCGTGAAAAGCGATTGCCTTGGAAAACGACGGCCGTGTCCGATATCGGCTCGATCACGAAGCAGTTCACCGCGGCGGCCATCCTGCGCCTGCAGGAGCAGGGCCGCTTGCGTGTCGACGATACGCTCGTCAAGCACATCGAGACGACGCCGACCGACAAGGCAGCGATCACGCTGCACCACCTGCTGACGCACACATCCGGGATCGTCGACGTCCCCGATCGGGACGACTGGGATCCGGTGAGCCGGGACGACATCGTGCAACTCACGATGGCGGCGCCGCTCGCCACGCCGCCCGGCACGCACTTCGCCTACTCGAATGCCGGCTACAGTCTGCTCGGCGTCGTCATCGAAAAAACGACTGGTAAGAACTACGAGGAAGCGCTGCGCGAGCTGCTCTTCGAGCCCGCCGGCTTGCGCGAGACCGGGTACGTGCTGCCGAAATGGGATTCGGAGCGCATCGCGGTGGGCTACCAGGATGGCGCGCGTTGGGGTACGACGCTCGAGCGCCCGTTCGCGAGCGATGGCCCGTATTGGATCTTGCGCGCCAACGGTGGCTTGCACTCGACCGCACCGGACATGCTGCGCTGGGCCCGAGCCCTCCTGGATGACCGCGTTCTCTCGCCGTCCTCCCGCGCCGTGCTGTGGTCGAAGCACGTGGACGAGAGCAACGGCAGCGGCGATTCTTTCTATGGCTACGGCTGGTCGATCGTCGATCTGCCTGATGGCAGAGCAGTCGTGACCCACAACGGTGGCAACGGCATCCATTTCGCCGACTTCACGATCTTGCCGGCGGAGCGGATGGTGGCGTTCTTCATGACCAACGTCGTTTCGGAGTTCTACTCACAGCCGTTGTTGGAAGATGTGAGGCGGTTCATCCTCACCGGAGTCCCGCTCCCGGAAGTTCCGGACGTGCAGCCGCTCGGCGACGTTTCCAACTTCCTGGGCACCTATGACCTGCAAAAGGCCGGAGCCGGGGGAGCCGGGTTCGACGTTCGCGTGGACGGCACCGCGCTCGCGTTCGATGCGCACTCGTGGCGCGATTTCTCGCGACTCTACGGTGCCGCATCCGTCGATCTCGATCGCCTCGAAGCGCAGACCGCCACAATCGATACGTGTGTGACCGCGCTCCTGCGCGGTGACTATGGACCTCTGCACGCCGCGTACGGTGCGCGCGTGCCGATCGAGGTCGTGCGCGAGCGCGGCGAGATGCGCCGGCGCGACGACGAACAGCGCTATGGCCCGCTGCGGCTGCACCGGACACTCGGAACGCTGAGAACTAGCGATGGCAGCATGACTTTCGTGCGCTTCGAGCACGAGCGCGGCGTGCATCACCGGCGCTACGTGTGGAGCGCGGATGGGCAGCTGCGCGGCGTGTCCGCGATCCGCCGCGCCGCGCCGCCGTGCTTCTACCGTACTCCCGAGCAATCCTTCGTTTCCTTCGAGGTCGGGATTCCAGCTGCGCGCATCCATTTCGCCGCTGACAAGGGAGGTGGCATCCTCGTGGAGTTGGGTGCCGATGCGTGGTACCGCAATCGAAAGTTGGCCGGTATCAGACATGTGGTGCCCGGGAAGGATCAATGACGACCTTTCCCCACCGCGACTCGTGGTCGCCGTGTGACGACTGCCTCGCACTTCTGGATAGCCACCCCTCGCGCTGATAAAGGACTGGAAGGCAAAGGAGGCTCGGGCGGAATCCAGGCTGGGCCTGGAGCTGGATGCAGGCAGAGGCTGAAAGCGCGCGCAGGCCTTTCGGCCTGCGCTGTGAGAAGTCTCGTAGCAGAAATGAAGTGCAGAACTACTCGGTCGGTAGGAACTGCATTTGGGAAGCATCCGAAGACTAAATTGGAGCTGCCGAGCTGTCAACCAGGGAAACACCTGATGCCGGCAGGAGGTATATGTGGGATCTGAGGCCGCGACGAGGCCCTTAAACAGCACGGCGCCCAGCTTGGGCGTGACAATTTGCCATCAACCATGGTGAAACAATTCGATACGACGAATCATGTGGTGCGAAGAATCGAGCTGAATCCGGGCTCGGAGGCGTCCCTTGACACGCTCCGGGAGCAGGGCAAGACTGACCTAGCGCCTCCCTCGGCTGAGAGCTTGTTCCGTCGAGATGAGAACGACTGACCGCGGAGTGAAGCATGGCCGACACCGTCCAGGAACGCCCGCAGGATCCGCGGTCGACGCTGATCTTCGATTGGAACCGCCTCTACGATTTCGCCTTCCGCCACAAGCCGGCGCTCGAGCTCAACGATGAATCGTTACGGGACGGCCTGCAGAGCCCCTCGGTTCGCGACCCGCTCTTGCCGCAGAAGATTCGGCTGTTGCACCTGATGGAGGAGCTGAGCGTCGATGCGGTCGATTTGGGCCTCCCGGGCGCCGGTGTGAACGCGGTCGAGCACATCGAAACGCTGATGCGCGAGATCATCGACCAAAAGATGCGCATCCGTCCGAACTGCGCCGTGCGCACCGTGATCTCCGACATCCAGGCCTTGGTGGAGATCTCCAATCGCACCGGGCGTCCGATCGAGGCCGCGACGTTCATCGGCTCCTCGCCCATTCGTCAGTACGTGGAGGATTGGAGCCTGGACCGTCTGCTGCGCATGACCGAGGAAGCGGTGACGTTCGCGGTGAGAAACGGTTTGCCCGTGATGTACGTCACCGAAGACACGACACGCGCGCATCCGGACACGGTGCGGCAGCTGTACCAGACGGCGATCCGCGCCGGGGCCACGCGTATCTGTGTCTGTGACACCGTGGGACACGCCACCCCGATCGGAGTGCGCGCGCTCCTGCACCACGTGCGGGCGCTGATCACCGAAGTGAACCCGGACGTCAAGGTCGATTGGCACGGGCACTCGGATCGAGGTCTCGCGATCCCGAACACGATGATGGCCATCGCCTCGGGTGTCGATCGTGTGCACGCCACCGGGCTCGGAATCGGCGAACGCTGCGGCAACACGCCGATGGATCAGCTCATGGTGAACCTCGCACTCGAAGGCATCTTCGAGGGCTCGCTGGAGAAGTTGTCGGAGTACGTGCATCTGATCTCCGAGGCCACGGGAGTGCCAATCCCGCTCAACTACCCGGTCTTCGGTGCCGACGCCTTTCGCACCGCCACCGGGGTGCACGCGGCCGCCATCGTCAAGGCGCTGCGCAAAGGCGACCGCTGGCTCGCCGACCGTGTCTACAGCGGTGTCCCCGCGGCCATGGTGGGCGAGACCCAAACGCTCGAGATCGGCTACATGTCGGGCCGCTCGAACGTGGATTTCTGGCTCGAAACACACGGCTACACCAGCACCCCCGAGCTCATCGAGCACATCTTGAGAGCGGCGAAGGAATCGCCGCGCGTGCTCACCGACGAAGAAATCCACGGCCTGGTCGCCGCTGGGCAGGGCCGCCGGCGGGAGGCGCCGGGGTCCTCGGCGTGAGCACGGCGGCCGCGGATCGACGTCTCCTCTACACCGCTTCCTTCCTCCGCGCTCTCGGCACCGGCACCATTGGCATCCTCCTCGGCATCTACCTGCCGGCGCTCGGAATCGGCATCGAAACGAGCGGTTTCATCGTCACGCTCGGGCTCGCGGGTGTGGCGTGCTCGGCGGTGGTGGCGACGTTCGCTGGTGATCGTGTCGGGCGGCGACGCTGTCTGGTGGGAATCGCCGGCGTGATGGCGGTGAGCAGTGCGCTGGCCGCATTCACACACGACGTGCGACTGCTCGCGATCGCCGCCTTCGCCGGCGGGCTGAACGGCATGGGGCGCGATCGCGGCGGCGCGCTCGTCCTGGAGCAAGCCATGCTTCCGGGCACGATCGCCGCGCACGATCGCACGCGCGCGTTCGCTTGGTACAACGTGCTGCAAGACATCGGGCATGCCTTGGGCGGTCTCGTGGTCGGCTCGATGGCCGTTCTGCAGCAGCGAATGGGAATGGCAACCACGCATGCCGCGCGTGTGGTGTGGATGGTCTATCCACTCGCGCTCGGCATCGGCGCGATGCTCTACTTGCGACTGTCACCGGCGATCGAGCCCGAGAGACGACAGTCCGTGGAAGGGCCGGACGAGCATTCCCCGGGCCGCTCGCGCCCGGCACTGACGCCACAAACGCGACGGGTCCTATGGCGCATTTCACTGCTGTTCGCCATGGACAGTGTGGCCGGCGGGTTCCTCACCACCGCGCTGCTCACGTACTTCTTCTTCGAACGCTTCGGCACCAGCGCGCTCGTGATCGGCGGCCTTTTCGCCGCCGCGCGCGTTCTCAACGCCTTCTCGCATCTCGGGGCGGCATGGCTGGCGCGGCGGATCGGACTGGTGAACACGATGGTGTTCACACATCTTCCATCCAGCTTCCTCTTGGTCACGGTGGCCTATGCGCCCAACTTCGCCGTGGCGGCGGCGCTGTTCCTGATCCGCGAGGCGCTGGTCGAGATGGACGTCCCGACACGACAGTCCTACGTCATGGCCCTCGTGCGTCCCGAGGAGAGAACGCTGGTTTCGGGGATCACGAACATCGTGCGCATGGTGGGTTGGACAGTGGGGCCGGTGCTGACCGGTTTCCTCATGTCCCACGCCGGCCTCGGCACACCGCTCGCGATCGGCGCCGGCCTAAAGATCCTCTACGACCTGGCACTCTGGCGCGCCTTCCGCCACATCCGCCCGCCGGAAGAGCGCGAATGGAGCCAGTGATCACCGCAATGCGCCGTCCCGTAGTGTAAGGGCGGGTCCCCAACTGGGCGCACCGGCGGTGTCGGGAGAGATTCTGACGGTTGCAGATTCGGAACCCTGCAGGTCCACAACTGAGCGGAACGAGTGATTTTCGTCCTCCGGGATTCCCCTGGCTCGTGGTTGCCCCTGGGCGACCCTTCAGCTCAATCGCTAAGTCATTGTTGAACGGAAGCTTGTCGGCTTGGGAGTGGGCTGGAGGGGAGTGCAATGAGATGGAACGAGGATTGATACACCCGCACGGGCGACTCGGGGGAACGCTCAGCGCCACGCGGTGTGGTGCATGGACGACGTGTGGAGGCTAACGATGCGGACCGGACAGTCGAAAAAACAAGGCACTCTCGCGGGCGTGATTCTCTTGGTTGCGTGCGCACTCGTGGGATGGATGCAAGGCTGCGGCAACGAAACCACCCAACCCGTTCCGGTGGATCCGCAGCAAGCGGCGCAAGCGAGCGCGCAGGCGGCGCAATTCGCCCAGCTCGCGACCAACGAGAGCGTTCTCGATGCGGTGGAGGATCCATTCACGGCCGCGGTGGGCGATCTCGATGGGCTCGGCGAAGTGGGGCTCGGGAACGACGACTTGGGAGACTTGAGCGGGCCGACTGTTGTGGCCCAGGCCATCGATGGCTTGCGCACGGTGGTGCCATTCGGTGCCGGTGTGCGCGTACTGTCAGCTGCTGTGCTCGACAAGGCGGTTGCAGGCCACGGGCTTGCGGCGCCCGAGTGCAATCCGCTACCTGGGACGGCTTGCCAGAGTGCGAACGTCTGCACCGAGTCCACGAGCGAGCCGGGCGTCGTCACCGTCACCATCGAGAAGGCGGCTTGTGAAGGCGTGATCGCGAGCTCCGAGCAGCGCTTCGTCGTCGACACGAAGGGCACCGTTTTGCAGGACGACGACGAGATTCGCAGCTACTGGTCGCTCACGGAACTGCTCACGGGTACCGAAATCGAGGTCAGCATGCAGCCCGTGACCGGGCCGGCGATCGTGGATGGTGCGCGCGTCGACCTCACCGAGATCATTCGCCATCCGGTTGGAATCGTGAGCTCGCAGACCAACTCCATCGAGATGGACGTCGGCGATGTGCAAACCGACGGCGACGAAGTCATCTGGGACCTCTCGTCGGTGGTCGCATTTCGCAACGGTGCGAGCGCCAGCGTGACCGCGACGGAAGTCGCCGAAGGCGCACCCAATGGCATCACCGACGGCGATCGCGTGCGTGTCATCTGGCAATGGACGGCCGGGCCCGCGAACCCGCGGCTCGAAAGTGCGAGCGCCACGGTCGAGGTCCTGGTCGGCGTTCTCGCCGATGCCGAGGACGACCTCTACGCCAGCGTGCAGTACACGGTCGTCTTCGACGGCACGACGGCCCTCGGCGGGTTGCCCACGGCGAGCGCGCTCTTCGTGCCGGTCGAACCCGTGGCCGAGGGAGAGGAGCCTTGCGGAGGCACGCTCACGCAGACCGCATCTTTCCCCGCCACATGGGATGCACAGTCGCTGCAGCACACTCTCGTCAAATCCTGCGATACGGGCGGCAGCTCGGATCTCGAGATCACGTTCGCCGACGGCTCGAGCTTCAGTCGCACCATCGCCTGGACCGGCACTGGGTCGGCGACGCTCGACGTCGCCGCACGTGACGGCACGACGATCCATGGGACATGGAACGCGAGCGGCAGCACGGCGACGTTCGCCGTCGACACGCTCTTCCCAGCCGGGAACGACCCGGTGTCCGTGCATCAAGAAGGTTCGAGCGATCGATCGGCGGGGACGCGCAGCTACACCCTGGTGGTGACATTCCTCGACGAACACCAGGAGTCGCTGGCGGTCCAAGCGCAACGCAACCTGGATGGCACACGCACACTCACGGGAGCAGCGACGAATCCGGCGGGCACGACGACGTTCGCCCTCGAGTGGGATCCGGAGACGCAGGTGCTCACGGGTACGTCGCATGGCCCGGTGGACGAATCGGGCAGCTTCACGCTCCAGCGTCTCGAGGATGGCGGCGCTCTCCTCGTGTTCACTTGGAACGATCCCTCGGAGGACTTGACCGTCGAGGGCGTGGCGACCATCGGCCCGGATGGCAAGGGCTGTGGTGAGCTCTCGGTATCTCAGGGTTCAGGGTCGAGCCGCTACATGTTCTGTTTCGACGCCGATGGGCGAGGGTTCATTGGTGGCGGCACCTCGGTGCCATTCTGATGCAGACGCCGCGGCGTGCGTGACATCGCATAGGTCACGCGATGCGATGAATCGGGGGAGCAGCAATGCTCCCCCGTTTTGCTTGGGTCGCATCAGGAATTCCCTGGCTCACGGTTGTGGTTGCCACGCCCGATGCGCAGGCCTACAATCGTACCGCCACCTCGGATCCTGGAATGAACCCACAGAACCTTGCCGGAGGGCCGAGCATGCGCATTGCGATCGCAGCGACGATCTTGAGCCTCGCCCATGCATCAACAGCCCTGGCCCCAGTCACTCCGGCAGTCGGAGGACCCAAGTCTTCTGTCATTGAACAGCAACGTTTGCGCGCCGCGACGGAATCCAGCACCCCGGTTTGCGCAATGGATCTGCTGCATCCGATCGACGTCACCGTCCGGCTGGATGATGCGATGGTTCCCGGTGTGTGGCTGCGCGCCTCCGTGGCGCTCACGAGCCGGGAGGATCTCGCCGAGATTCAGGTCGAGTTTCTTCCCGCCGCGGCCGTCGAGCTTGGAGGGAGCCGGAAAGCAACGCTGCCGCGCATTGCCGCCGGCGAGCGAGAGGAAATCAGCTTCCTCGTGCGTGTTCCCGACACGCAGGCGCCGTTGCAGGTGCAAGTGCGCGTCGTCGGCAAAGCGGATGCTGGGATGCTCGAACGAGGTGCGGTGCTGCATCTCTTGCCGCGCGGCCCCGAGCATCCTGGCGTCGAGAGCGCCGTGCCTTCCGGCCAACATCGCGTGATCGAATACCGCGGTGCGGGAAGGAGGCTGCCATGACGCGCGCGCAGCGGCAACAGGCTCCACGTGTCGGACAGCCTTTCGCGCGGCGCGTGCCGGGGGTGGGATTCTGGATCGCCGCCATCGGCATCCTCGTTCTCGGCACGCAGTCCGTGCACGCGGCCACGTTTCAAGTCAGTGGAACCTTGCAATACCAAGATCGCCTCTGGGACAAGAACGGCTACACCGGCACGACGGCGAACCGACCCATCCGCCAGGCCGACGTCGAGGTGGTCAACTCCGGCACGAGCGCGGTGGTCGGGACGGGATTCACCAACGTTTCGGGGCAGTTCACGATTTCCGTGACCAGTACCGTGAACATCAGTCTCTACGTCCGCGTGCTGACGAGGACGAACCTGAGCCCGAACTATCAGATCACGGTGCTCAACGACGCATCGATGGGCAGCATTCACGCCGGCGTGACGGGTACCTTCCCCAATCACAACCCGAACACGAACCTCAACGTGGGCACTTGGCTCTTCGGAGATGCCGATGGCTTCGGGGTCGGACAGGCGTTCAACGTGCTCGACTGCGGCGTGGACGTCTACGACTGGCTGGCCCAGCCGCAAGTGTTGAATCGGTACCCGACGGTGTTCGAGTTCGTCCAGATCCAATGGTCCACCACGGTGAACGCGCCGGGGTCGTTTTACTCCGGGCAATTCGTCAACATTTCATCGCCGGTGAGCGGCGATACCGACGGCTGGTCCGACTCGGTGATCCTGCACGAGCTCGGGCACTACGTCGCCGACATGTTCCATCAGGACGACAACACCGGCGGGCAGCATTTCCTCGGCGACAGCTTCCAGGACCCGCGCTTGTCCTACGGCGAAGGCTATGCCACCTATCTCTGTGGCGAAGTGCGTGAACGCCGGGCGGTGGCGAACGGATCGGACACGCACGTGAGCCTTTACGCCGACTTGGCGATGCCGCCAGCGCTCCCGACCGCCGGATCGCTCGAGTTCTCCTATGATTTCGAAACCGGACTCCTCGGGAACGGCACCTCCCTCGGCCAGATCGGCCAGGCGAACGAGACCAACATCACATCTGCGATGTGGGACCTGCACGACGGGCCGGCGACACCGGATGAATCCGCCGCCGTCGATGACGACGCCATCGACGGCGATGGCGGCGATGTCTGGGACGTTCTCTTGAACTACATGGAGCCGCTTCCGTTCGCGGACATCATCACCTTCGAGGATTTCGTCCAGGGCTGGAAAACGGTGCATGGCGCCGCCTACCAGGCGGCGGAGCTCGATTTCATCCTCAACACGCTGAAC
>DASRJO010000230.1:0-5656 GCA_035649435.1 Candidatus Krumholzibacteriia bacterium | reverse complement strand
TCGCAGGTCCGCGCACCGCGCTCCGTCAAGCAACCGACCGCGCCACCGCTGGCACCGCCGGCACCGGAATCCCCGCGCTGATCCAAGCACTCAGTCGACGGCTCGAGTTGTTTGACACTGCGCTCCCATCCGGAGCGGAGTTCCGCTTCACCGGCCTGCCGGCGTCCTGGACGGTGTACCCGGTGCCGGCGCCGGGCATGTTCAACGTCGGCGACCCATTCGGCGATGGTGGGATCACCGTTTCCGGCAACTGCCTGACTTCGGACGCCACGGTGCTCTACACGATCTTGGTCCTCGCCACGTCGGTGGAAGAGAACGTCGAGTTCCGTCTCGAAATGCGCAACCCACCCGCGAGCCCGATGGCGCATTGCCCGAACGTTCTCATGTGCGATTTTCCGATGTTCAGCACGATTTGCGTGGAGTCGGTCGCCTGCTTCGTCAACACCACGACGGCACGTACCTGCGAGTCACCGGTCGCGGTCAATAACAAAACCTGGGGTGGTGTGAAGGAGCTGTACCGCTAGAAAGAAACTTCCCGCAGGGGTCCGCGGCAGCCGCGGGACAGAAACAGAGTTGGGGGCCGGGGAAAAGCGTGGCCGTGGGGGTGTGCATCCATGCGCTGCTGAATTTCCTGACCCAAGCCCAGCTTCCCCTTGGGCTTGGCCACCCCCTCGGCCCTAGCTTGAATCGAATGGGTGCCGTCGTTCTTGCCAAGTCACTGGCCCCGCTATCGGGAAGGGAGGAGACGACGGCACCCCGGTCCTGCTCGGGACGTACGGCATAGATCATCGCCGATGGGTGGACTGGCCGGCTATCCGTAGGGATGCGGATATTTGTTCGGGGTAAGAGAACCCCTGATCTATCAGGTCTCAGCTTCGGGTCGACCCTCGTCCGCGTCGCCGGCGTCCGGATCGCTGCCGTTCGGCGCCGACGCCGAGGTGGCGAGCCCGGCGACGCCCGGATCCAGATTGTCGGTCGCGATCAAGCCCCATTTCGCCGCGTAACGCACCAGCTCGGCTTGATTCTGCAGGCCCAGCTTCTCCATCACGTGAGCGCGGTGCGTCTCGACCGTCCGCGTGCTGATGAACAAACGTTTGCCGACCTGCTGGTTGGTGTTGCCCTCGGCCACCAGCTGCAACACTTCCTTCTCCCGATTGGTGAGCAGGTCGTACGAGGTTTTCGCTTTGCTCGCCGTCTTGTTCATGTAGGCCTCGATGGCCACCTGGGAGAAGGGCGGGCTCCAATAGTTGCGCCCGGCGACGACTTCGCGCATCGCATGCACCAAATCCTTCACATCCGCGCTCTTGAGCACGTATGCCGAGGCTCCGTAGTTGAGTGAGCGCACGACATAGCTCGAATCCTGGTGCATGGAGAGCACGACGACTCGAGTGCGCGGAAATCGGGCGTGGGTGCGACGCAAGACCTCGAGCCCGTTCAGCCCCTCCATCTGGAGATCGAGCAGCACGATGTCGGGGCGATGCGTTTCGATCATCTGCAGAGCGGCGAGCCCGTTCTCGGCGTCGCCGACCAATTCGAAATCGGACTCGTTCTCGAGGAAGTTGCGCAACGACTGGCGCACAATCGTGTGGTCGTCGACCAGCAAGATGCGTACTTTCATGCTCCTGCTCCATCACACGGTCGCACCCACTGCCGCAACGGCAAGCGCACGTTGATGTGCGTCCCGCGCCCCGGCACCGAATCAATCAGCATCTCGCCGCCGAGCAACGCCACGCGCTCGCGCATGCCCGCCAGGCCGCTGGCGCGCGACGCGCGACAACCCCCGAGGTCGAACCCCTGTCCGGTGTCTTCGATCTGCAGCCCCAGAATGGCACCATCGCACCTCGCACGCACATCCACGACGCCGACGCCGGAATGACGCGCCACATTGGTGAGCGCCTCCTGCACGATGCGATACGCCGCGGTCTCGATCTCGGCGTGGAAGCGTTCGTCCATGCCTTGGTGCTCGAACTGAACATGCACCCGGGTCTGCTTGGTGAAGCACTCGAACATCCAGAACAGCGTAGGCAGGAGCCCCAGATCGTCGAGCATCGACGGCCGCAATTCGAGTGAAAGATCCCGCACCTTCTGCATGAGCTCACCGACGAGGGAGCGCGCTTCCTGCGCCACGCCGGGGCGCTCGCCCGGGCACTCGCGCACCGATTGCAGCAGGAAGTTGAGGCTCGTGAGCGATTGTCCGACCTCGTCGTGCAGCTCGCGGGCGATCTTGCGGCGCTCCTGTTCCTGGACCTCTACCAGGTGCGCGGACACGGCGCGCGCGCGCTGCTGTTCGGCGCGTGCTTCTTCGGCCTCGCTCACGTCCAAGAGCACACCTTGGATCCGCATCGGCCCCGCCGGACCATCTCGCACCATGACAGCTTCGTCGTGGAACCACTGCTCGGTACCATCGCGCGCCACCATGCGATAGCGGCAACGCAACGGCTCGCCGTCGTGATGGAACCGCCGCAGGCCGTCGAGCACACGCCCGCGATCGTCCGGATGCACGCGCGAGAGCCAGAAATCGGGGTCGCCCAGCCACTCCTCGGGTGAGTATCCGAGCTTCGCTTCGATCTGCGGACTGATGTACAGCGTCTTGCCCAAGATCGCGGGGTCGGTGACGTAGCTGATCACGGGCAGCTTCTCCACCAGGGTGCGGAATCGAGCCACGGCGTGCGCCAGCTTCGCATCGGTTTCGACACGCTCGGTCACGTCGCTCACGATCCCAGCCACGCGCCGCACGCGCCCCGCCCCGTCCAGGACCGGGAACAGCCGAATGCGCGCCCAACGCACCGAGCCGTCCGGTCGCAACAATCGCAGGTCCACCGCCCGGCGGAAGGTGAAATCGCTGGCCTCGCCCCGGCAAGCGGCGGCCATGGCTGCGTAGCTCTGCGCGACGGAATCGCGATCGTCGGGGTGGATGCCCTCGAGCCAGACGCCAAAGCCTGCGCCGGTGGTGGGCATCTCGCGGCCCCAGAGCGTCTTGCCGGCCGGGCTGATATAGAGCGGTCGTTGCTCGACCGGCTCGAGCAGCAAGAAAACATCCTCGATATTCTCGGCGAGCTGGCGGAAACGCTCCTCGCTTTCGCGCAGCGCGATCTCGTCCTCTTTCTGTCGCGTGATCTCGCGCGCCAGGATCGAAGCCGCGACAACTCGACCGTTGCGCAAGACAGGGCCGATCACGTTGCCGAACCACTTCGAAATGCTGGGAACGTAATCCTCGAAGTACGCGGACTTCCCGTCTTGGAACACTTGGGCGATCGCGGCGCGGATCGCGGCATGACCTTCGGGCGCGGCGTAATCGAAGACAGTCGTCTTGCCGACGACGTCTTCCATGCGGTAGTGCGCTTCGGTTCGGTTCAGGTAGAGAATGGTGCCCGAGGCGTCGACGACGACGACGAAATCGAACGGGTTCTCGGCAATGGAGCGCCAGCGCGCTTCCGACTGGCGCAGGCGCTCGAACTCGGCGTTCTCGGCCGGCACGTGGAAGCTGGCATGGTCGAGCTGAGCGCGCAGCTTGTGCAGCAACGGGCCAACGACGTGGCCATCGCCTTGCTCGCGGACTGCGCGCTCGATGGCGTCGAGGGTCTGTCCGACCAGGTCGGGGTTCAAGCCACCTCCATTCGCTGGGGGTCCGTCAGCCGGACGGTGGCTCTGGAAACACCAGTCTAGCACGCGTCTCCCCCCTCTGCGGGCCTCGGGCGCTTCCATCAGTAGTCGTGCCCTGGATACGCTCCGTTTACCTACTTACAAACGAAAGCGTGATTCGAAGTGAACGGAGGAAGGAGAAAAAAAGAGTGTCGTCACCAGGGGGGCTCGAGGGGCGGTCGATCCTGCGCCAGACCTTGCACAGGTGAGCCGAGGCTTGCTGGCGTGGTCGGGGTGGTCGGATTTGAACCGACGGCCCCCTGCTCCCAAAGCAGGTGCGCTACCAGACTGCGCCACACCCCGACGTGCCGCTCAACCTACCCATGGCGGCCGAAGCAGGTCAAGCGGGCCGAGGGAGGCTGGGCATTTCGACCGACGCCGCATCCCGCGGGGACTCGAGCGCCTGGAACCCCAACGGGAAGGCGCTTCAGTCGCGATAGAGAGACTTGACCGCTGACCACGTTTGCCCGCTCACCGGATTCGGCAGGTATTGAAGGATGGCGCTGCGCAGGTGGGCATCGTGAAAGCGGCCCAGAGCGCCGAAGACCTCGACGCGCCAGGAGACGTAACGGACGATCCCCTGAGCGTCGACGAGAACATAGTTGTCATGGGGCATGTTGTACTGATCTGGGTCCATGAGACCTCCCCCGTTCAGGAGAACGGGGTACGTGACTCCGGTCTCTGTGATGAAGCTCTGCACCGATACCGAGTTGCCGTTCCAGCAGTCGATGGCAAAGACACGAAAAGGCCTGTCGCGGTAGTCCTGCCATATGCGCTCGACGGCCGGCCCGGCCGCGAGGCACTGAACTCATCCATAGCCAACGAGGGCCAGGAGCACGGCCTTGCCGGAAAGCTGAGAAAGGGTGAACCAAGCCCCGCTCCTGTCTTGGAGCGTGAACTCAGGCGCCACTTCGCCCGGCACGACAGCCCGCGAAACAGGCGCCAAACCGGCGACGAGCGCGAGCCCGATCAGCAGAAGGCGTTGCATCCGATTCCCATTCCTGCTGGCGAGGTGCTGCAGTGGCATGCATTCCCGCCATCCTCGGGCGCTTCGCCTCATTTTACTCCATGCAGAAGGCGGCCGGTTCGATCGAATCGACTCCTTGGGGCGACGGAGACGGGAACTGGTCCTGGATCGACGCCGAAACCGAAGGTGAGGGGCGCGAGGGCAATTGCGCTTCAGTCGCGATAGAGCGATTTGACCGTCGACCAAGTTGGCGCGCTCACCGGGGTAGGCAAGTGTCGATCGATGGCGCTGCGCAGGTGGGCATTGTGAAAGCGCCCCAGGGGCCCAAAGACCTCGACGCCCTCGGAAACGTAGCGGACGATGCCCTGAGCGTCGACCAGTACATAGTTGTCATAGCGCACGTGGTAGGCAGTCAGGAGGCTTCCCCCATTCCGAAGAACGGGAAAAGTAGCCCCGGTCGCGTCGATGAAGCTCTGCACGGCTGCCGTGTTGCCGTTCCAGCAGTCGACGGCGAGAACGCGAAACGGCTTGTCCTTGTAGTCCTGCCAAATTTGCTCGACGACCGGCCCGGCCGCGCGGCACTGCACTCACCCATATCCCACGAAGGCCAGGAGCACGGCCTGGCCGGCGAACCCCGAAAGGGTGATCGAAGCCCCCGTCAGGTCTTGAAGCGTGAAATCGGGCGCCACCTCGCCGGGCACGACGGCATGCGAAACAGGCGCCAAGCCGGCGACAAGCGCAAGGGCGAGCAACATCGGGAGAAGGCGATGCATTCGAATCCCTCCGGTCCTGTGGACATGGCTCGTCGGGTGTCCCTCGCCGTCCTCAGGCTCGCCGGCGCAACTCTGCCATCAAAGTAGGCCCTGCCGCCGCCAAGGCCTTGGCCCGGTGACTCATGGAATTCTTCGCCGCCGGGGAAAATTCCGCCAATGTGCACCCGGTCTCCGGTACCAGGAACACTGGATCGTAGCCGAAGCCGCCGGTGCCGCGCGCGGTTTGGAGAATTCGCCCCTCGATGCAGCCCTCGAACAGCTGAATTCGCGGCGG
>DASRJO010000229.1:0-10756 GCA_035649435.1 Candidatus Krumholzibacteriia bacterium | reverse complement strand
TGCTTCTTGGTGCCGACGAACAGCACGGGCTCGCCGCGCTCCGAAGCGCCTTTGACCGCCGCGTAGGCGCGTTGCGCGCACGCCACGGTCTTCTGCAGATCGATGATGTGGATGCCATTGCGCTCGATGAAGATGAACTGGCGCATCTTCGGGTTCCATCGACGCGTCTGATGGCCGAAGTGAGCGCCGGACTCGAGCAGATCCTTGATCGATGGGGCCTGAGCCATCGCTGTCCTTTCGGGTTGATCCTCCGGCGACCTGGACCCCGACCGCACGAGGCGGCACCGCGGGGGAGCCAGGGGCGGCTCGCCGTGTGAATTCCGCTGGCCGCATCCGGCGGCGTCATCGCCACCGGCGCGGTCGGGCGGTGACTAACGCTTGGAGAACTGGAAGGCGCGCCGGGCGCCGCGCAGCCCGTACTTCTTGCGCTCCTTCATGCGTGGATCGCGGGTCAGCAGGCCAATCTTGCGTAACGGCTTGCGGAGCTCCGGATCGTGCTTCAGCAAACAGCGCGCGACGCCGAGGCGCAACGCACCCGCTTGACCGGACGAGCCGCCGCCGCGCACCCGCGCCACGACGTCGAACGTCGTGGCGGCCTGTGCAACCTCGAAAGGTTGCATGACCAAGCGCACGAGCGACTCGCGGTGCAGATAATCACGCAGCGAACGGCCATTCACCAGCAGGGCGCCGCTCCCGGGAAGCATGCGCACGCGCGCGATGGCTTCCTTGCGCCGTCCCGTTGCATACAGTGCCTTCGCCATTCGAACTCCCACCCTCGATCGAGACACGAACTCGCGTGCCGCTGCACGCGAACGATCTGTTTACGACGCTTCCTTCTGTGCCAGCTGCGCTTGCTGGCGATGCTCGGCCCCGGCGTAGACACGCAAGCGGCGCAGTTGCGCCCGCCCCAGCACCGTGGGCGGCAGCATCCCCTTCACCGCGCGCATGACGACATCCTGTGGCTTGGTCTCCATCAGCTCGCGCATGCTGCGCACGTGCAAGCCCCCGGGATAGCCCGAGTGCTTGTAGTACTTGTTCTGCTGCAGCTTGTTGCCGGTAATCCGGACCTTGGCGGCGTTGGTGACGACCACATGGTCACCGACGTCCAGATGCGTCGTGTAAGTCGGCTTGTGCTTGCCACGCAGCAACCCGACGACTTCGGTCGCGACGCGGCCGAGGGGTCTGCCCTCCGCATCGATGAGCACCCACTTGCGCTCGATTTCTTTCGCCCGGACCTGATGGGTCTTCATTCCAGTCCTCCGACTTGGACATTAGCAGCCGGTCAGGCTAACAGGCGCTCGGGAGGCAGTCAAGCTGGGGCTCCGGCTTGGCGATCCGGTTCGACCCAGCCATTCCCGGCGCTCCAGGGGGCCGCCGAGAACCGACCGGTGTGGTCTCGCCTCCTCCGCAATACCCGGGGCTGGATCGAGGCCACTCTTCCCTCCGCGCACCGTTTTACCGCGCCAGGCTGGCCGCCAGGGCCGCCAAGCTTTCCGGAATGGTCACGGCAAAGGGAGGGCGGACCACGCCCCCTTCGTGAATGATCGCCGCGATGAGGTCGGCTGGCGTGACGTCGAACGCCGGATTGAATACCGGAACGCCCTCCGGCGCCGTCCGCGGGCCGAACCCGCTGGTGACCTCGGTAGCGGCACGCTCCTCGATCGGGATCTCGGTCCCGTCGTCGAGCGACAGGTCGAAGGTCGTGGACGGCGCGGCGACATAGAACGGGACGCCGCATCGCGCCGCCGCGATGGCGACGCCGAGCGTGCCGATCTTGTTGGCTGTGTCGCCATTGCGGGCGATGCGATCCGCTCCGACGACGACGCAATCGATCCGCCCGGAGGACAACAACGTCGCAGCCGCGTTGTCGACCAAGAGCGTCACCGGGATGCCGGCCTGCTGCAGCTCCCACGCCGTGAGCCGCGCCCCTTGGAGCAAAGGCCGGGTCTCGTCGGCGAAGACCTCGATGGACTTGCCCTGCCGCACCGCTTCGTACACGACGCCGAGCGCGGTGCCGATGCCGCCCGTCGCCAGCGCCCCCGCATTGCAGTGCGTGAGCACCCGCGCGCGCTGCGGCAGCAACTCCGCGCCGTGCGTCGCGATCGCCTGGCACAGGTCGTGGTCTCGAGCGTGAACCGCGTCCGCTGCGCGCACCACGTGCGCCAAGAGATCCGCCGCGGTCGCCGCCGGTGTCGAGGCGACCTGCGCCATGTGCTCCACGGCGCCGAAGAGGTTGCGCGCCGTCGGCCGCGTCGCGGCCAAGGCTTGCCCCGTCTGGAACAAGTGCTGGCGCAGGGCGTCGGCATCCTTTCCACCCGCGGCGACGAATGCTTCCGCCGCCAAACGGAAACCGTAGGCGGCCGCGACCCCGATCGCCGGCGCGCCGCGCACGCGCAGCATGCGGATCGCTTCGCACAAGGCGTCCAACGTGCCGATCTGCAGCACGACGTATTCGCCGGGCAGACGCGTTTGATCGATGATCACGATATTGCCGCCGCGATACGCGATCGTCTCAACGCTCACTCGACACCTCCACGTCGTGCAGCGCGCGCAGGAGCTGCACGAGTCGCTGCACAGGCAGCCCCATGACATTGAAGTAACAGCCGCGGATCTCTTCGACGAGCATGGCACCGAAGCCCTGAATGGCGTAGGCGCCCGCTTTGTCGTCGCATTCCCCGGTGTCGACGTAACGCTGCAGCACCGCGTCGTCCCAGTCGTGGAAGCGAACCGCGGTGGTTTCGACCGCATCGAACACGCGGCCGCTGCGCGCATCTTGCAACGCCAAACCGGTGTGCACCTCGTGCCAGCGGCCGCGCAATTGCCGCTGCATCGTGAGCGCTGCCGCGCGCGAGGGCGGCTTTCCCAAGATGGCACCGTCGATGACGACGATCGTGTCGGCGCCGATGCAGGTTCCACTGGGGCGCAAGCTCGCCACTGCCGCGACCTTGCGCCGGGCTTGTGCACGTGCATGTGCGACCGGATCTGGCTCGTCCAGAGGTTCGTCCTCGACCGCCGTGATCACGATTTCGAACTCGAATCCGAGCATGGCGAGGATCTCCGCCCGGCGCGGGCTCGCCGAGGCCAGGATCAGGTCCTTCTGCCATGCAGCGGGCAAGATTGGATTCACGACCGCTCCAACGTTCGGAGTGCAATGGAGGCTATCATCGCCGCTCGCGCCGGCGCAACCAACCCTCTGTGTCGCATGGGTCCATGCCCCGATGACGCCGGTGCGCGCACCGTCCCTGTCGAAGCGCCGATGGGCTCACCGTCTCTATCGAAGCGCCGATGGGCAGGGAACTACTCGCCGCGGCCAATGTGCATCGGCTAATGTTGTCGGATGCTTCCGGCCGGCAAACAGCGCGAGCGGAGTCGATGAACAACACCGCGCGGCGAAAAGGGAATCTCGGCCCGCTCCCTCTGCATCCGTGGTCCGGCATTTGGCTCGTGGCACTGACCGGAGCCTGTGTGTGGGCCGCAATGCATGCCTGGATCGGCGACGACATCTACATCACGTTCCGTTACTGCGACAACGTGTTGGCTGGCCACGGCCCCGTCTACAACCCCGGGGAGCGGAGCGAGGGCTACACCCACTTCCTCTGGTTCGTCATCCTCACGATCGGCAGGGCCTTGCACGTGCCGGCGGAAATGCTCGGCAAGTTCTTGCCGCTGCCGTTCTACGCCGGCTGCTTGGCCTTGCTCGTCCTGCTGTCGCAGCGACTCTTCGCACCCCGCGGCGGCCTCGTGGGTGTGCCGCTCGCCGCGCTCGCATGGGCGGCGCACGAAGACGCGCGCTTGTACGCCACCAGCGGTCTCGAAACGTCCTTCTATCTCTTCGCGCTGTTGCTCGGTTTCACCATGCTGTGCGCGTCGTCGCACGCACGGCGCCATGCGATCGCCGGCTGGGCCTATGCGATGGCGACGTTGATTCGACCGGACGGCATGCTCTTCTCCGGCCTGGCCTTCGCCTTCGTGCTGTGGCGCGAGGGCAGCGTGCGCACGTGGTGGCGCGAGCGCAAGGTGCGCGAGTTCGCCCTGGTCTGGTCCGTCCTCGTCGTCCCTCTCTTCGCCTTCCGCTTGCTCTACTACGGGTATCCGTTCCCGAATCCGTACTACGCGAAGTCGGCGTCGGCCGCCAATTGGTCACAAGGCTGGGCGTATTTGTGGACGTACTTCGGCGCCTATTTCGTGCTGATCGCCGCGCTTCTCGCCGTCTGGCCGTTGTGGCGTGGCCTCCGCCGGCGCCACATGCCCGCGACGGAGGCCGGCGGCGCGGCGCCCGACGTCGAAGCTGCAATGGCGCTGGCGCTAGTTTCGGCGAGCGCTTGCGTCGTGTTCGTGACCCGCATGGGCGGCGACTTCATGTACGCGCGTTTCTACTTACCGGCAACGCCGTTTCTGCTCCTCGCCATCGAGTGGCTGGTGCATCTCGTGCCCCGACGAGCGCTGCGTCTGGCCGCAGCTCTCGCCGTCATCGCACTCGTGCTCTTCGCCGCCGTGCGCAAGCAAGCGTGGTTCTCGGACAAGCGCCACGTGAAAAGCATCGTCGACGAACCGCAGTACTATCCAGATATCCGCCTCGTGGAGGTCCGCGCGCAGGCCGTAGCGCTCGAACGCTGTCTTGCGTCGACGCCGGCCGTGATCATGGTCCAGGGTGGCCAGGCGAGCCTGGCCTACTACGCCCGTTTCCCCGTCGCGATCGAGCGCTACGGGTTGACCGATGTGCACATCGCGCACGGACCGATGCCACCGATTCGCGGCCGCCCGGGACACGAGAAGCTCGCCGACGCCCAGTACATCTTCGATCGTGGGGTCAACTTCCGCTTCCACGGACGTCCGGTGCGCTCCGTGCCGCAGTATGCCCAGATGGGGATTCCCTGGACGAATGGCATGGTCTTCGGTGAAATCGTCCTGTACGACCGCGCGCTGATGGAACGCCTCAAGAGCTGCGGCGGCATTCGCTTCCTCGACTTCCCGCTGTGGCTGCAGCACGACTATCTGCCACGCATCAGTGACTTGCTGCCCGCACGCGTCGCCGCCGACTACAATCGATTCCTGCGCTTCTACTTCGACCACAACCCCGACCCCGAGGGCCTGCTCTCCCAACTCGATTCCGCCCTCGCCCGCCGCGGCATCGAAAAAATCCCCCCCGAGCCCCTTCGCCCCGACTACTTCGAAGACACCGGCCGCACCTCCATGCCCCCCGCCCCCTAAGCCCGCGCCCGTCGCAAGTCCGCAAGCGTCGCGGCTGGCGAGGTTCACGCGTCTGCGAGCGTCGCGAGTCCGCGTGAGACGCGACCCGCCGAGACTCCACGCCTTCTCCGCCTCCTGCGACGCGAAGCCGTCGTCGTCAGGTCCGTCGAGGCGGCGTCACGAGCGCGCCCGCGAGCGCAGGATGCGCGAGCAGCGCTCGTGCCGAGCGACGAGCGCGCAGGAAGCGCGCGAGGAGCGTCCGCCTCGACGGACCTGACGACGACCGCGGCAAAAACTCTCAGGTAGCGGGTTCGGGGTCGCGCTCGAGCACCAGCGTCACCGGCCCATCGTTCGCGATCTCGACCGACATGTGCGCCTGAAACCATCCGGCTTCGACCGGCACCCGCCCCGCGCGGAGCATCTCCACAAACGCTTCGAAGTGCCGCCCCGCGACCTCCGCCGGCGCCGCCTGCGTGAAGCTCGGCCGCCGGCCTTTGCGCGCATCGCCATAGAGTGTGAAGTTCGGCACGACGAGGACCTCGCCGCCGCATTCGCCGACGTCGCGATTCATCGCGCCCGTGTCATCGGCGAAGATGCGCAAGCCGAGACATTTCTCCGCTATCCAGCGCAAGGTCGCAGGATCGTCGGCGGCCTGGAAGCCACAGAGCAATACCAGCCCGAGCTCGATGCAGCGCACCTCCACGGGCTCGACGTCGAGCCGATGCACTGCCGCGCGCGAGACGCGTTGCACGACGACGCGCAAGTCAGTGGTCCTCGCCGCGGGTCACACGCCGCACGTTCTGCACCGTTTTCACCGTGCGCATGACCTCGTTCAATTGCCGCAGGTTGTTGACTTCGATGATGAAGGACACGCGCACCAGGCCATCGACGGAAGCGAAGTCGCCGCTCTGGATGTTGGTGCCGGTCGCGGAGATCTTCTTGCTGATGTCGGCGAGCAGATTCTTGCGATCCTCACCGGTGACGCACAGCCGAGCCAGGAAGGACGTCTTCTCGCCCACGTCCCAGGACACGTCGATGCGCCGGTCGGCTTCCACCGCATCGAGGTTGACGCAATCCTGGCGGTGGACCGAGATGCCGCGGCCGCGGGTGACGACGCCTTGGATGCGGTCCCCCGGCACGGGCCCACAGCAATGGGCGAAGCGCACCATCAAGTTGCCGACGCCCTGCACGCGAATTCCCTCGGTGGATCCGCGCACCAGGCGTTGCACCTTCTCCGTCGGCAGCAGCCGTGACAGCCGGCCCTTGGTCTCGCGCGGCAGGATGCGGTTCACCACCGCCTTCAGCGACTGCGTGCCTTGGCCCAGCGCCGCCAGCAGCTTTTCGGCATCCTCGAAGCCGATGCTCATGGCCAAATCGGTGAGGTCGTGCTCGAGATCGAACTTGGCCTTCATGCCCTTGATCTCGCGTTCCAGCATCTCGCGCCCGAGAGCGACGCTCTCGGCATAGCGCTGCGTGTTCAGCCAGTGACGGACCTTGGAACGCGCCCGCGCCGTGCGTGCGATCTGCAGCCAGCCGAGGCTCGGGTGCCCTGTTGGTGCGGTCAGGATGTCCACCGTGTCGCCGCTGTGCAGCTCGGTGTGCAACGGCACCATGCGCCCGTTGACACGCGCCCCGGTGGCATGGGTTCCGACTTGCGTGTGCACGGCGAAGGCGAAGTCGATCGGGGTCGAGCCGCTGGGCAGCTGCTTCAAGTCGCCGCGCGGGGTGAACACGAACACCTCGTGCTGGAACAGGTCGATCTTGAGCGCGTCCAGGAACTCGCGCGGATCGCGCAGCTCCTGCTTCTCCTCCAGCATCTGCCGCAGCCATTGCAGCTGCGTGTCGAGCTCCTCGTCGGTACGGCCTTCTTCCTTGTACTTCCAGTGCGCGGCGATGCCGTATTCGTTGGTGCGATGCATCTCGTCGGTGCGGATCTGGATCTCGATGTAGTGCCCGCCCGGCCCCATCACCGTCGTGTGCAGCGAGCGGTACATGTTGCTCTTGGGAGTGGCGATGTAGTCCTTGAAGCGATCGTGGATGGGAGTGTAGAGCGTGTGCAGGATCCCGAGCGTGCTGTAGCAATCGCGCAGGCTCGGCACGACCACGCGCAGCGCCAGCAGGTCATAGAGCTCGTCCATGGCCTTGTTGCGCCCGCGCATCTTCTTGTGGATCGAATAGAAATGCTTGGCGCGCCCGCTGACCTCGGAATGAATGCCGGCCTCGGTGAGCTTGTCCCGGATCGGCCGGCTCACCTGCTCGAGGTACCCTTCGCGCTCCTGGCGCTTGAGGCCAATCTCGTTTTCGATGTCGCGGTAGGCTTCCGGTTCCAGATGTTTGAACGCCAGGTCTTCGAGCTGCCACTTGAGGAATCCGATCCCCATGCGGTGTGCCAGCGGTGCGTAGATGTCCAGCGTTTCCTGGGCGATGAGACGCCGCCGCGGCTCCGGCACGAACTCGAGCGTTTTCATGTTGTGCAAGCGATCGGCGAGCTTGACCAGGATGATGCGCACATCCTGGATCATCGACAGCAGCATCTTGCGGAAGTTTTCTGCCTGCGCCTGCTCGGCGCTCTCGAAGTGCACCCGGCCGATCTTGGTGACGCCATCCACGAGACGCGAAACACCGGCACCGAAGCGCTCTTCCAGCTGCGCCGCGGTCGTTTGCGTGTCCTCGAGGACGTCGTGCAACAGTCCCGCCGCCACCGCTTCGTGATCGAGGCGCATTCGCGCCAGGGTCTTGGCGACCTCGACCACGTGCGAGAAGTAGGGCAACCCCGAGTGGCGCATCTGCCCGAGATGGGCGGTTTTGGCGAAGTCGAAGGCCTCGTCGACGAGCTCGCGTTCGGGCTCGGGCATGTACGGCACGAGCAACGCGCGCAGCTCGTCCTGCTCGGCTTGCGCCTGCGACAGGGTGTTGGCTTCCGATGCACCGTCCGCGTTCATGATCGTTCTCTCTGGCGCGCGCTTTCTTGCTTGCGGCCTACGCCTCGGCGGCACCGCCCGTGTGCGGGCAAAGGTCCAGCACCACCAGCTGACAATCCTGCCCGAAGCGCGGGTCCTGCCGGCGCAGCTGGCCGACAGCGTCGATGCGGCCTCCCATGACGTCGGCCGGGCTCAAGTCCTGGCCCCAGCCGAAAGCGATGCCATCCAAGGGCCTGCCGTCGGCCATCTCCAGGTCGAGCTTCAGATGCCCCTTGCCCACGAGACGGGTCCGCTCGCCCACCCGCACCCCCCGTACCAAAAAGAATGGCTCAGGATTGCCGGGACCGAAAGGCTCCAGACTCTCGAGCGCGTCCACCAACGCCCGATCGACCTCCCCAGGCCCCAGCTCGGCATCGATCAACAGGGCTCGGCTCGTGCCGTCTTGGGCTTGGCGCGCCACGCCAGCTTCGAACAGCTCGCGGAAGGACGGGAAATTGTCGGGCTCGATCGTGAGCCCGCAGGCCTCCCGGTGGCCCCCGAACTTGACCAGGACGCCGGCGGCCGCGGCCAGGGCCGCACGCACATCTACGCCGCCGCTCGTGCGCACCGAGCCTCTCCCCATGCCATTTTGCACCGCCACCAGCGCCACCGGCACGCCGTATTCCTTGGCCAGCCGCGCCGCGGCGATGCCGATCACGCCGGGGTGCCACGTCCTGGAGAGCAGCGCCAGCGCCGGCCGCGGCGACTCGCGCCACATTTGGGCCGCCAGCTCGCGCGCCTCGGCCTCGGCAAGGTCGGAGAGCACCCGTCGCTTCATGTTCTGGCCCTCGAGGTCAGCGGCGAGACGCGTCGCCGTCGCCTCCTCGCCCGCCAAGAGCAGGTCCACAGCGAGCTTGCCGCGCGCCACCCGTCCGGCGGCATTGAGACGCGGCACCATGCGAAAGCCCACGGGGCGACTCGAGACGTCCTCGCTGCGCACGCCTGCGGCGCCGAGCAGCGCGCGCATGCCAGGGCGCAAGGTGCTGCTTCGCAGCCGCTGCAACCCGAGCGATGTCAGCACGCGGTTCTCGCCCACCAGTGGTTGCACGTCCGCCATGGTGCCGAGGGTGACGAGATCCAAGCCATCCTCCGGCATCTTTACCTGGCGAAGCTGCATGCACACGGCTTGCAACAGCTTGTATCCGACGCCGACGGCAGAGAGGCCCTTGAAAGGATAACCACAGTCGGCGCGCTTCGGGTTCAGGACCGCGTGCGCAGCCTGCGGCACACGCGGGATCTCGTGATGGTCCACCACCACGACGTCGATTCCGAGGCTGCGTGCGAGCTCGATGGTGTCGTGATCGGAAGAGCCACAATCGACGGACACGAGCACGCGCACGCCGACCTCGCCGGCGCGCTGCACCAATCGCGGCGTCATGCCATAGCCGTCGCGCTCGCGGTCGGGGATGAAGAAGTCGACGTGGCCCTGCAGGCGACGCAGTTCCGACACCAGCAACGCAGTGCCGGTGATGCCGTCGGTGTCGTAGTCGCCATTGACGACGATGTGCTCGCCGTCGCGCACGGCGCGCGCCACACGCGCGGAGGCGACGTCCATGTCGCGCATGCGCAATGGATCGAGCAGATCGTCAGCGCACGGCGATAGAATGCGCGCGGCGGCGGCAGCGTCGCGATGGCCGCGACGGCAGAGCAATCGCGCCACGGTGGGATGCAGATCCAGCGCCGCGGCGAGACGCGCGGCATCCTCTTCCAACCCGTCGTCCTGCGGCGGCAGAATCCACCGATTGCGTGGTTCCAAAGGGGGTACCTCCGCGCACCCGGTGCCGATGACGCCGCAGCACGGAGGTGCTCCGGAACCGAAGTCGCTCGTAAGCCGAGTTCTGTCCCCGTGCCGAAGCGCGGGTGGTGACCATTTATCTGGGAGCCACGTTGCCGTGGCCCTCGAGCGACCAACCCGAGAGTCGAGCGAGGCGGGCCACCTCATCCCCTCCTATTTGGTCTTGCTCCGGGTGGGGTTTACCTAGCCACCTCCGTCACCGGAGATGCTGGTGAGCTCTTACCTCACCGTTTCACCCTTACCGCGACACCCGAAGGTGCCGAGGCGGTTTGTTTTCTGTGGCACTGGCCGTGGAATCGCTTCCCCTGGGCGTTACCCAGCACCCTGCCCTGCGGAGCTCGGACTTTCCTCGAACCGCTTGCGCAGCTCGCGGTCACCTGAACGGCTTCAGATCCCGGAGACACCATCCCCGTGGTTGGATCCATCATCCCAACAACGAACACATCGTTCTGTCTCTACGGGGATACTAGGTCGTCGAGCGCGGCATTGGCAAGTGCATCAGCGCGCTGGTTCTCTGCACGTGGCACGTGCTCGATGGCGAAGCTCTCGAACGCTCGGATGCGCGTGCACACTGCCGCATGCAGCGGCTGCAATCCGGCATGGCGTACGCGGTAATCGCCGAGCACTTGACGCACGACGAGCTCGCTGTCCAGCCGGGCGCGTATCCGGCGCACACCGTGCGCCAGCGCGGCCTCGAGACCACGCAGGAGCGCCGTGTACTCTGCGACGTTGTTGGTGATGCCGTCACCCAGGACTTCGCCGCGCCCCAAGACTTCGGTGCCCTGCGCGTCGAAGAGTGCGAAGCCGATGC
>DASRJO010000228.1:0-31534 GCA_035649435.1 Candidatus Krumholzibacteriia bacterium | reverse complement strand
AAGACCTACATCCAGAGCGGCAACGTGGTCTTTCGCGCCACTGAGTCGCGCGCATCTCGCATGCCGGGCGTGATCACGAAGAGCATCGCCGATGGCTTCGGCCTTCGCGTACCGGTCATCATGCGCCAGGCCTCGGAGCTGCGCGCGGTCGCGCGCGGCAACCCGTTCCTGCGCGACGGCGCCGATCTCAAAACCCTGCACGTCATGTTTCTCGCCGACTCGCCGGATGCCGCCAAAGTCAAAGCGCTCGATCCGAAGCGTTCGCCTCCAGACGCCTTCGAAGTGCGCGGCCGTGAGATCTATCTTCGTTGCCCGAACGGGGCGGCGCGCACCAAGCTCACGAACGAATACTTCGACACACGCCTCGCGACCACGAGCACGATGCGCAACTGGAATACGGTTCTGAAGCTCGTCGAAATGGTCGGAGAGAAGTGATCCTCTCCGGGGCAGCCTGATCGGGCTGCCCCCGATGACCATCCTTGGGCACCAGCTCTGGTCGCTGGCTCACTCTCATCCATTGCGTTTTTGTGTATGGCGACTGCCACTGTATTGCATTCGGCATCTCGCTGGCAGCGACCGCGCGAGGTGAGAAGGCGCATCGTTTCGCAGCGCGCGAGATCCGGTGCCATTTTATTCCGGCACGAGGATCGCATGCACCACTGCGGAATTTCCCGTATGAGCCGCACGAGCCAGCGACGAGCGCCGGCAGTGCGGGATGGCGAACGGCAGAGCATCTCGGATGCGTTGCGAGAGCCGCCCGCCGAAGCAGTCGAGGTACGCCCATGATGGGACTCGGTCGCATCTCAGGAATCGCGATTCTCTTCGCCTTCCTGGTGGCCGCGGTGGTCGAGCCGCAGTGCGGCAGAGAGCCCAAGCTGGGCGATCCCGTCGCCGGGTTGAATGCCGAGCAGCGCGACGAGTTCGATCGAGGACGCGTCGTGTTCGAGCGCGTGTTCACTCCTGAGACCGGCCTCGGCCCCCTGTTCAACGCCAACTCCTGCGCTGAGTGTCACGAAGACCCGATCGTGGGTGGCACCGGCGACGAGGTCGAGATCCATGCAGCCATCTCGTCCACCCTCGCGGCGCTCGGGTCGCCAGACCCCGCGTTGCGCTCCGCTGCGGAATCCGGCGACTCCGCGCCGCGAGAAGACTCGTCACCACCGGCCGCTAGCTGCGATCTGCTCATCGATCGCGGCGGCCCGGTGTTCCAGACCGAGGTGACGCAGGCGCTGCACGACGCACTGGGCATCGACGAAGAGCCCGTGCCGCAGGAAGCGACCCAAGCTCAGCGTACGATCCCAGACGTCTTCGGCTTCGGCTTGCTCGACGCGATCGCCGACTCGACGTTGCTCGCGCTCGAGGACCCCGACGATGCGAACGGCGACGGCATCTCCGGTCGCGCCAATCGCTTCATCGACGGGCGCGTCGGGCGTTTCGGTCGCAAGGCATTCGTGCCGAACTTGGCCGAGTTCAACGACGGGGCGTTCCAAATCGAGCAAGGGATCACGACGTCGGGCACACCCAACGAAGGCACCGTCGGAGGTCAACCGATGCCCCCCGGCGTCGACCCGTTGCCCGAACCCGAGCTGAGCGACGAAGACGTGAGGCTGGCAAACCAGTTCGTGCGCTTCCTGGCGCCGCCGCTTCCCGTGACCAAAGGGCGCGAGGTGCGGCTCGGCGAGAAGATCTTCGCCGACATCGGTTGCACGGCGTGCCACGTTCCGGCGCTGCGCACCGGCTATAGCGATGTCGAGGCGCTGTCGAATCGCATGGTGCGCGCCTACACCGACATGCTGCTCCACGACATGGGACCGGAGCTCGCCGATATTTGCTTCGGCCTCGCGTCGCCCTCGGAGTTCCGCACCGAGCCGTTGATGGGACTGAGCCTGTCGGAAGTCTTCCTGCACGATGGCCGCGCCGTCACCATCGAGGCCGCCATCGAACTGCATGGCGGCGAAGGGTCCGCCGCGCGCGACGCCTTCATCGCTCTCCCCGAGCACAAGCGCAAGGCGCTCCTCGCTTTTCTCCGCGGGCTGTGACCCCGGCGCTTCGCCCTTCTCCGCAACTTCGTCATCGCCGCACCTTCTTCATCCCCGGCACCATGTGACCAGATCGGTCAACTGACCGATCTCGGCATCGATGCCTTGCGGCGTTTCGAGACGCGCGTGAAGTCCATGCTCCCGCCGGATTCGTACCGTCTTCCATCCGAGGCTGATGGGTCCGCCGAAGTCCTTGCCGGGATTGTCGGCGACGTAGACACAGGCGGCGCCCGTTGCTCCCGTCCGCTTTTCGATGATTTCGAAGGCGAGCGGGTTGGGCTTGCTGCAGCCCTCTCCCAACTCGGCGGTGCACACGAGCGTGTGCATCCACGGCTCCAACTGCAGAGCCTTGATTTTGGCTCTTTGGCTTTCCACAGGGCCATCCGTGACGGCCCCCATCGTCGTCCGGCCGTGAAGTGCTTGCAGGCACGCTTGCGCGTCTGGCAGGAGTTCGATGCGTGGCTCGTGCGTCCGGTAGACCTGCACTAATTGATGAACGAGAGAGTCGCTGGCCGGCACACCGAGCGCCGCCAATGCGAGGTCGAAGACATTGCCACGACCGCCAGCGAGGAAGATCCGCCAAGCCTGGTCGGAGAAACCGACGACACCCGAGTCACGTTGTAACCAGGCCCCGACCGAATCGAAGCCGCTGCGGACGTAGTCGCGCTCGAGATACAACGTGTCATCGACATCGAAAACAACGCAGCGAATGGCTGCCCTGGTCATCTCAGACCCCGGCGTGGCTGCGTTCGACGAACACGGCACTGTCATAACGCAACATCACGAGGCCGTCCTGAATTCGCGCGCGGGAGGCCGTGGAGGGCAGCCCGAGAATCTCTTCGACGATCCAACGCGGAAAGTGTCCGCCGGCCTCCCACGTGAGCGGGAAGCCTCCGGCAAAGCGCGGGTTGATTTCGATGATGGCGATCCGGCCGCTCGGCTCGTCCCAGAAGATCTGGATGTTGAGCGCGCCGTACGCACCCGGCAAGGCTTCGGCGACAGCGCGCACCAGTTGCTCGAGCCGGTCCGAGAGCACGATCATCCCCTTGCTCACCTCGCCGGCCCGGGTCTCGAGACGCATCCGCGGCACCACGCATGTGCACCGGCCGCTGCGATCCACCAGAAAATCGACCGTATGCTCGCTCCCGGGGGCGATGCTCTGCACGATGAAGTTGCTCTGACCTGTCGCAGCCACGAGTTGGTCGCGCGACTGCACCACAGCCACCCCTTTGGAGGCGCTACCGTCCACGGGTTTGGTGATGAGAGGAAATGGCCATGCTGCCGCGTCCGCGAGCACGTCCTCGACGCTGGCTTGCCGGACCGTCGGAAAGACATGATCGAGCAGCCACGCATGCGTCGTGCGTTTGTCGGCGCCGATGGCGATGACCTCGGGGCTGGAAACGGCAACGGTGGTCCCGATCGCCGCAAAAGCATCACGGCTCGTGGCGAGGGGGTGCAGTTCGGTGTCGATCGTCGGCACGAGAAGCTGGACGTCGTTCGCTTGGCAGATGTCGAGCATCGCCGGCACGAATTCCTCGCTCGTACATTTCGGGACGAGAAAGCTGCGGTCGGCCAGCTGCGAAGCGGAGGACAAGCGCGACATGTCGGTCGCGAGCACCTCTCCCCGCAACCCGAGCTGCTGCAACGATGCCTTGAAGCTCTGCATCAAGCCGACGCGCCGGCCCGCGGAGGAGATCAGCACGTTGCAAGAGTGACGGCTCACGAGCCCACCTCTCGTTCGCTCGTCATCGTGCCCCGGAACTCCGGCATGGTGGGGTGGCCGTGATACTGGATGCCTTCACGTTTGAAGACCTTCACCACGGTCGCGCCCAGGATCTTGAAGTCGAGCTGGAGAGAACATTCCCGCACGTACTGGACATCCAACTCCAGCCTGCGCTCCCACGACATCGCGTTTCGCCCATTGACTTGCGCGAGTCCTGTGATGCCTGGCTTGACGTCGTGTCGAGTCGCTTGCAGGCGGTCATATCGCGACATGTAGCTCATCAGCAGGGGCCGGGGTCCGACCAGGCTCATGTCGCCTCGGAGAACCGTCCACAGACTCGGCAGCTCGTCGAGACTCGTGGCGCGAAGGAACTTGCCGAATCGCGTCAAGCGGAGCGCATCGCTTTCTGGGCTTGCTTCCCCATCGCGCGCCTCTCGCATCGTTCTGAATTTCACCATTTCGAACGGTCGTGCGTGCAATCCCGGGCGAATTTGGCGAAAGAGAATCGGCCGCCCGAGTTGGACCCGAACGCACAGAGCGATCAGCGCGAAGCACGGTGCGAACAGCACCAGCGCCGTCGCGCTGCCGATCACGTCGATGCAACGTTTGATGCGAGCGCCCCGATGCGCGGAACTCGAGCCTGGATTTGCCACGGTGTCGTCATCCGGCCTGCCTGGACGCACCTCGGGCTCCGGTACCCTCGACTCGTGCGGCCGGGGCGAAGGGGCCTGAACAACTTCCTGCCAGTGCGACAAGGCTTCGCTCTCCGTGTTCTGGCCGCACCCTATGCGTCTTGTCCCAGGGTTGCCACGCTGCAAGTCCATTCCACACTGCAAGATGCAGTCCATCCGCGGGCGCAGGAGGGTGGCGGAGTCGCTCTCCTCGGGAGTCTCTGGAATCGCCCATTCAGGCTGGCTTCTGTCGGTAGCCGCGGGCGCCAGAGCTGGTCAACCCGGCGGCGATCGCCCGCGCCAGACGCACCTGATTGGCGCGACGCCCGAGGAAACGCAGCTGTCGCGGATTGGTGAGGAACTCGCACTCGACGAGAATGGCCGGCATGCGCGTCTCACGCAGCACCACGAAGTTCGCGGACTTGACGCCGCGATTCCGGTGCGCGGGGAATGTCTCGATCATTCTCGCCAGCACCCTTTGCGCGAGGCTTCGCCCCGGGCGCGAACCCGGGAAATGGAACACCTCCATGCCTTCGACATCCGGTTTCGGCGCGGCATTGGTGTGGATGCTGACGAACACATCGGCCGCGAGACGGTTGGCGAAGGCGGCTCGCGCGCTCAAGCCGAGCGTGCGGTCGCGGCGACGCGTCATCACGACCCGGTGGCCACGCCGGATCAGCTCGGCCTCGACCAGGCGCGCCAAGATCAACGTCAGCGTCTTTTCCGCCAGCAGGAATGGGTCGCGCCCCACACCACCAGGATCCGTGCCCCCGTGTCCTGCGTCGATGCACAGCTTCATGTCCGATGTTCGAGCAAGAGGCGCGCCGGCATGAGAAGTGCAACAACGGTTGTGGGCCATTCCGACGGAAGGGATGGGACATCAGCCCCTCCCGCGCAATGAGGAGCCCACATGGCACTCACCGAAACTGAAGAAATCATCCGCAACATCGGCGAGCTCAAGAGCGAAACGTCCGCGACGCTCGCGTCGCTGCAGGCGAAGGTCGACGGCATCAATAGTCGCCTCGACCTGTCCAACGGTCGCATCGCCAGCCACGACGAGGCGATCCAGCAGCTTCGGATCCACGAGACCCAGTTTGCAACTGATCTCGCCCACCTGCAGCAGGACCGCGAAACCAGCCGAGCCTTCGGGCGCCAATGGCGCTTGGCTGTGATCGAGCGCTGCTTCTGGTTCTTGGGGGCAATGGTCCTTGCGGCCATCGTCCACTTCGCCGGGTTCTGAGCCCTGGCTCAGCGGCCTCTGGCCCTCGGGGGACCGAGGAGTTCTCGCAGCAACAGCGCATCACGCAACGATGCCGAAGAGGCGAGGTGCGCGCGGAGGTCACGCAGTCGTTGTGACTCGGCTGTTGCTCGTCGCACGATCGGCGCCCCTGCCACCGCGACTTCTGCGGCCGGACTCGCAGCAGACGTCAGTCTTTCGAGCAAGACGCGCACGGGAACGTCCTCGCGCACGACATCCGTGTCGTACGACGGCATTTCATCGACACGGCGTTCCTGCGCCGACCACGGCGCTGGCGCAGCGTCGGCCTCCCCCGATTCGCCGATTTCGATCTCTTGATCCAGCGTGGTTTGTCGTGGCGCGGGCTGCCATGCCGGCGGCAGCTCGATTCGTGGCTGTGTCGGGATCTGGGCACGTGGCACGGGCTCGAAGGGCCGAGGGCGAGGCCGCGCCGGCTCACGCCGGCGCGGTGGCTGGCTCTGTCCCTTGCGCCGAGAACGGCCGATCAGCGAGAACACGATCATGAGAACGATGACGACCCAGGAATCCAGAACGACACCTCCTCGACCGTGCACTCGCGCCCGGCGAACCCGCACCCGTTTGACGCGGACCCGAACCGGCGCCGTTACTTGATCGGCGGCTTGCCTTCCGGCTCGGTCGGCGGGCGCGCGATCGACTCGCGCATGCTGGTATCGGCCTGCACGTTGCGCATGTTGTAGTAGTCCATGACGCCGAGCTTGCCCTCACGGAAGGCATGCGCCATGGCGAGCGGCACCTCAGCTTCCGATTCCACCACGCGTGCACGCATTTCCTCGACCCGCGCGCGCATCTCTTGCTCGGTCGCCACGGCCATGGCGCGCCGTTCTTCGGCGCGCGCCTGCGCGATGCGCTTGTCCGCTTCGGCCTGATCCGTTTGCAACATGGCGCCGATGTTGCGGCCGACGTCGACGTCGGCAATGTCGATGGAGAGAATTTCGAAAGCCGTGCCGCTGTCGAGCCCCTTCGCCAGCACTGTCTTCGAGATGAGGTCCGGATTCGCGAGCACGTCCTTGTGGGTCGCCGACGACCCGATGGTGGAGACGATGCCCTCACCCACCCGCGCCAGAATCGTTTCCTCGCCGGCGCCGCCGACGAGTCTTTCGATGTTGGCGCGCACGGTCACCTTGGCGAGCGCCACCAGCTGAATGCCGTCCTTGGCCACCGCGGCCACCTTCGGCGTCTCGATCACCTTGGGATTGACGCTCACCTTCACGGCTTCGAGCACGTCGCGCCCGGCGAGGTCGATGGCGGTGGCACGCTGGAACGACAAGCCCAGGTTGGCCTTGTCAGCCGAGATGAGCGCCTTCACCACGCGATCGACGTTGCCGCCCGCCAGGTAGTGCGCTTCCAAGAGCGCTGACTCCAGGGAAAGGCCGGCCTTCGTGGCGTTGATGAGAGGGTTGATGATGGCTGCCGGCGGCACCTTGCGCAACCGCATGCCGATCATGGCGAACAAACTCACTTTGACGCCCGAGAAATAGGCCGTGAGCCACAGGCCGATGGGCACGAAGTAGTTGAGGAAGCTGAGCACGAAGATGATGCCCAGAATGATCAGGACGATGAAGACGACACCGATCTGCTCCACGGAACCCTCCTTGTCATTGCGGCATCGCGACGCCTGCGGGCGCGCGTCCGCTGCAGTTTCCTCGTCGACGAACGGCCGCTTCGCCGGCGTTCGCGCTGCGTTTGCAACTTCTCAGCGGCAACCGGGCCGCTACGTCTGTGGGCGCACTCCCTCGGCGATTTCCTCGACGACGATGCGATACCCCTCATGCTTGAGCACACGCACGCTCGCTCCCCGCATGACGAAACCCGCATCGCACACCACGTCGTAGCGCTTGCCGTCGATCACCATCGCTCCCGAAGGATGCAGATCAGTCGCGGCGACGCCGATCTTGCCCACCAGACCGCTGTCCATCGGGTGGGCGACGTAGCCCTCTTCCGGGCGCTGTGTGGCCGTGAGCGTTACGCGCCGCCAAGCCGGGATGCGTTCGACGTAGCGGAAGAGCACCAGTGCCCCGGCGATCGCGGCCACGAGCGCGAACCCGATGGTGTACAGCGCCCCCACCAGATCGGTCGTCGTCGGCACATGCCCGAGCAATGCCAGCACCAGACTGCCGACGAGACAGAGGATGCCAACGATGCCCGCGATGCCAAAGCCCGGAATGAACAGCGCCTCGACCACGAGGAGCGCGAAGCCCACGAGCAGGAGCAACAGCTCTTCGAAACCCACCAAACCCACGACATAACGCCCGCCGAGGAACAGGAGCAGCGACACCAGCGCAGCCGTTCCCGGCACGCCCCAGCCTGCTGTTTGCACCTCGGCGATGATGCCGAAGAAGATGATCGCCATCAGCACCGCGGCCACGACCGGATGGTTGAGGAAACGAATGAAGTTCTCGCCCCAGTTGGGAGAGAGCGTGCGCACCACGGCGCCGCTCAACCCGCTGCGACGGAGCACGGCATCCTGAGACTCGACGAGAGCGGTGGCGAAGCCGAGTTCGACGGCGCGAGAGCCGGTGAGCGTCAGCAGCTCGCCCTCCTTCACCACGCCCTCGATCTCGATCGACTCGTCCACCATGGCGGCGGCGAGATCGGGATCGCGTCCCTTGCGCTCGGCGGTGCTGCGAAATTCGCTGCGCGAGAAGGAGACGACTTTCTCGCTCGCCTTCACGCCCGTGTCGCCCTCGACCGGGGTCGCCGCACCAATCGTGCTGCCCGGCGCCATGTACAGGCTGTCGCAGGCGATGGCGATGAGCGCGCCGGCACTGATGGCGCGCGGGTGCACGAAGGCCAAGGTCGGCACGCGCGCTTCGACGATGGCATCGCGGATCTCGAGCATCGCATCGAGCCGGCCGCCGAGCGTGTTGATCTCGAACAGGACGGCGCGCGCGCCGCGTTCCTGGGCTTCATCGAAGGCGCGGCGCACGAAGGGGCTCAACCCCATGTCGATCATACCGGTGATCGGCACGCGGATGACGATTTCCTCAGCCGCCAGCGCCGGCACGAGCGTCGAGGCGAGCGTCGTCGCGAGCACGAGCGCAGAGACACACATCGCCGCGAGCCTGAGCACAGCGACCAGGCAGGCGTGCGTTCTCCGCATCCGGCTCGACCCCCAGGGTGATGTCCGTGGTTCCACGCGCGGAGTGTCGTTGGCGCTGCGGTCGCTGTCAATCTCCCGCTGTGGCCGGTCGCGCCGCTCCGGCCAACGCCGCGAACCGGGCATCGAAGCGCGGCGCCATCCGCCGCCAAGCGAAGTCCTCCAGGCGCCTGCGCAGGTGTGGCGGCGGTGCGAGCGTTTCCACCCGGAGCGCCCGTTCCAGGAGCTGCACCAGCTCGCCTTCGTCGCGGTAGAGATGCAGGTCCGCACCCGCACCTCCGTAGAGTTCCTCATAGACCAGCGCGCGCGGCGCGATCGGCCAGGCACCGCAGGCGACGGCCTCCGCCATGGCGATGCCGAAATACTCCTGCTTCGCCGTCGACACCACGATGTCAGCTGCCCACAGCGCGCGCACGTATTCGTCGCGATCCGGAATGAACCCGAAGCGCCCGAGCCGCGCCCCGAGCCGTGCACGCGCAGCCTCGAACACCGGTGGTTGCCGCGCGAAGGATTCCCCAAGCACATCCACGACGAAGGGCACATCGCGGGCGACGAGGACATCGAGCGCCGCGAAGAAACGCTCCGGCGCCTTGTCGAACTCCCAGCGGTGGTTCCACAGCAACCGACGCGGCTCGCGGCCCGCACTCACGCCGCCTTCGGGCCGCAGGCGCTCGAGCCCGTCGAGATCGAGGCCGAGCGGCAGGACCTCGGCCTTGGCGCGGATCTGCTCCACGACGCGACCGCGGTCGTAGTCGGGCAGGCGCGGCAAGAACTCGGGCAGAAACTGCAGGAAGTCGCGGCGATGGAAATCGGAATTGAACGCCACGGCGTCGGCGGAAAGACACGACAACACGTTGGTGAACCCGAAGTACGGATCGAACTCCTCGTCCGGTGACAACGGGTAGCGCATTTGGTTCTCGTGCAGGTAGTAGAGCAGCGGCAGCGTGCGGAGCGCTGGGTCGAGCAGGGCACGCAGGTCGGCGACGTTCACGAAGTCCGAGCAGAACAACACATCGAATGCACCGGCTGCGTTCAGTGCCGGCGCGAGCTGCAAGGCTGCGCCGCGCACGCGCCACTTCCAAAGCCGTGGGGCCAAGGTGAAAAGCTCGATCTGGTGCCGGCTCGTGCGTGCGAGATCGTCGAGGAAGTGCTTGTGCGAACCGCCGTAGTAGGGCTCGACGGCGGCGATGCGCAGCCGCTTTTCTCCAGCCTCGGGAGTGTGCGGTTCGTCTGCGGCGCGCGCGCTCTCCACGAGCTATGGCGCCTGATAGTTCGGCGCTTCCTGCGTGATGGAGATGTCGTGCGGGTGACTCTCGCCGAGACCGGCGGCGGAAACGCGCACCAGGCGTGTCTCCCGTCGCAGCGCTTCGATGTCGTCGACGCCGCAATAGCCCATGCCGGCGCGCAACCCACCCACCAGCTGGTAGACGAGATCGCGCAAGGTGCCCTTGTACGGCACGCGCCCCTCGACGCCTTCGGCCACCAGCTTGGAAGCGCCCCGAGCTTGGAAGTAGCGGTCGGCGCTGCCGGCCTGCATGGCGCCGATCGAGCCCATGCCGCGGTACGCCTTGTACGCGCGCCCTTCGAACAGCACGATGTCACCCGGGCTCTCCTCGGTGCCGGCGAACAGGCTGCCGATCATGACGCAGTGCGCCCCCGATGCGAGCGCCTTGGTGACGTCGCCCGAGTAGCGAATGCCACCGTCGGCGATGATCGGCGTGCGCGAATCGGCGGCCGCTTGCGCGCATTCGAGAATGGCCGTGACCTGCGGCATGCCGATCCCGGCCACGACGCGCGTGGTGCAGATCGATCCTGGGCCCATTCCCACTTTGACGGCATCGGCGCCGGCGCGCACGAGATCACGCACGGCCTCCGCCGTCACCACGTTGCCGGCCACGAGCTGCAGCTCCGGGCGCTGGCGCTTGATGCGCTTGACCAGGTCGAGCACGTTCGCCGTGTGGCCATGCGCCGAATCCACCGCGACCACGTCGACACCCGCGACCAGCAGTCGTTCGAGTCGCTCTTCCGCATCGCTGCCGACGCCGAGAGCAGCGCCCACGCGCAGCCGGCCTTGATCGTCCTTGCAGGCGTTGGGGAAATCCAGTCGCTTTTGGATGTCCTTCACCGTGATGAGTCCGACGAGATGGAAGTCCGCGTCGACGATCGGAAGCTTCTCGATGCGATGCCTGTGCAGCAGGCGCTCGGCCTCCGCCAAGGTCGTTCCCTGCGGCGCCGTGACCAGGTTGTCCTTGGTCATGAGCGTGCTCACCGGAACGCTCGTGTCCTTGACGAAGCGCAAGTCGCGATTGGTGAGGATGCCGACCAGCTTGCCGCCTTCGACGATGGGAACGCCGGAGAATCGGTAATGCTGCATGAGTTCGAGCGCATCGTCGACGCTCGCGTTCGGAGCCAGCGACACCGGATCGGTGATCATGCCCGATTCGCTGCGCTTCACCCGCCGCACGTGCTCGGCCTGGTCTTCCGGGCTCAGGTTCTTGTGGATGAACCCGATGCCACCTTCGCGAGCGAGCGCGACGCACAGGCGCGACTCGCTCACCGTGTCCATCGCGGCGCTGGTGATCGGAATCTGCAGTCGGATGTTGGGGGTGAGCCAGGCGGAGGTGTCGGTCGCGGTGGGGTGCACGTCGCTGTAGCGCGGCACGACGACCACATCATCGAATGCGAGGCCTTCGCCGATCAGCTTGCTCTCTGGCTCGCGCTTCGCGGCCGGCGATCGTTGTGCGCGTGCGCGGACGTCGGAATCCAGCATAACGACGCCTCGGGGAAATCGGGCCGGCGCCCGGGTTGCTCCTCTTTGTCCGGACGATAACAGCCGGATATGCGGATGGCAAGGCCCCGGCGTGAATGCGGCACGAGCGGCGGAAAGGCCAAGCGCTCGCGCCAGGGCTCTCGTGCGATCAGGGAATGCCGCAGCTCTCGCAGGAGGTCACCGTCATTCGCAGCGTGTGGTTGGCGCTCCGCCCATCGCGCGTGCGCACCGTGAGCGTCAGGTAGTGATACGCGACGGTGGAGAATTGGGCCGGGATCTCGTACGCGGTGGTGCGGCGCACGTGCGCGTTCGGGCCCCAGTCGGGCGCCGCGATGCGGACGCCGTCGCCGTAATCGACTTCGTCGCGCCACTCGAACTCGAGCGGCTGTCCGGCGGGATCGAACGAGCCATGCGCTTCGAGCAGCACGGCAGCCCCCGTCTGACAGGTGGCGAACGAAGCCGGATCCGGATTGTTGGAGTGCAGGTTGAGGATCGTGACACCGGCCATCACGGTCGGTGGCGGGCCGCCGATCTCGGGCTCGGTATTGCAACCGGCGGATGCAAAAGTGGCCAGCATCACCAGCACGAGAAACCGAGGGCAATCATCGCGGCGGGCTTTGCGGAACATGCGCGCTACCGTGCGGGCCCTGCGAGCTGCTGTGAAGACCATTCGACCTCTCATCGCGGCGGATTCTCCGGGCCGGCTGCTTCATTATACGCCTGCGCTCCGCCTACAACCAACCGCTCCCCCGTTTCATTCCCGGGCTGCATCGATCGTTTCTGTAGTGGCCGGAGAAGGACGCGCCGGAGCGGGCTCGCCCTGGACCCCGCAGACGCGCGCTGGAGCCTCGGCCAGACCCGCTGCGATGACGAGGCTGCGCTCGAAGCGCTGCGCGAGGATCGCGCGGTCGAACTCGCGCTCCGCCAGCAGCCGCGCCTTCGACCCCATGATTCCGCGCAGCTCGGCATCCTGCCGCAACACGCCGATTTGTCGCGCCAGCGACTCCCCGGAGCCAGGCTCCGCCGCCAGGCCACATCCTTGCTGCTGCACCAGCTCGCGCATCCAGCCCGCAGTGTTGACGATGATTGGGCGCCCGGCAGCCAGTGCGTCGAACAGCTTGTTGGGGGAGTTGGTCCCCAGAACCGGGACGGCGTGAAACAGCACTAAGCACACGTCGCTCGCCTGTAAGTAGCGTCCGACCTGTGCAGACGGCACACTACCGGCGAACACCACATTGTCCAGCCCGCGAGCGGCGGCTCGGACGCGCAGGTTCACGGCTTCCGCGCCCTCGCCGAGCACCAGGAAACGCACATCGGTCCAGCCCGCTCGCTGCGCCTCGGCTGCCGCGTCGAGCAGAATATCGAGCCCGTTCGCCAATCCCATCGAGCCCGCGTGCGTGACCACGAAGGCGCCGGCGAGATCGAGTTCGGGAACGGCGCGCTTGTCGACGGGTCCCGGTGTGAACCGATCCAGGTCGGAGCAATTCGGGATCGTGTCGATCTTGCCCGCAGCGACACCCGTGGCCAGGACGCCGTCGCGCATCCCCGGCGACAGCGCCACGATGCGTGTGCTGCGCCGGTACACCAAGCATTCGAACCAGCGCAGGAATGCGATCAACATTCGATGGCGAATGAATCCGAGCTGGATCGGTGCCTCCGGCCACAGATCGCGGACCTCGAACACCAGCGGCATGCGGCGCACCCAGCTCGCGATCATCCCGGGCACGCCGACGGTGAGCGGCGTCGAGGTCGCCACGACGACGTCGTGGCGCCGCTCACGGCAAGCGATCCAAGTTGCCAAGCACATGAAACGCAGAAAGCTGCGAATACGCTGCAACGGACCCATGCTCTGCGCATAGTCGACGTCCACAGCGATCACATCGATTCCATCGGCCGAGAAACGAGACAAGCGTTTGCCGGCAGCGGCACGTAGGTGCGGTAACTGTGCCGTGCTGGTGATCATCGTCACGTGGTGGCCGCGCGCGATCAGATGCTTGGAGAACTCGTAGGACCGAGTGCCGCTTCGTCCCTGACGTGTGCAGAAGTACTGATGGATGTAGAGAACCCGCATCTCTAACCCTCCGCCGCCTGGTGCCCCGAGAATCGTGCCGCGACCTCGGTCAGGGCCGCGAAGATCCACAGGTTTCGGTTGTCGACAACGTCGCCGCTCACCTGCACATTCAGGAACCAGAACAGCAGACACGCGCACAGCCCCGTAATCACGACGTAGTGCTCCGATTGGCGCATCCTCTGCAGCAATCGCCGTGTCTGCAAGGCCAGCCATCCACAGTAAGCGCCAATGACTGCCAGGCCCACGAGGCCCAGCTCGCAGGCCAGCTCGACAAACAAGTTGTGCGGATACGAGTAGTCCTCGAACAACGTTCTGCGGCTCCCCCAAGCACCAGTGCCAACGCCGACGAGCGGTTGCTCCGACAGCCGCTCGGCCGAATACTTGTAGAAATCCACGCGCGACCCGTAGCTGCCGTAAGAAATCTCGGCTTTGGGATTCAGGAACAGCCGAGAGACGGAGACCATTTCCACCGCGTCGTCGAAGCTGCGGCTTCCCTGGCGAGCTGCGACGAACCCGACGCCCACGACGAGGACAATGAATAGCGTGCGCCGCAAACGACCGTGGAGAGCGGCGAAGAACAAGGCACTCAGCAGCAGCGCCAGCATCGGCCCCTTCGAGCCGGCGAAGTACATCGTCACCAGGAAGCCCGGGCCCAGCAGCATCGCAAGAACCCACGCTGACGCCGCATGCCCGGATCGACGGAGCATGACGGCGAACATGAGAAGCAACAGCAATCCGGATCCAAGCATGCGTGAGTAGACGTTGGCCCCGCCACCGAACACTGCCAGCCGGTGCCCTTGCTCCAGAGTTCCGAGATTGCGCAGCCCCAGCAACATCATGCCGAGGGCGATGCCGGCGAAGAAAAGCAAGAAGCGCCGCAGCAGCAGCGGGCGATCCACGTGCAATCCCAGGAAGACGACACAAGGAACCACCAACAGGGCATACGACAGGGCCTTGAAGGCGCCGTACGCCACGTTGTCGGTGTAGGCGAGCCCCACGAGCATCAGCGCACAGAGGCCGGCGGTGAAGCCGAGAGTGATGCGCGGGAAGCATGGCCGCTGCGGCCGGCGGGCGAGCGCCAGGAGCAGCACGAGCGCGAACAGGGCCTGAAAGATCTGATTGGCGCTGATTCCCCAGTGAAGTTCGAGGCGCTCCTCGAATCCGATCTTTCCTGGGATGAAATAGAGCAGCATGCTCAATTCCGGGTAGTTGGCCACGACCAGGAGTGTGATCGCGAAAGCGAGCCCCGCAAGTGGCAACAGGATCGTCGAGCTCGCACGCCAGCTGAGCGCTGCGACGGCGGCCGCACCGCCGAGCCACCACACGCAGGCCCCCCATGCGTTTCCCCACGACCTTGCCGTCGACATCGTGCTCATACCGGCACCTGCCGACGAAGGCGGCCGAGGAAATCGGCCAGCTCACGACGGTTGACGAACAGGTAGCGCCCGGCTCTTTCGTGCGTGGCCGCCGCGTGGTGACGCAACAGAAAGACGCACTGGGCTCCGTAGGCTAGTGTCGAGGCCACTGCTGCGGCGTTGATGCCGTAGTGTGCGATCCACACGAGATCCAGCCCAACCATCAGCACGAAGCTCAACAGTGCCGAGACGATCACGGGCCGTAGCCGGCCGCGGCCAAGGAGGTCGGCCATGAGCACGAGCGTCAGTGACTGCGCCACGATTCCCGGCAGGGTCAACGTGACGACGTTGGCACAAGCAGCATAGCCGTCGCCGAGAACAGCATCGATCAACGTATCCTTGACCAGGAGGATGCACGTAGTCAGGCCGAGAACGAAGAGCAAGGTATGGCGGGCGATCGAAGGCGTCAGGGTTCGAGTTTGCTCCTGGTTGGACGAGATGCGCGAGAACAGCACGACATGGATGCTGCGTCCGAAATAGAGAACGATCTCGGCCAGGTTCATTCCCAGCGAGTAGTTGCCGACCTCGGCCAGACTGCGGAAATACTTCACCAGGTAGAGATCGAAGCGGAAGTTCAGGAGATTGACTAGGTTCACGATAAACGCCCGCATGCCGTAATGAAGAGTGCGACGGGCGAGTTCGCCTCGCGAGAGATCGACCGTCCCCAGGCGGCGGGCCGCAACATGGATCATGGCCGCATGCAAACAGCCCGTGAGACAAATCACCAGATAGAACACTTGCAACGCGCTGCGGCCGTTCAGCAACCCCGTCGCCGACAGCACCAGAATGACGGCGAGATACGTCCCCCACTTCCCCACTTCCGCCAGAGCGTAATAGCGGAAACGCGCCAGGCCGACCACGACACCAGCGAGTTGCTGGTGCAGGATCGCCGGCGGGACGAAGAGCATGCTCTCGCGCATGAGGCCTGCAGCGCTCGGTTCGAACAACCAGCCGGTGCAAAGCCGCACCAACAGCAGGAAAAGCCCCACCGTCGCCAGACCCAGAGCAAGAGACGTAGTGCCGGCATTGATCAGCAGCGCCCGGCTCGCCTGCGGGTTGCGTCCGACAAAATAGGTGTTTGCTTGCTCGAGCCCCAGGCCGCCGACCATCACCATCACGACGTAGGTATTCAGCACGATGGCATACTGCCCGTACTGCTCCGGTCCCAGCGTCCGTGAGATCGCCAGGATTCCCAGGCCGCGAGCCAGCGCCATGGAAATCTTGGCGATCAGGGAGTAGGACGAATCGCGGAGAAAGCTCTGGCGCTCCGTGCCCATGCCTCGCCTCGTGTCCGTGGTTTCAGGCTCGTTGCAGCGCGCCGGAAGCCCTCGCGGCGCGCCACCACGACTGCGCCACGACCAAGAGGCAGGCACCTGCGCCGCCGAAGAAGGCCCCGAGAACCAAGTTCTTGAGCAGGATGGGGCTGGACTTGGAGAACGGCTCCTGCGCCGGATCGATCACTTGCACGCCCGCCCCACGCCGGCTCTCTTCGATCTTGGCCAGTTCGTACTGCTGCGTGAGCGTGATGTAGACGTTCTTCTGGATCTCGGCCTCACGCGCCAAGCGTTCGGCTTGCAGCAGCAGCTCGGGATCGTTGCCGATGCGCAGGTTGTGCTCGCGAAAATTTCTCAGCTGATTCTCCGCACGTTCCAGCGCTGCGGTTGTTTCCACCAGGCGTCGTTCGATGAACTCCCGGTTACCGCGAGCCGCGTCCTGCTGCAAAGCCGACTCCACTTGCACCAGCTCGGCCACGATGGCTTCGGTCACCAGCGCGGACAACTTCGTCTCGGGCATCGTCACCGCCACCTGGAGCACTCCGGAAAGTTTGTCAACACTGACGCGCACGCGTTTTTCGAGCTCGCGCAGCGCCTTCGCCCGCCGCATCGGCACTTCCTTGCTGGGATCTGTGAGGTATGCTTCGAGGGTCACGGCACCGAACTTCTCGGTCGCGTACTGCTGCGCCAGCACGCGTTCGCGCACTTGTCTGCTGTGAATGATGTCCGGGAACGCGACCGCGATCCCGGCGCCTCCGGGACCCAGTCCCAGATTGGAAGCGAAATTGGCGAATGGCGCCATTCCGAGTGCGCCGAGCCCATCCGCGGCTGCGGCGGGCAGCAGGGCGACTTTCGCCGTGTACTCCGGAGAGGAGAACCTCGTCACCGCGACGCCGGCGAGCATTGCCACTCCCGTCATCGCCACGATGAATTTGGCCTTGCGCAACAGGAGTTGCAGGGCCGCGCGCATGTCGATTCCGAGACCCAGGTCGAGCGGGGTCGGGCGAAACCGCTCGAGTTCACGCGCCGGCTCGACATCGCCGTGGGCCGCTCGGGACGGCGTCGGTCTCGGATCCGGTTCCAGGCGCTCGGCCGGCGCGACCTCGGCGGTTGCTTCGGACGTCGCGACGAGTTGTTCGACACTCGTCCTGCTCATTGCCTCTCCCACCCCCGGTCCTCACACTTTCCCATCGCTATGGAGAGCAATTCCTGAACCACCGATGACGGCCACGAAACGAGATAACCCGGCCGATGACACCTGTTTCCGGCCACGCGCGCCTCCAACTCCGTGCTTGACACGTGCCGGTTCTTCGCCGAGCGTGAGGCTGGAGCGCGGAAAGCGGCAACGAGTCGGGGGATCACGCGTTCTGATCAGGAACGTGGAGAGATGCGCATGGAAGAACCCCGGCGCCCACCGATTGGTTGGGGTCCACGGCTTCTCTTTGCCGTCCACGTCTTCATGCTCCTTACCGGCGCCGCCCGAGCCGGAGGGGCCTCCACCATCCGCGAAGTCTCGCAGCCGCACCATCTCCCTGTTCTCGGCATGATGTCCGTCCCAGCCGACGCGTGCTCGCTGGTCGCGGCTTCCGGCTTCAGCGTGGTGCACAACTATGGCTTCGAGACCGGCGACTTCCCGAGCACCGCCGCGTACATCACGCGCGCGTTGATCTATCTGGATGCCGCCGACTGCCACGGGCTCCGCGTTCTTCTCGGGGTGCCGCGGCTCTGGCTCGAGCAGCGGCGAGAAGCAATGGTCGTCGATTGTGTGCGTGGTCTGCGCCAGCATCCAGCCTTGTTCGCCTGGTACGAGGACGAAGTCGCCCAACGTGGCGATCGTGGCGCCGTCGAGCTCCTGGATTCCGTCGTGCGCCGAGAGGATCCGGCGCACGGACTCGTCATCGAAGAAGCAAAACGCGACGACTCGCTACTCGAGGTCGGCCGTGCGCGGATGTTCACGTACTACGCGGTGACGACGGAGGCGCGCCAACGCGGCCGGTTGCCCACGATCGAGGACCGATTCCCCGTGCACCAGCTGCGCCGGCCCTTCTGGCCTGTCCTGCAAGCATATGGTCACGAGCACATCGCAGGTCTCGAGGCCGTCAAGTTCCTCGTCCCCGAACGACGTGAGCTGCAATACACGCTGTACTCGTCGCTCATCGCTGGTGCGCACGGCATTTTCTTCTACCCCTACTTGCATCCCACGACCTTCGACAAGGTCAAGCAGAAACAGTCGGCTTGGCCTTATGGGCGCTATCTTCCGCTGCCCATTGTCGACCCAACGTTGTGGGCGACCGTGCAGATCACAACCGCGGAAGCGCAGCGACTACTCGAGCGCATCGTGACGGCAGTCCCTTGTACGCCGAATGCGTACCGCGTACGCCCTGGAGGCAAGGTCGAGGACGCCTGCTGGCAGGTAGCCGACGGGACCTTGGTGCTGTTCGCGAATTCCTCGTCGCAGCCGGTGAGCCTCGATGTCATCCTGCCAGGAGACGTCCCGGCGACGCGACTCCTCCACGAGGGTCTTCCTTCCACGGCGCGGCAGGTGAAGAAACGTACCGTTCGAGTCGAACTTCCCGGCCCAGGAGGGGTCGCGCTCCTGCTCGAGAAGGCGCGGCAATGAAGCGCGCGCCGCCCGTGCTTCGGGTCAGTCCGTGGTTTGGCTGATGAGGTAGATCGTGGTCGCTGCGCTGGTGACGATACCGACGATGGTGGCGAAGGTCTTCAACGTCTCGGTGTCCTTCTTCTCGGGCTTCGTCGGCACGATAATGCGCGCACCCTGGTCGGGCTCGGGCGAACTGAACCAGCCTCTGCTACCTACACGGCCATTCGCCATGATGATGCGTACGGCACCGCCGTCGGCGGTATCGAGCAGCCCACCCGCTTGCTCGATATAATAGTCGACATCCCGGCCCTTCTCCCACAGCACGCTCGACGGATAACCGACGGCGCCTTCGACCTTCACCGTCTTTGGCTCGCGTGGAATGTGAATGCTGTCTCCCGACGCCATGACCATGTCGTACTTGCTGTAACCTTTCTTGCGTGGCTTGAGTGCCTCGCCGAAATCGAGCGCCATTCGACCCGTTTCGTCTTTCTTGCGGATGAAATTAGCCCCGCCTAGATACGCAGTGGTCTCGAGTCCACCGGCGCGCGTGATGACGCTCGACAGCCGCTCCAGTTTGCTGGTGAGCGTGTACATGCCAGGGAATTTCACCTCGCCGGTCACCCAGACGTTCTCCTGCAAGCCCCAATTGGGGATCTCGCGGATGAAGACGATGTCGTTCTTCTGCAGCTTGAAAACCTCGGCCTCGTTCATGGTCGTGCTGTCCGACATCGAAACCTGGATCAGGGTCGCAGTCTTGCCCTCCGAGATCGCTTCGGGATCGATGCGAGAGACTTCCGCCCGCATGCGATACGCCGACTCGCGCAATCCGCCCGCTTGCAGGACGAGGTCGGTCACCGTCATGCCCTCGAAGTACTCGAACCGACCAGGCTTGCGCACCAATCCCTCGATGCGCACGTAGCGCTTGTCGCGCATGTCCCCGATTGAGAAAACCTGCACTTGATCCAGGGCCTGCAGCTCCTGGTTCGCCGCGGCATCGCGTCTCAGCGCCGCTTTCATATCGAAGGAAATGATCTCCCGCGTCTTGTCGGTTTTCGTGCGCACCAAGTGTGCCCAGCCGAGGTATGCGTCACCGAGAAGGCCACCGGCGGCGTCGATCAAGTCGGCGACGGTCATACCGGGCCGAAACTCGTAACGGCCCGGCTTGTACACGGCGGTGCCGACCAGCTCGACGGTGTTCTTGAGGATTTCCCCGATGGCGAAGACGCGGACAACGTCGCCATTCACCAGCACGGTTCCATCTCCGGGTCGACCCGAGTCGGTGCGCAAGCTGAGATCGAGAATCCGGCGATCTTCCTGCGACATCGGCGTGCGCTCGTGGAACGGGATCACGCGCTCGACTTGTACCCGATCGAGATCGGCGGTGGACTTGAGGCCTCCAGCCAAGGCCAAGAGATCGGCCAGTGTGTCGCCTGACCGCAGCTCGAAGATGGCCGGGTGGTGAATCTCCCCCTCCAGCTGCACGCGGATGCCGACGGGCGGCACGAAGACGACATCGCCGTTCTCGAGACGAGTGTCCTGCATGCGATCGCCTTGCGCCAAGTAGTTGTAGAGATCGATCTCTTGCACCAACTTGTTGTTGCGCAGCAAACGCGCGTTGCGCATCGAGCCTTGCAAGGTCGGGCCCCCGGCATAGTAGAGCGCATTCATCGCCGTGGACGTCGCGCTCATGGTGTAACCGCCCGGCTGCACGACATCGCCGAGCACGAACACTTGGATCGAGCGCAGCTTGCCGAGGGTGACGTCGAGGAACGTGCGTCCCGTGCCATCGGCGCGGATGCCCGAATAGATTTTCGACAGCCGCTGTTCGAGGTGGCTCTTCAAGCCTTCGAGTGTGTAACCGTTCACCAGCACTTGGCCGAGATCCGGGAGGAAGAGGTAACCCTCGCGGTTGACCTCGACCTTGGCATACACCTCTTGCGCGCCCCAGACGTTGACGATGACCTCATCGCCGGGACCCACGAGGTAATCCGACGACACCGGACCGAAGGCGAGCGGCTCGAATGTCTTGGGCGACAGGCGGAAGATGTCGTAGCCGAAGTATTTGGAGGCTTCCACCCCGGTCGAGTCGACGGGAGCGAGGCTGTCCACGACGACCGCCTGCGCCCCCGGTGGCGGCGGCACCGGCGGGAAGGCCTGCGGCGATGTCGGCGCGGCACTGCCGAGCGGCGTCTTCCCGCCCTTCTGCGCCTTCAAGAGCAGCAGCAGCTCGTCGGGGTTCACGCCCGCGGCCCGCAGACGTGCACGCACCTGCGGGTCCGACAGATCGATCGTGGTTTCCTCGGCACTCGCAGTCGTCGAGGCCGGGGGTGGATCCTCCGCCTGCGTGTTCGTGCTCATTACCGTCGTGCTCATGAGCAGGAATGTGAGGAACAGCCGAAGCCGTGCATTCTTCCGCAGCCACTGCATCTCTTCCCGACCTCCCCGCAACCACGCCTGGCGATCTCGTGCCCCGAGGGCGTTTCGATCGCGCTGCGGCCGTGCGATACTTCGACCCGATCGGAACATGCAAGTCCCGAACCCAGGAGCCCCTCGTGCTGGGCGTTTTCGCCAAAGTCATTCTCGGCCACGCGGTGAAAACTCGTTTGCAGTCAGTCCATTCGCGTCAGGAGGCCGAGCGGTTCTATCTCGCGAGCCTCGCGGACAGCCTGGAGACCGCACTGCGCGTCGTTCCTGCCCCCGTACTGTTCCTGCACCATGCCGATCCAGCAGCCGTGGAAGATCTGCGCCTGCGGCTGCGCCAGATCGGATTCGATCCCGCTGCGTGGGACATGCTGCAGCTACGATTCCAACTGGAGGGTGATCTCGGCGCTCGTCTGGAGCACGCGTTCGCCGCGATGAGTGGGAACGGTCCTGCGCCGCGACCAAGCCTCATCGTGGGGACCGACAGCCCGAGTCTTCAACCGCACCATTTGGAGGAAGGATTGGAGTGGCTGGGGTCGAATGCCCCGAGCGCCACACGGCGCGTGGAGGAACGCTCGTCCGATCCACGCACGTCGTCGAGCGATCAGGGACGCGACGCGGTGGCAGCGATTCGACCACGGGCTCGAGGTTCGGCGGATCTCGTCCTCGGGCCGGCGGCCGACGGCGGCTTCTGGGCAATCGGAATGCGCCAGCCGCAGCAGGGATTGTTGGACGGAGTGTCCTGGAGCACCGAGCGCGCTTTGGCCGACACCGTCGCGCGCGCCCGCGCGCGCGGTTTGCGCGTCGAGCTGCTCCCGACTTGGACCGACGTGGATCGCCCAGAAGACTTGCGCACACTGTCCGCGCAGATCGTGGCGTTGCGCCGCAGCGGCGATCGGCTCACCGCGCGGCACAGCGAGAGCGTGCTCCGTGAGCTCTGTTCGCCGCTCCATCCCGGGGGCGAGCCTCGTGCAGATGGTCGCGACTGACGTGCGCGAAGGCTCGTTCGAGAACGATTAGTCCATGCGATTCGACTCGGGGTTCGCGCACCGGAGCGGCGCGCTGCCCTGACGGATTCTCGACTCGCTGTCCTCGCCTGCTCACAGTCGCTTGTTTTTCCAACCTCCGCGGCGGAACCAAATCACGGCGATGACGCCGCGCAGCGCGGCCGTGATCGATAGAAGCCAGCCGATGCCGAGGATTCCCGCCTCGAGCCGGTACACCATGAAGAGCACCACCGGGACACGAAGCAAGTTGATGGGCACGCTGATGAGCATGGGCGGCAGCGTGTCCCCAGCGCCGGCGAAGGCGTTTTCCAGCACGATCTCCACCGCCATCAATCCGTGACAGAGGCCGAGGATACGCGTGTACGTCGTCCCGACTTCGAGCACCGCCGCATCGGTCGTGAACAAGCCCAGCACTTGCTGCGGCCACACGATCAGCACCGCGCCGACGAAGGTGCCATAACCCGCCATCCACAACGCTGAACGCCATGCCGCGCGCGCAGCGCGCTCCGCATTGCCCGCTCCCAGGTTCTGCCCCACCACGGCGGCGGTCGCCGCGGCGAACCCAGAGCTCACGAGATACGTGAGCGCCTCGGTCCGATTCCCGAGCCCGAGCACGGCCAGCTCCAGCGTGCCGAGGCGCGCCGCGATTCCGGACAAGAACAAATAGATGAGCGAAAACAGCACGCCGATCGCCATCGGCGGCATGCCGGTGCGGACGAGCTTGGAAGCAAGCCGCCAATCGAGCCGCCGCAAGGCGGAACTGTCGAGCGGGAAGCTGCGATCCCCGGCGAAGGCGCGGGCGGCGAAGACCGTGACGCCAAGGAGCTGCGCGAGAAGTGTGGCCAGCGCCGCACCCATGACTTCGAGGCGCGGGAACGGACCGACGCCGAAGATGAGCAGCGGGTCGAGCACACCGTTCACGAGCACCATGCCGCCCATGACGACGAGCGGCGTCCGCGTGTTCCCTGCGGCGCGCATGATGGATTCGCAATTCGCCACCGTGAACGAAAGTGGTGCCGCAAGAAAGAGGATGCGCAGGTAGACGATGCCCGGCTCGCGCACGTCCGCCGCTGTGCCGAGAAGATGGAAGAGTCGCGGCGCGGCGAACCACACCACGACAGCGAGAACGGCGCCGAGCAGCACGCCGGTCACGAGCCCCTGCGCCGCCGCGCGCCCGGCGCGCTCCCTGTTCCCCGCGCCGATCTCGCGCGACACGTACGCCAGGATGCCGATGGCCGTGAGCGCCGTCGCCGCTTGCAGGATCCACGAGGTGAAGAAGCCGGTGTTGACCGCGGCCGTCGCCGCCGCCCCCAAGCGCCCGACCCAGAACACGTCCACGAGCGCGAGAGTGGCGAACAACGCCTTGGCGAGGATCGCGGGCCCGGCCATGCGCAGGAGCACGCGATTCAACGGGCCACGGACGATGTCATTGTCCGGCCCGGCGCTCCACACCTGCGGCGCAGGGCTCCACGCCGCCGGCTCGGGATGTTCCTCGGCGGGAAAAGTGCGCGGTGACTGCGGCGCTGGTTTGGGTTTCTGCATGTGGAGTCAAACTAGCAGAACGATGCCAGCAGTTCCTTCAGCGCCTGGGCATTGGCCGGAGCCTGGCCGGCATGGCAGTTGTTGAAGAAGACGTAGGTCGTGCGTGTTTCCTGCACCAGCTGGCGGATGCGCGTCACCCATTCGCGCAGCTCCGCCTCACTATAGAGGTAGTCGTACCGGTCGCCCGTCTCCGGCCCGGCGTCGAACCATGTCTTGGAGTTGCGGCCGTGGAAACGGACGTAGCCGCGATCGGTCGTCGCGCGCACGATCGGCGGCACCAACCCCGGCAGCGGCGGTTCATCGACGCACACCCAGCCCAACTGCAGATTGCGCAACCAGCCGAAAACCGGTTCCGCCACCCAGCTCTCGTGACGAAACTCGGTAAACAGAGCGTGTGGCTCCAGAGTTTGGCGCAGCTCCGCCAGAAATGCGCGGTTCTCCTGCGTGTTCTTGAACCCGTAGGGGAACTGCGCCAGCAACCCCTGCAGGCGACCGGCATCCACGAGCGGCGCCAACGCGGCGGTGAAATCACGGTACAAGACAGGGTCGCGGCTGCGCTTGTGCGTCATGTCGCCGTGCAGCTTGAGAATGAAATCGAACCCGTCGGGCGTGCGCTGCAGCATCCCGTCCAGGAGCTTCGCATCCGGCACCCGATAGTAGGTGACGTTCACCTCGACGCAGTCGAAGCGCTGGGCATAGAACGCCAGCTGGTCGGCAGGCTTCAACCCGGCCGGATAGAAGGAACCCACCCAGTCCTTGAAGCTATATCCCGACGTGCCGACACGAACTCTTCCACTCGCGTCCGCCCGAGACGTCTCCACGCTTCTCGTCCACTCCTCGAAGTCCAAGCACGTGAAAGTCGCTGGCAGAATCGATCACGCGTCCCACATCCAAGTCGATCGGGCTACGGCCCCAGAATAGCAGCCTCCGCGGACCTCACTCGATCTCGGGTGGGCGGAAACTGGGGCCACCTGCATGCCGCAAGCGTCGTCCCGCCTCCAGCGAGCGTGCGAGACCGATCGCATGTTCGCCGTACTTGGCGCGAATGCGATCCACGACCGGACTCTTCTGGTCCGCACGCCCGGCGAAGGTGAATCGCAGCTGGCGCGCCGCATCGGAAGGCACGAGCATCTGCAAGCTGATGCCCACCAATCGCACGCCGCGCTCCCAAAAACGCGATTCCTCCAGGAGCACCCTCGCCACGGCGAAGACATCCTCCGCGGTGTCGAGTGCGTGCGGCAGCACCCGGCCGTGCGTGATGGTGAAGAATCGCGGGTCGCGCAGCTTGAGAACGACCCGTCGGCCCGCCATCGAAGCGCGCCGTGCCCGGCGTGCCACGCGCTCGCTCAACTCGCTCAACAACGCTTCGATCGCGCTGCGATCGTAGACGTCGCGTTCGAGGGTATGCTCGTGACCGATGGAGCGCGCATCTACGGCTTCGTCGGGAGTCACCACGCGCCAGCGGTCTTGCCCGCAAGCCATGGCATGCAACGTCACGCCGACTACGCCCAGCTCGCGATCGAGGACGCTCACCGGTGTCCGCGCCACGTCACCGACGGTGGCGCAGCCGAGCGCTCGCAGGCGCAGAGCCGTTTTCTCGCCGACACCGAACAGCACGTCGAGAGGCCGCGGCCACAGCTTCTGTGGTACGTCGGCGCGCCGCAGCACGGTCATCCCGCGTGGTTTGTCGAAGGCCGAGCACACCTTGGCCAGGTACTTCGAATCGCTGATCCCCAGGCTCGCCGTGAGCTGCAGTTCGGATTCGATACAGGCCATGATCCGCCGGCCGATGGCGCGTACATCGCCCGTTGTCGCGATTTCCAAGTAGGCTTCGTCGACGCTCGCGGGCTCGACGCGCGGCGAAAATCTCTCCAGCAACCGGTACAGCCGCACCGACGTGTGCAGGTAATGCGCCGAATTCCCCGTCACGAAGATTCCCGCCGGGCACAAGCGCTGCGCTTCGTGCGTCGGCATTCCCGCTCGCACTCCGAACGCCCGAGCCTCGTACGACGCCGACGCCACTGCGCTGCGAGTTCCCGGTGCGCCGCCCACGATGACCGGCCGTCCGCGCAAGTTCGGGTTGGCACGCTGTTCGATGGCGGCGAAATATGCATCCATATCGACATGGATCGCATAGCGCACAGGAGCCTCCGTCATCCGTCGAGCGATGCTTTGCTCAGGACCCAAATGAAATCGCCGCTATGAAATCGCAGCTCGAAGTAGTCGTCATTGTCCGTGAGCACCGAGAAGTGCAAGCGCCGGTACTGGCCTTCGCGGTCTTCCCAGGCCCCGGTCACCTTGGCGATGCGAAAAACACTCTGGTTCCAGCGAAAACGGAACGGCTCGATGCGCCCCCCCACGAAGCGCACCAGCACCTCGATGGGTTCCTGAATCGACTCGATCATCCGCTCGCCCCCTTCGTGGAGACCTCGTGCGCGAACGGCCTCGCCGAGCACGTCTCGCAAAACTTCCAGGGGAGAGGGCTCCGAGAATATACTGAACAAACGAGTAGGTATCAAGTATCCAAGGTTCAGGGGAATCGCCAGGCGGCCCCATCAGGCCCTGCGGCCGGGTCCACTTCCCACCTTCATAGGATTTGGACGCCATTCCCGGTTAGCCGGGGGGGTTTCGAACCCCAATTGGGAATTACGGCTCAAACCGCACCTCGTTGGATGCGACTCCGGGTTCGGGGTGAGCCCCTCACCATCGGTGGATGCGCTTCGGGATTCGGGGTGGCCCCTCACCATCGGTGGATGCGCTTCGGGATTCGGGGTGGCCCCTCACCATCGGTGGATACGCTTCGGGATTCGGGGTGGCCCCTCACCATCGATGGATGCGCTTCGGGGTTCGGGGTGGCCCCTCACCACCGATGGATTCGCTTCGGGGTTCGGGGGTGAGCCCAGAGCCCTCGTGAAGGGCACGAAAAGAGCATATGTTGATCGGAGGAACACATTTCGGCGGGGCCGGTATTCGCCGAACCGCCGCCTTCGGCCACACCGTGGTCCAAGCCTGGTCTGTTGGAGGCATCATGAAACCGGGACGCCGGGTTTTCGTCATCGGAGGCGCTCACAGCGGCTTCATCGGCAAATTTCATCCTGACTTCATCTGGAAGGGCCATCCCGAGCACGGCAAGCGGCAGAATCCCACACTCGAGCAGCACCTGAAGACAGCCGTCATCGCCGCGCTCGAGACGACGGGAGTGCCCGCATCGGCAGTGCAGAAAGGTTACGTCGGAAACTTCACCGGTGAGCTGTTCGCGAAGCAGGGCCATCTCGGTGCCATCATCGCCAGCGCGCATCCAGATCTCAAGCACAAGCCATTCGCGCGCCTCGAGGGTGCGTGCGCATCCGGTGGCCTGGCGCTCGTGACCGGCGTCGACGCCATCTCCGCCGGATACGATGTCGTCCTCGTCAGTGGCGCCGAGGTACAAACGACGGTGAGTGCCGCCGAAGGTGCCGATTATCTCGCGCGCGCAGCCCATTACGAATCACAGCGATCCTGCGATCCATTCACTTTCCCCTGTTTGTTCGCGCGGCGCGCCAAAGCCGTTCGTGCGGCCTATCGGCTGAGCGAGGAGGACATCGCGCGCGTCGTGGTCAAGGCATACGCCAACGCGAATAAGAATCCGCACGCTCACATGCAAGCCGTGCGCATGACACTCGAGAACGCCAGCCGCGCTTCCGACAAGAACCCTGCTTTCCTCGAAAACAACGAGTTCCGCGAGTTCATGAAGGTGAGCGACTGCTCACAGGTATCCGATGGTGCGTCCGCGCTGCTGCTGGTTTCGGAGTCCGGCTTGCGTCAGTTGGGCAAGCGCCCCGGCGACGCCGTCGAGCTCGCAGCCTACGGGCACGCCACTGCACCTCTCGACGAGATTCCGGATCCGCTCGAGCTCACCACCACGCGGGTCGCGGCCGAGGAAGCCTATCGCGACGCCGGCGTCGCTGCGCAAGAGATCGGCGTCGCCGAAGTACACGATTGTTTCAGTGTCACCGAGATCTTGATGTACGAGGCTCTCGGCTTCGCCGCCAAGGGTCATGGCATCGACTTGGTCAAGGACGGCAGCACGACGCTCACCGGCCGCATTCCGGTCAACACGGGCGGTGGCCTGCTCGCCTTCGGCCACCCCGTCGGCGCCACCGGTGTCAAGCAAGCCATCGAAATCTGGAAGCAGATGCAAGGCAAGGCCGGCGATTACCAGATCGCCGCCCGCCCACGCTGGGGAATCGCCGCCAACATGGGCGGCGACGATCGCACGTCGGTGGTCACGCTGTACTCCAGCGTCACTTGACCATTCGCTTGCCGCTAGGAACCTGAGCCGGCTTAGAACGGATCGCGACGACGTCGCGTCGTTGATCCAACCCGTATTCCCAGCCCGAGAGCGACGGTCCGCACCGCGTACACCCGGACCATCCCTCGGCGCCTCTCGCACGCACGGAGCTTGCCCGCCCTCGATCCTCTCGCTGCCCGTCCTCCATCCTCCCGCTTCCTCCTTCCATCCCTCTCGCTTCCTGCCTTCCATCCCTCTCGCTTCCTACCCTTCCATCCCTCTCACTTCCTACCCTTCCATCCCTCTCACTTCCTACCCTTCCATCCCTCTCACGTCCTGCCCTTCCATCCCTCTCACGTCCTGCCCTCCATCCCCCTCACGTCCTGCCCTTCCATCCCTCTCACGTCCTGCCCTTCCATCCCTCTCACGTCCTGCCCTTCCATCCATCTCGCTTCCTGCACTCCATCGGAGGTTGCCCGATCACCATCAGTGTTTGCCTGACCTACTTGGATCACTCATCCGGGAGTGTGTTCGCCGGCGCGCGGACGACACCTCCATCACCACGACAGCATTGAGTTGTCCACAATTCCGCTGACTTATCCACACTGCGTCATCCGCCCGATGACAGGTTGACCCCTGGCGCTGTAAACCCCGTTCACATCCGTGTGCACCCATCATCGAGCCGTGAACATTGTTTACATCTACGTAGTGGAATGGCCGCATGGACCAGCATTGCGTGGCTTGGACTGTCAACGCCGTTTACATCGAAACATTCGTATGACGGATGGCACGGATGTTGTTCATGTCGAGTCCGTTGCGCGATTGTGAGCGTTCAATTTTACTCTACCTCTTGACATTCGATTCACGTTTTTCTATATTCAGTTCGCCCTCCTCCCAAAAGAATTTGCTTCTCCCAGGGTGGGTCACCCATGGGTAAGGAGATCGCGATGCTTGAAACCACCGCCTCGCCTGCCGTGCGCGCGATGTACGCAGCGGACGGGGACTTGCTCCGGGATGAGGCGGCTCGCGGTGCCATTCGCATGACCGGCATTCAGACTGCGATGAAGCAGCCATTGATCCCGCTCACGGTGCTCTCCGGCGATCGCCTGCTCTGTCGTCTCGCCGCCTTCCGCGACTCCATCGCCATTCCAATGGCGCGTGCCGCATTTGCGATCAACGAGCGCGAGGCCTGGACCGCCTGCGGATACCGGAACGTCTTCGACTTCACCCGCGAGCGACTCGACCGGGACCAGCGCTGGCTGCAGGACTTGGTGCGCCTGCACGAGACTCTGGAGAAGCATCCTGCGATTGCTACAGCTTTGAGCGGAATCGATGGTGGACCGCTCCTCGGACAGATGGCGGCGATTCAGATCGGCCGTGTGTCAAAAGACTCCGATGTAGGTGCCTGGATCGAGCGCGCACGGAACATGTCATTCGCGGCGCTGCGTACTGAAGTGGCGCGACAGCTCGCACACGGCAAGAGCGAGCATGCGTCGAGCGCCCGCCAAGAAGCACTCGGTCAAGGTGCCCCGCCTGCCTCGGCACCTGCGACGAGCTCCGAGACGCCATCATTAGAGGACGAGATGGATACACCTCGTGTCCCGGTGCGACAGATGGTGCCGCCGGACATCAAGATCATCTTCGACGATGTTCTCGAGCACCATCGCGCGGTCGCAGGCTATGACGCCGGTCCAGCAGCCTTCGTCGAAGCGCTCGGCGCCGAGGTCGCAAGCAGCGGCGTCGCTTTGCCGGAGGACTACCACCCTCGACTCTCTCCCAACGCCACCAAACACCGACCCGGGCAGATCTGGAACCACCTGGGTGCGGGAGTCTCTGCGAAGCGCGCAAGCGAAGATCTGGGCACAGGTCTCGGACCCATCTCGGAGCTCGCGTCGGCGTCAAGCCGCAGGGCCCATCGTCATTTGACCGAGTCCGCTGAGGTGCAAGCTCGGCTCGCGCGCCTCGAGCGCAAGCTCGCCATCGAGTTCGGCGGCACATCGCAAGCCGGGAACTCTGACAGCGATGGGATCGGGGCCACAGCCGAAGATCAACTGACGATCGAAGCTGGGGGCGGCAAAATGCACACAGATCGGGCCGAGCTTGGACCCGGCTTCGAGGTTTCAGATGGAGTTGCAGACACTTCTGCAGACGGGTTCACCGCACGCTCTCGGGTCCTGTCATGGTCACGCAAGCGCGACCTCAAGCGTCTCGCCGGCGTGCTGGAATCTCTCATCCGGCTGCAGAACACAATCGAGATGGACATCGCCGACCTCTTGCTCGAGCTCGACGAGCACCAGGCGTGGAAATGGCTCGGTTTCGATGACCTCGAGCACTACGCAGAAGAGCATCTCGGCATGGGACGCTCGACCGCACGCAAGCGTGTCTGGCTGGCCCGGAGTCTGCGTCACCGGTCCGAGATCCGCGCTGCCTTCGATGATGGCGTCCTCGGACTCGTGGCCACCCAGTGTGCCGTCGTAGTATTGCGCGACGCCAGGCCCGATGCCGCTCTCCAGAGGCTGTGGATCGAGAACGCGCGCAACCGGACCGTCAAGGGTCTGCAGGACGACATCCGTCTGATCAAGCGCAACCATCTTCTCCGATGCGTCGAGGTCGCACGTGGCCTGACCCCAGATCTTGCTCCACGTTTTCCAGGTCCCGAAGCTGCTGACTCCACTTCCGCTCCACGTTTTCCGGATCGCGAAGCGGCAGATGCGGCCGCGGATCAAAATGCTCCACGTTTTCCAGGTCAGCCACCCGACCCGCGCGCTCCACATCACTTCGCGCCACCAAGCGACGCCGAATGGCGTGCTTCGCTCCGCTTCGGGCCCGGACAAACCTTCGACTCCGTCTTTTCGCTCGGCTACGGCCTCCTCGAGCGCGTCGTCCATCGTGGCCCTCTCATGGAAGTCCCCCTCACCTTCCATCTGCCCGAAGCAGAAGCCAGCACCTTCCTGCGCAGCATCGAAGCCGCTCGACGAGTGCTCGTCGAGCGTGTTCAGAACTCATCTGCACCCGGGGACCAGAGCCGGTTCACTCCTGCAGCGCGCATCGCACAGCACCACGTCCATCACGGCGAACGCGTCCCGAGCTGGGTCGGTCTCTTGGCGCTCCTCGAGGAATGGGTCATGGTGCACGACGCCTTGAAGTCCGACGGCACAAGACCCGTCCTCCGGCGCGACCGCTATCGCTGTATGGCACCTGGATGCACCGCACGCGTCAACGTCCAGGTGCATCACCTGGAATACCGTGGCTGGGGCGGCGACAACGCACCCGAGAATCTCCTCGTGCTCTGTGCCTTTCACCACTTGCAGGGCGAGCACGGCGGCTTGGCGCGCGTCCGTGGCCGTTCCCCG
>DASRJO010000227.1:0-3704 GCA_035649435.1 Candidatus Krumholzibacteriia bacterium | reverse complement strand
CCGCACGACAGCGTCACCTTGCTCGTGCATGGCGCCCCTGCGATCGTGGCACGCGACGCGGATGTCCTCGACTTGAGCTTGGACGCCACCGGAGACGTCGAGCACACCGGGCCCGCCACGGCGCAGGCCACGTGGCCGCTTGCGCCCTCGGGCGGATTCCTGGTCGACGGCATGACGGCGGCCCAGATCGCGCTCCACGAAGTGGGATCGACCACGTTTCTCGCCGGCACCGCCGGCAACTTGGCGTTCGACGTCACGCTCCCGGCCAACGGTTATGCCAGCGACCAGCTGCAAAAGCTCAACCTCTTCAACCACGGAACCGCTGTCGCCGGGAACGACATCCAAAGCGTGCAAGCCTGGGTGGACGACGGCGATGGCAGCTACACCGACGGCCAGGAGCGCGCGCTCGGGACTCTGGTGTTCACGGGCAACCGCTGGGAGCTCACCGGTCTCATGGAGACGGTGCCCGTGGGTGGGCGGCGCCTGTTCTTCACGCTTCAGCTCAGCCCGACGGCCAGCATCGGGCGCACGGTCCGATTCGGGCTGAGCGGCGATCCCGACGTCCCCATCGGCATGGCCAGCGGCAACGACGGCCCCATCGACGGCTCGGTTTCGAACCACTTCGCGCAGACGATCAGCACTGCCGACCGCTTGGTGCTGAGCGCTGTCGCGCTCGCGGCGCGCGTCGCACATCCCGGCGATCGGATGGTGCCGCTGCTGCCGATCGTCGCGACCAACACCTATGCCAGTGACCGAACTTTGCTTGCATTCCGCGTCACCAACGCGACGAGCAGTCCGAATTTCGGCAGCAGCGCACAGCTCGATGCGACCTTCGAGAGCCTGCAACTGCGTGTCGACGCCGACAACGATGGGACACTCGGGGCCGGCGATCCCTTGCTCGCGACCGCGCTCTTCGCCCAAGGGCGCGCCACGTTCGAAGGCTTTGCGTGGAGCGTGCCGGCGGGGGCCTCGCAGCAGTTTTTCATTCTGGGTGACGTGGCCTTGCGCGCCGCCGCCGATGGCGACGTGCTCGACGTGCAGCTGAACGGGGCGATCGACGTCTCGGTCCAGGAAACGACGTCGGTCATCGCCAGCTGGCCGCTGCGTGCGAGCACGGGTGCCGTGGTGGACGGCATGGTGGCGGCGCAGCTCACGAGCTTCGATGCTCCCGGAGTGACCGTCGGCCCGAACGAGGGACCGGCGCTCGCGCTCGACCTCTTGGTGCCCGCCAACGGCTATGCGAGCGACGTGTTGGAAGGCTTGACCCTCGTCGACCTCGGCAGCGCCGCGGCGAGCGATGTCGCCGACGTGCGGCTTTGGCGCGACGGCGGTGACGCGACGTTCAATCCCGGCACGGGTGACGATACCGAGATCGCACCGCTGGTTTGGGTCGAAAACAGATGGAAGAGCCCGCAGATCGCCGAACCGATCGGCCTCCAGGGGTTGCGCCTGTTCGTCGGCGTGACTGTCGGCAGCACGCCCACGGACTCGGCGACGGTGCAGCTGGGCGTGCCTACGAACGGTATCCAAACGGCCTCGAGAAACGATGGGCCGCTGGACCAGCCGCTCATGAACGGCGCCGCTCTCCTGCTCAGCACCGCTCCGCTCTCTGTGTCCTTGACGTTCGGAGCGACGCGCACCAACGTCGGCCAAGATCTCTCGGTGCAGATGACCGTGCGCAACATCAGCAACGAGACCATCCTCGGGGTCACGCCGTCGGCATTGGCGCAACTCGGCGACGGCGGCGCCACCTTGCTCACGCCGCCCAATCCGGCCAGCATGGTCATGCCACCCGGCACACAGGCTGATTTTTTCTGGATCTATCGTTGCACGAGCGTCGGCACCTTGCAGTTCTCGGGACAAGTGGAGGGCACGGCGTCCGTCGGCGGCTTGCTGCGGCGCTCACTGCCCAACCGCTCCGGCACCTTGCGCGTGATGCTGCGTGCGAGCTCGATGAGCGTCCAACCCATCGGCAACATCCCATTCTCGATCAACCGCGGTGAAACCGACGTTGTCCCGCTGAGCCTCACATTCACGCACGACGGCAATGCCAACACGTCGGACGTGCTGCTGCGGAGCATGCGCTTGCGCGTCGAAGACGAGACAGGCACGGGGCTCGTTCCCGCGGACATCCTCGCACGTCTGGTGCTCCGTGAGGGCTCACTCACCTACTTCGTCAGCAGCACGTTGCCGGCGAGCGGCGCCGAGATCCTCGTCGATCTCACGACCCCGCTGCTCATCACCCCGGACGAACCGGCGACCGTGAGTTTCCAATGCGATGTGAACGCCGCGGCCACGGCCCCTGTGTTCCGCTTCACACTCCTGGATGCGAGCTTCATCATCGCGGAGGATGCCACGGAGGGTACGCCGGTGAACGTGAACGTGGCGACGGGGAACTTCCCGATTCAATCGGGCCTCGTGCAGCTGCACGCCGCACCGACCGAGCTGAATGTGCAGGCGCTGCCCGCGAGCGTGCAGCGCGCGGCTCAGGGTCAGACACAGGTGGCACTCCTCGGCCTGCGCTTGTCGAATCCGGGGATCCCCAACGTCACGACGCACGTGCGGGTGGGGGCCTTGCAGCTGCGCGTCATCGACGCGGCTGGCAACAGCCTCCCGGAGCCAGCGCGTTACTTTCAGAGCCTGCGCCTCAAGAGCGGGGCGCTGACGCTCGAAGACCTGAGCTTGGCCGCGAACTCGGATTCGTTGATTCAGTGCGCATTGTCCATCCCTGCTTTGGTGCCAGCCGGAATCGACAACGACGTCTACATCGTCGGCGACGTGGCACCGAACGCGCCACTCGGCAGCTATCGCTTGCGTCTCGGCGAACCGTCCACGGTCGACGCGCGGGACGACAACACGCACGCGCCGGTTCCCGTCGCGTACTCCACGCCGGTCGTCCAAGGAGCCGAGCTGCGCATCGAGGCCCTCGCGGACAGCTTGCGTGTGAGCGGCACACCGCAACTGCCAGCGAACTTCACCGTCGGCGATACGGGACGCAACGCTCTCATCGTCGAGATGCGTCATCCCGGCCCAGCCGGAATGGGGCGCATTCGCATCGACCGTCTGTCTTTGCTCTGTCGCGACGAAACCCGACGCGAACTGTCGAGCCCGGCGTATCTAGATCGACTGTCCGTGCAGCACGACGGCCTGGAGATCGCGCAGTCGACGACGTTTCCCGCCACCGGCGGCTTCGACGTCGGCCTCGGCGATTTTTTCCTCGAACCCGGGGAGAGCGCCGCACTCGCCATCCAGATCGACCTGGAAGTGACGGCTCCGACCACGTTCTTCGAGCTGCTCGTGCCCGCGATTGCCGCGTTCGAGGCGAACCTTTCATCGCCGGTGCGCGTGGTGCCCGAAGCCGGCGCCGAGATGCCGCTCAGCTCCGGACTGGCGAGGCTGGGGGCGCCGGCCACCGAGCTCGTCGTCGGCCTGCAAAGCCGCATCCCCGCCGTGCTCGCTCCCGATGGCACGGAGGTACCGCTGGCGCAGTTGTCGGTGCACAACACCGCCGTACCTGGGTCGGGCAGCATTCGGGTCGATCGTCTGGTGCTGCGGGCCAGCGACCGCAGTGAAGTCGCGATCGCACTCGGCGCGGCGGCATCGGAGCTGATTCTGCGTCACGACGGCGGTGTCGTCCTCCAGAGCGCGCTCTCGCCCGACAGCGCCACGGTCACCTTCGTGCCATCTTCTACGCTCACGATCGA
>DASRJO010000226.1:0-4682 GCA_035649435.1 Candidatus Krumholzibacteriia bacterium | reverse complement strand
AGTGTGTACGCGCCGCCCATGAAGTACGTCTGCGGTGTCTTGCCCCAGCTGTTGGCCAGGTAGCCGCGCGCCGCGACGGTGAAGCTGGGTCCGAAGCTCCAGTACTGGCGCAGGTCCAGCTCGAGGCTGCGGAAATCGAGCTCGCCGAAGCCCGACTCGAACCCGAGACGCATCCGACGGCCCATGATCGGTCCGGTGATGCCAAACAGCGCCGTGTCCACCACGTAGGCGAGGCCGGGACCGACGAACGTGCGGATTTCCTGCAGAGCTTCCACCCCGTCCGTTTCGCCGAGGAAGAAGCTGCCGCGCACGCCCGAGACCTGCATCGACAGCTCGCAACGCGAGAACTTGTCGAAGGGGCGTATCGCCACCCCGCGCACTCCCATGTAGGTCTGGCGCTCGACACCGGCCGTCGATGCCATGAGGTACCCGTAACGCCGCTGGTGTTGGAAGACACCGAGCTGATAGTTGATGCGATTCGAACGGTTCAAGTACTCGACGAGCAGATCCGAGTCCTTCAACGAGCCGTAGATGCCGAAGCCGACGCTCAGCACATGATCGCCGAGCAGATCGCTGAAGTGGATGAGCGACGCGCCACCAATGCCGCCCTGGGTGCCGACGACGCCACCCACATGCGAAACGTCGGGCGCGAGCCTTGCGCGGTAGCGCCGCTCGATGAACTGGTTTTCGGGCAACGGCTCGGGCAGCAGGAGCCCGGCAGCCGGGGTCGGCGTGCTCGACGTGATCGTGCTTTCCGCCACCGCGGTGCCTGCGGTGATCGTGCTCTCCGCCGCCGCAGTGCCTGCGGTGATCGTGCTCTCCGCTGCAACCGGCACTTCCAGGCTCGCGATCCGGTGCATCCCGAGCACGCCGCTCGCCGACGTGGCAACCACAGGAGGCGACACGGGTGCCGGCTCTGGTTCCACGTGCAGCGGCTGCATCGAGCGCATCGGTCGATCGAGGCGATAGATGTCCCACCCCGCCTCGCCGAAGGCCGAGAACACCAACCGGTCGGTGCCGCGCGCCCACGACAGCGCCGGGCTCACCGGCAACACACCGCCGATTCCGGTCACGCTGTCGGTGACCCGGAAGACGTTCCCGGTCGCGAGCGTCAGGATGTAGATGTTGGCGATCCCGTCCTGATCGGAGATGAAGGCGAGAGCGCTGCCGTCTCCGGACCACGCTGGGCTCGTGGTGTTGCCGCTCACAAACGGAGCGAGTGGCCGCCGCGTGCCGGCTTCGAGATCCAGCAGCTGCAGCTTCCAAGCACCGAAACGCAACGCATCGAAGTCCGTGTCGCTGCCCGCGTCGGTCACGAACACGACGCTCCGGCCGTCGGGCGACCATTGCGGGTCGCGCTCGGCGAAGCGGTCGTTCGTCAGCCGGCGCAGATCGGTGCCGTCGCGCTGCACGCGATACAGATCGCTCTGCCCGCCGGACAATCCGGCGAAGATGATCTCGCTGCCATCGGGGGAGAACGTCGGCGTCTGCAGCTCGTCCAAGCCGAAGTGATACTTGCCGCGCACGCGTCCGCTCGCGACCTCGACGAGGTTGAGCGCGTCTTCGCCGCGCGCCTGCGACACGAAGGCCAGGGTCTTGCTATCGGGAGCCCAAGCCATGCTTGCGCTGAAGAAGCGCAGCGATTCGAAGTCGCCGCTGCGCTCGCCGTGCACCAGCCGCCGCGTCTCCCCGGTCTCGAGATCACGCAGATGCAGGTCGCGCGTCAAGCCGGCATCGCTAACGAACACCAGCAAACGGCCATCGGGCGAGATACTCGGCACCAACAGCATGCCCGCGTTCTCGGTCTCGCGCGTCACGAGCGGGGTCGAGAACTCGCGGGTCAATTGATGGCGGCCGAGCTCGGGAAGGTTCTGCCGGCGCACCGCCGTGGTCCAGGACTCGGAGAACTGTCGCAAGGACACCCCGGCCACCACCTCGAACGCCTGGTCCATGCTGCGGTACTCGGCGATGGCGCGCAGCAGATCACCGATCCTGCGCGTGCCGTGCAGCTCGGCAAAATGGGCAAAGACACTCTGGCCGAGGCGATAGACGCGAATGTCGTAGACCTGCTCGAGCTGCTCTAAACCGATGAGATGGCCGGAGAGCGCAGCGTCGCGCAGCCACATGGCGGTATAGGTATCTTGCTTGGGGCGAGACAGGTACTCCGCCAGCCCCTCCATCACCCACAGGGGTGCCGAGTAGGAGAAGGGGTTGAGAGGGTCGCTGCGCGATCCGTCGAACAGCATGTCGATCTCGAAGGCATGCACGAGCTCGTGCGTCAGCACGTGCTGGAAGTCGCCCCAGGAGCCGTTGAAGGGCAGGAACACCCGTCTGCGGGCGAGATCGGTGATGCCTCCGGTGCCGACATCGATCATCGAGGGCGTGATGTGCGTCTGCTGGAAATCCGAATGCGAGGCGTAGAGGACGATGGGAATCTGCCGCGAGACTTCGTGCCCGAGCACGGACGAGATCTGGGTGTAGGCCTGCTCCGCCAGCCGCGCCGCGTCGTGGACCATTCCCGCTTCGTGCTCGTAGAAATGCAGCTCGAAATGGCGTGTTTCGAGCACGCGCCATTCCTGGTCACGGTACTGCACCTTGTTCTTGCCGAAGTACTGCAGCTGGGCGTGCCCGGGCGCAGCAAAGACGGCGGCCACGAACCAGACCGTGAGCCAGAGACAACGCAACGACATCCTCCGTTGTGGCGCCCAGCAGGACGCGCCACTGCACGAAGGACACCCCGAACCAGTATATCAGCAACGGAACCCGTTTTTCTACAACTAGTTGCAGTGCTTGTTTCGTGTCCATCCTAGGGCACGACGAGCCCTTTCGCCGCCCGTCGCGGCCGAAAGAGAAAGGCCCTGTGGGGATTGGCGCGGCGTCGAAACGCGACTCGCCGGCCTCACTGCCACTTGAGTCGGCGCTCGTCGGCATCGAAGACGCGCACCAGGCCATCGCCGCCCTCGGCGACGATCTCCAGGATGCCATCGTCGTCGATGTCGTAGAGGTCGAACCGGGCGCCGAACCCCGGCGCGTAGGTCCACTTCACGTCACGGAACAGTGCGCCGAACACGATTCCGGAGTTGAGCACGATGTCCTTGCCGCCATCGCCGTCGACGTCTCCCACCGCCATCTGCGTGGCGGAGAAGTTGATCTGACTCTTCCACTCCTCGACGTCTTGCAGGCTCGAATAGTAGCGCAGCAGATCGTCGGCGATGAAGACGATTTCATTCTCGCCATCGTCGTCGACATCGGCCAAGGTCATCGCACTGATGGTTTTGAATCGGCCTTCCGGTGTGTTCCAGATGTCCTGCAGATCCCTGCCGCGCAAGACGAAGAGCCGCGAGTTCTGCGTGTAGCCCACGACCTCGTCCTGGCCATCGCCGTCCAGATCCGCCGCCAGGATGCGCATCACCGGCGACCAGAGCTCTCGCGTCAGCACCGAAACGATCTTGCCGTCGCGGCTCTCGAGCAAGTGCAAGGTGCCGCGGTAGCTGCCGTAAAGCAACCGGCGCTGCGGCCCGTTGACGATGGTGAAAGGCTGGTACTTGGCGGCGAAGTCAACTGGGCGCGGGGCGAGATTGTCGCCGCGGAGCACCATGGGCACGCCCATCCCGATAGCCAAGGCCCATGGCAACCACTGTTTGTGCATGCAATCTCCTCGCGAATGCAGACATGGACAGTGTAGAGAGCGCCTGCCACGTGGTCAACGGCAGCCCCCTCTGCCGTGCGACGGAATAGCCGAGACGCACGACTGCGTTCGCGTCGTCCAGGGCCATCGCTCAGGTGGGAAATTTCACTTCAGGCGGCGCAGGAGATTGAAGCCGACGTCTTTGCGCGACAGGTACTTGATCAGCTCGTCGAGAACCGCGAGGTCGAAGAGACCCAAGCGTTCTTCGTCCTTCGTGTCCAGAAGCAAGGTGCCGAGGTCGCGCCAGCGCAAGTCGCCCAGGAGATTCGCCGCGTCGGCGAGCTTCTCGGCATCTAGCCGATGCGGCAGGCGCGCAGCGACCACATCGCTATGGCCGCGATACGTGTCCACCAACCGCTTGGTCTCGGTGTTGTAGGTGCGCGTGTCGTTGTAGAGGACGAGCCCCAAGAACTTCTTGCCTGCCGTGCCGGCGACGTGTGTGCCGGCATCCAGCATGCGCAGGAGCTCGTCGCGTTTGGCGTCGAAGCGTGTGTTCTGGCGCAGATTGCCCTTGTAGACCGCGAGCACGCCGAGCAACCAGCGCGGAGTTTCGATGACCAGCGGCAGCTCGACACGCTCCTCGAGCGGCAGCCCCTCTTGCAGCAAGCGCGTGGCTTCGTCCTTCTTCTCCGCCACATAGCACGCCGGGTAGTGGCTGAGATCGAGGTTGGCGTTGATCGCCTGGTCACGCAGCCATTCGTGCCGGCTGGGCGGCAGCTCGTACCGCCGCCACCAGTGGAACGTGGGTTCCATGACGTTGCTCGGCGTGAGCGTCCCGCGCAGGCGCGGAGAGCCCTTCTTCGCCCCCAGCGCCTGGAGGACGAGACGCGGCAGCCAGGTGCGCGGATCGAGATTCTGCAAAGAGCGGAATACGTTCCAGAGCAGCGCGATCTGGCTATCCTCGCTGCGGAGCTGCGCTGCGCGCTCCTGGACCAGGACGTTCTGCACGTCCACGGTCAGGTTGTCGCGATGATCGTCGAAGACCCGCGGTTCG
>DASRJO010000225.1:0-13058 GCA_035649435.1 Candidatus Krumholzibacteriia bacterium | reverse complement strand
AGAAGGGTGCGGCAACGGACGAGCGAGATGGTGCGCGCCAGCCAGCGCGCGTCGCCGCGCGCGAGCGCCAGCTCGTGCAAGCCGCGGATGAATTCTTCGAGCTCGGCCGGAGTCTGGTAGATCTGCTCGGCTGGCTGGACGGGTCTGCCGGTGCGAATCGCCTCGAGCAACCGGCTCCAACGCTCCCAACCGCGCGCCTCGTGCCGGATCCAGTGCCCCAGGTACTTGGGGCCAGCTCGCGACAAATACGTATGACTCACCGGTGTGGCAAAAAAGCGCTCGGCTTCCTTGCGCAGCAGCCCCATCGACGTGAGGGCGTTCAAAAGAAGCTCGATCGCACCCGGGTGGACTCCCAGGAGTCGCGACAGCTGCGCAGCCGTCTTGCCGTCTTCAGTGAGACTCGTGAACAGGTCGAGCTCGATCGCCACATGCAGTACCCGTGAGGCAGCAAAACCGTTGACGGCTTGACTGACTTTGAGGTACGGCTCCGCGGCGCGGTTCATCCACTCCTCCAAGTGTCTAGCTGCAGCAGTGACGGGGGGTTGGAAGAACGAGAAGTGTAAGGACGGATGCTAGCATCCGAGGGGGCCCTCGGCAAGTCGGCGCCTGAGCCATGGGAGCGCCGGGCCCGAGCGCCGCTGGCAGCCAAATTGCCTTGGGAGGGGAACGGGTGACCCAGGGGACATTTCCTAGGCCGGGCGCAAAAGACTAACCTATTGGTTTTATTTCGCTTGCGTTTTTCTTGCCCGAGCGGTGGAGCGGGAGTGGGGTCGCCTGGGCTTGCAGATTCGCATTCGGGGGAGGCCAAGCGCATGCGGGCGGAACGGGCAGTGAGGTTCGGGGGGCTGGCTCTGGTTCTCCTTTTCCCGCTCCTGAGCGTCCTGCAGTTGCGTGATGCCGACAAGCCGTGGCGAGATGCAGCAAGGCGAGCCCGCGGATCCGTCCTGGGATTCATCCCGAGTGAGCCGGGCGAGGCGACTTGGTCCAGCTGCGGTGTGGTGCTTCAGGTCGAGCCGGCCCGCGTGGTCGTTCCCGGCCGGGTGACGGGGTCGCTCGTCAGCCTGCATGGCACGTCGCGTCTCGATTGGGAACCGCTCTACACCGACGTCCACGGCGAGTTCACAGTGCTCGGGGCGACGCACGGCACGGCCGGGAAGACGGCCTCGATCCTCGACCCCGCCGATGTCCTCACGCCCGCCAAGCTTGCGCTCGATCCACGAGGTGTGCTGACCGAAGACATCGAAGCGGCGTTGGTCGCACCCAGAGAGCTGGCCGAGCAGCCGCTGTGGGTCGGTGTGCTTTCGATCGGATCCAGTAAGTCCGGCAGGCTCGGTTACTTCTCCAGCTTTCTGACCCCGCTCACCGGCGAAAACCCACTCATCGCCGACGCGGCCATCGCTGCAGCGACCGAACCGCAGATCGATCCCAAACTGTGCGGCGCACCCTTCGTGGATGCGAATGGCAACACCGTCGCCATGCTTCTCGACCGCGACGAGCGGGGCGTACATGCCCTGCCGCTCGAGATCGTGGTGCAAGCCCTCGCCATCTTGCATTTGCAGGCCGCGCGGTAGACGGCTCACCGTTTCACTCCGAGCCCCGCTAGAATGCGGCCATGCCGCCTTCCTCGAAACGTCGTTTTCTCGTCGCACCGTTTTTTCCCACCTTGCAGGCCGAGGTGATTTCGAGCCTGGGGAACGCGCGCGCGCGTGATCCGCTGTCGCCTCTCCCGGTGGTGGTTCCGCATCCTCGGCTCGGGGCGCACTTGCTGGCGACCGCGGTGCGGGCGGGCGGCGCCCCGATGCCGCTCGAGGCATTCACCTGGAGCGAGCTCGCATCCGCTCTCACGGCCAGCTCGCGCTGGGATGGAAGTCGCGACCTGCTGCCGGGAACGGGTGCCGCATTGGTGGCAAGGAGGGCCATCGGGACCGAGCGCCGGCCCGCGGGCTATTTCTCGACCGCGCTCGAGCAGCGAGGTTTTCGCGCCGCAATGCTGCGCAGCTTCGAGGATCTCGGCGCTGCGGGCCTGGTTGGCGCGCAGGCGCTGCAGTCGTTCGTGGTGCGGAATGCTCCGGCGGTCAGTCCGCGCGTCCGTCACGTATTCGAGCTCGCGATCTGCTACCGGCGTGCGTTCGAAGCCGATCTCGACGACGAAGCCGGGCTCTTCGCGCGTGCCGCGAGCGCGATCCACGGCACAGCAGCTGCGGTTCTCGGCCGCCGGCAGCTCTGGATCTATGGATTCGAGGAGCTGAGCGGCGCCGAAATGCGCCTGTTGGCCTCTCTGGCGCAAGATCCCGCGCTCGACCTGGAGATTTTTTGCCCTGCGGGAGTGGAGGCTGCGCTCGGACAAAGGTTCCGAAGAATTGGGTTCGAAGCGATCGAGCCAGCCGTATCGGAGGAGCGGTCGCACGTCGCGGTGGAGGCGCTTTCGGCCCCCGGAGAGGAGATCGAGGCCCGCGAGATCGCGCGGCGCCTGTTGCAGGCGGCGAGCGCCGGCATTCCCTTCGCGCGCATGGCGGTGATGACACGAGCACCCACAGCACTGCCGATTCTCTTCGAGACCCTCGAAGCCGCCGAAGTGCCCTGTTCGGCGCCGACGTTGTTCACGCTCGCATCGCGCCGCGTTGCCCGCGCGTTGTTGCAGCTGCTGGAGCTGGCGGATGTCGGTCTCGTCCCGGGTCCGGTGCTGGACTTTCTCCTCTTGGTGCCAGCGCGCTGGGACGCATGGTGCGGCATCGCGAGCGATCCGGTGACCTCCGCTTGGGAACGCTCGGCGCGCCACGCACGGCTCGGCCGCGGCATCGAGGATTGGCAGGCGAAGCTGGCCCGCGCCGCATTGGCACATCGAACGCGCGCGCAGGGGGCCGACGAGGCTGCGGCGCGTCCGTCGCTCGCAGCGGCGGCCGTGTGCGAGGAGCTGGCGCGTGTGGCGCAGGTGCTGGCCGACGAGCTGCCGCGCCTGCCATCTCGAGCCACATGGGCGGAGTTCACGACGACGACCATGGGTTGGCTCCAACGCGCCTGCATCGAGGACGACGACACACGCGCGGTCATCGCTGTCCTCTTGCGGCTGCAGATCCTCGACCAGCTGCCCGGGCCGCGTCCGACCCGCGCCGAGTTCCGCGACGCCTTGCGTCATGCACTGACCGAAACGCGGGTGCCAGGAGCGGGATCCCGTGCGGGTGGTGTCACGCTCGGCTGTGCCGAGGAGCTGGCAGGTTGCGATTTCGACGTCGTTTGTCTCGCGGGATTGCAGGAGGGCTCGTGGCCGGGAGTCGTGGCGGAAGATCCGGTGCTGCCAGACCGCGAGCGCGCGGCAATCAACGCCCTGATCGGTGAGGCGAATGCCTTGCCGCTGCGATCCGATCTGGTCGAACGCGAACGACGACTGTTTCGGCACGTGGTGCAAGCGGCGCAGCAACGGCTCGTGCTCAGCTACGCCCGGCTCGATCCCGCCACGGGTGCGGCGCGGTTGCCGTCGTCGCTGCTGCTCGAATTCGCCGAAGCCGAGGAAGGGCGTCGCTTGGATTACGAAGCCTTCGCGCGGCTCGCGTGGTGCGAGCGCGTGCCGCTGCGGCGGCGCGAGCCGCCGGTCGGGGGCCCGGTGTTGTCGCTGCAGGAGCTCGACGATCTCGCGGTCGCCTCCTTGCCGCAGAACGCGGCGCGTCGATACGTGCGCCAGCTCGGACCGACGCCGGGGCGTGGGCTCGTGCTCGAGGCCTTGCGCAATGGTCGCGCCCGCTTCACTGCCTTCGATGGCATGCTCGCCGACGCGGAAACTCGCGCCGGGCTGGCACGTGCGCTCGCATCGCGACCGTTCTCGGCGTCGCAGCTCGCTTCCTATGCGACCTGCCCCTTCCGCTTCTTCATGCGTCACGAGCTGCGCGTCGCTCCGCTCGATCGTGACGAGCGCCGTGAACCTTCGGCGCTCGAAGTCGGGCTCCTGGTGCATCACATCCTCGAAACGTTCTACCGCTCCCTCGCACGCGACCAGATCGAATTCGAAACCAGCGAATTCGAGTCCCTGCGCCAGCGATTGGCGCAAGCCACGAGCGAGCGCTTCGCCGCGCTCGAAAGCGCTGGCCAGCAAGGCGCACGCTTGCTGTGGGAAATTCGCAAACAACAGTTGAGTGACGACCTCGTGCGCTTCCTGCGCCAGGAGCGACAGCGGGCCGCGAGCGAGCCCGGTTGGCGCGCCTGGCGTTTCGAGTCGCGATTTGGACCCGATGCGGGTTTCCCCAGCGTCGCCTACCGCGATGGGTACTTGCGCTTTCGCGGCAGCATCGATCGCATCGACGTGCACCCGAAGCACTCGGGCCTCAGGGTCGTCGATTACAAGAGCGGGCGCGTGATGGCAGGGAAACGCTCGCCTCAGGCCGTGCAGCTCGTGCTGTACCTGCTGGCCGCGAGCCGCGGCGACGATTCGTGCCTGGAGCAGAGCGAGGGCCGCTTCGTCCATGTCACACGCCGCGGCGGCTTCGAGGTCCAGCGTCTGCCGGGTTCACGACTCTCGGCGCGACGCCAGGATTTCGTCACCTTGGCCGTCGATATCGCCCGCGGCATCGAGAACGGCGAGTTCTTCCCGCAGCCGGGCGACAGCGGCCAGCATTGCACGTTCTGCGATTACCGGCCGGTGTGTGATGCACGCATCGTGCGCCAAGCGCAGCGCAAGAACATGGCGGGTCAAAGCGCGCGCTGGTTGGCGTTGCCCGATTTCGGCGCCGAGCTCGAGTCGCTGCGGCGCCGGGCGCCGAAGGAGGGCGACGATGGCTGACCTGTTCGCCGAGGATCGGCCGCCCGATCCGGCGTGGTTGCCCGCCGACCACGAGGTGCGGCGGCGCATCGTCGAATGCCATGACCGGCCGTTGGTCGTGGAGGCGGGCGCCGGCACGGGCAAGACCACTCTGCTGGTGGAGCGTGTGCTGCATGCACTCGAGCATGGCCTCGCCGAGATGCCGGGCGTGGTGGCGATCAGTTTCACCGAGAAGGCCGCGGCCGAGCTGCGCCTGCGCCTGCGCCAGGCCTTGGAGGCACGGCTGTCCCGCAGTGCCGGCGACGCCGTCGCCGAGTCACGCCTGCGGCGAGCGGTCGTCGAACTGCACCGGGCGCAGATCTCCACCATCCATGCGCTGGCCGCGGGAATGTTGCGCGAGCGCCCGGCGGAGGCGCGACTCGAGCCGCAGTTTCGTGTCCTCGACGAATTGGAAGCGCTGCAGTTGCAACGTGAATTCTGGCGGCGTTGGGTGGACGAGGAGCTCGAGGATGAGCACGGCGGCACGCTCCTGCGCGCGGCGTTGCAGGCAGGCGTGCGCCTCGATCCGGATCTGGCCAACGTCGTGCGCGCGCTCTACGACAACCGCGATCTGGCCGAGGTAGTGCGACTGCCGCAATCCGGCGGCGAGTTGGAAGTGCGCATGCGCGCGCTGCACCAAGAGGTGCAAGCTTGTCTGCAACACGCGCGGGACAACTGCCTCGATCGCACCGACAATGGCTTCGTGCACATCGAATCGCTGGTGCAACATCTCGATGCGCTCGAGGATCTGGCGCCGGCGGGGTGGGCGGCGGTGTTCTTGCAGGGCCTCAAGATCGATGTGCAAGCTGGGCGGCGAGAGCTGTGGAAGCCTGGCAGCATGGAGGCCAGCAAGTCCCAGCGACTCGCGGCGCGCACACACTTGCAATCGCTGCATGCCGACCTCGTCGCCGGGGTGTTGCGGTGCTCGCTGCAGTGGTGCCGGCGCTTCCTCGACGCCTTCGCCGACGAAAAGCGCCGGCTTGGCGTCGTCGATTTCCAGGACCTGCTGCTGCATGCGCGCAATTTGGTGCGCGACGATTTCGGCGTGCGGCGTGATCTCGGCCGGCGCATGCAGATGCTGTGCGTCGACGAATTCCAGGACACCGATCCGTTGCAGGCAGAGCTCGTGCTGTACCTCGGCGAGCGCGAGGGGCCGGCGGCGTCGCAGTGGCAGGACGTGCGCGTCGGCAGCCAGCTCTTCTTGGTCGGCGATCCCAAGCAATCGATCTATCGCTTCCGTCGCGCCGATCCAGACGTGTACATGCGCTGTTGCCAATTGGTGATCGATTCCGGCGGTGAAGTCCTCGACATCGTGCAGAACTTCCGCAGCCGCCCTGTCATCCTTCACTGGGTGAACGGCGTCTTCGACCGCCTCTTCGATGCGGGATCGGAGCCCTCCCAGCAACCACGACATGTGCCACTGGTGCCGATGCCGGACACGGGGAGTGGCCCGACGGTGTGGATCGCGCGACCCCGCTCAGGCGCACCCGCGCCGGACAACGCCGATGCCGGCCGCCGAGCCGAGGCGCAAGCGCTGGTGGCGCTCGTTGCCCGCGCCCTCGACGAAGGCTGGATGGTGCGCGGGGACGATGGCCCGCGCCGCCTGCAACCAGGCGATGTGGCGTTGCTTTTCGCGCGCACTTCCGGGATCGAACATTACGAGGATGCGTTGCGCACGGCGCGGCTGCCGTTTCGGCAGGAAGGCGGCAAGCTGTTCTTCCAACGCCAGGAAATCCGCGACGTGCTGCATGCGTTGGCGGCGATCGACGACCCTGGGGACGAGCTCGCCGTGGTCGCAGCGCTGCGCTCGCCGCTCTTCGGCATGAGCGACGCAGAGCTGTGGCAGCACCGCCAGCAACACACCGGCTTCGACTACCTGGGGGATGCCTCGGGATCGCCGTTGCAACCCGCTTTCCACATCCTGGCGCTGCTGCACGCCGAGCGTCATCGCCGCGGCGTCGGCGGCACGGCGGCGCAGTTGTTGGTCCAGACCGCGGCGACGGCGGTGTACGCGGCGCAGGCGCACGGAGAGCGCGCGCTGGGGAATTTCGCCACGCTGTTGCGCCGGGGGCGCGCGTTCGAGAACAGCCGCCCGGCCGGGCTGCGCGACTTCGTGCTCGCACTGCGCGATCTCGACGACGAATCACCGCGCCTATCCGAATGGACGCCGGAAGAAGAGAACCCCGAGCAAGTCCGCATGCTCACCGTGCACATGGCCAAGGGCCTCGAGTTCCCGTGTGTCGTGCTGGCGAATCTGACTGCCAGAGGCAATCCCCAGCACGAATCCATCGTTTACGATCGCAACGAGCAAACGGCCGAAATCCGCTTGCATGCCACCGATCTCGGCGCTTCTTTGGCCAGCCCCGAGTTCGAGGCGCTGGCGACACGCGAACGCGAGCGCGAACGCGCCGAAGAAAAGCGCCTGCTCTACGTGGCCGCGACGCGGGCGCGCGACTATTTGATCGTCGGGGACTTCGAGGGCAAACGCGCCGAGGGATTGCTGAAGGTGTTGCGCCAGGTGCCGGGCGCCCTCGGCGCGGGGGCTCTGGGTTCCTTGCCCTCCCCGGCCGCTGGCGACCGCGCGACGCCGAAGTCGGCGGCCTGGTGCACCGTCGATGCCACCGCACTCGTGCCGGCGCGTCCACGAACCACGCCTGCCGCACCCGCGGCGAAGATCGTCGACTGGCACACGGCCCGGCGTGCGTGGCCCGCCGCGCACGCCGCCATCGTGCAGCGCGGCCAGGTCGAGGCCCCATGGATCGATGTCGACGCGATCTTGTGCGCCCCCGGCTCGCCAGAGGCCGAGGTGGAAGCCCTGCTGCACGAAGGAATCCGGGCGCGGCCGGCCGTGGCGTCGGAATCCGCTCTCCTGGCGCGTCTGCGCGAGAGTGCGTTCCATCAGGGGAGCCTCGCTCGCGTCGAGGCGGCGCACGAATTGGTGCTGCAGGCGTTCGGCTCTGCGGTGTGGGCGCGCGCGCGCAGCGCGCCGGCGATGTGGAGCGGCGTGCGCTTGACGGCACTTTTCGCCTTCACCACGCTCACGGCACTGCTCGACCTGGTGTTCGAAGAGGAGGATGGCTGCGTGCTGGTGGATTGCACCGCTGCCGCATGCGACGTGCTCCAAACGCAGGCCCGGGCGCAGGCGCTGACCTTACGTGCGCTTCTCCTGCGTCGCAGCGGTCGGCGCGTCCGCGAGGCGGGAACCCTCTTCGTCAGGTCGGGAATCTATGAAAGCTTGGGAGAACTCACGGAGCGTCTGGACGCGCTCGAGCACGAACTCGAGGCTGGAACCGCGCTGGCGAGCTTCCTTCCAGCGGCCGAGCAGAAATCCGTCACACCGCCGCCGATTTGAGCACGGGGTGCAGACATCAGCGGTCGGCATTTTCTCGTTCGAAGCTGGCAAAGGAACGGGCGGGAGAGCGCCTCTTCCCTCGGTCGCATCCTTCGTCACCCGAGCCCAACCCCGCACCACACGCTGACGCAGATTGCCGAGGGTCCTTGCGTCTCCCGCCCTGTTTCCAGAAGCGATTCGAAGCAGGCAAAACGCAAGATCGGGACCAGAGTCCGCGCAGGGGAGTGGGCGTCCGGTCTCACCGGCGAACTTTCGCCAGCGCGACCGGACGCCCCGGATGTGCACACTGCGATCAGTGCGCTTCTTGAATCTGGCGCAGCTCCTCGCGATTGAGCACCACGAGCTCGACGCGGCGATTGCGCCGGCGACCTTCGTCGTCGCCGTTGGAAGCCACGGGCATCCCCTCGCCATAGCCGATCACGCGCAGCTGCGAGCTGCTGATCTGCGGGAAGCGCCAGAGGAAATAATCGGTGACGGCCTGCGCGCGGCGCTCCGACAAGGAGCGGTTGGCAGCGTCGCCGCCGCGCGAGTCCGTGTGCCCGGCGACCTCGATCCGCAGCTGCGGCCAGCGCGACAACACTTCACCCGTCGCGTCGAGGGCGGCGTGGCTCGACGGGTCGAGCTGCGCGCTGCCGGTCAGGAAGTTGACGCCTTGGAGGCGCAGCTTGCCGGTATCGAGCAGCTCATGCTCGATCTCGGAGATCTTGCAGCCCACGGCGTCGATGCGCGTGCCCTTCGGTGTATCGGGGCAGTTGTCGATCCCGTCGAGGACTCCGTCGCCATCGGCGTCGGTGGGACAGCCGCGTGCATCCACCGCCGCACCCGTGACCGTCGCGGCACAGACATCGATGCCGTCGACCACGCCGTCGTGATCGGAATCCGAGGGGCAGCCAGTCTTGTCGACGACCGCACCGCTCGGGGTGTTGTTGCAGACGTCGATGCCGTCCCAGACGCCGTCGGTATCGCCGTCGGTGGGGCAGCCGCGCGCGTCGACCGTGGCGCCCGTGGGGGTCGCCGCACACACATCATGATTGTCGCGCACGCCGTCGATGTCTTCGTCACCGTGCTGACGCGCGAACGGCAGAACGAGACGCGCACCGATGGCCGTGTTCTGCAGCACATCGTTGCCACCATCGCTGTTGTTGGCCAGCATGACTTGCCAGGCCTCGAGCCGAACTCCGAGCCCGCTCGAGCCGACGATCTTGAGTCCGCCGCCGACTTGCGCGAAGGGATCCTGGATGGCTCCCGCCGCATCGGTGGTGATGTCTTCGGCATAGCCACCGCCGAAGGTGAGGAACGGCCGCACATAACGATGCTGCGTGAGGTCGATGGCGAAGCCAGCGCTCCCCATGGCGAGGTCACGCTGAATCGGATCGCTCGTCGAGGGCAGCTCGAACCGCGACCAACCGCCTTGCGCTTCGAAGGCGATGCGCGGCGAGAGTGCGATACCGAGACGTGCGCCGACGAGCGGGGACACGCGATCGGTGAAGCCGAGCTGCTCGTCGGCGACGAACGCACCGGCGTAAGGGCTGAATTCGAAGTTCACCTTCTCGACCCGGGCCACGGTGCTCGAGTTTCCGAGCAGCACGCCGCCGCAAGCGCCGAGAAGGATCCATGCGCTCTTCTTCATCGGGTTTCTCCATCCGGGCTTGCGCGCCGGCACTCTGGCCGCAGCCGCGACCACGTGGGCGCAGTTCCCTCTTGTCATGCACTGGCCGCCGTGTCCGGACGGCGACCCGGTCGTGGAGTGGCAAGAGCCGTTCCTCGCCGACCGCGCGGGCGAGAGTTGGAAGGCCGGAACGTGCGGAGTCAGTGTCGCGTCGCGACGAAGACGAGGTCGGTGGACGTCTGGAGATGGTACGGCCCGCCACGCAGGTCGCCGTACCACTCCACGCGATCGAAGCCAGCTTGGCGCAGCGCGGGTTCCAGATCGTGCCGCTGCCAGGCGCGCAACGTCGTCGAGTGGCTGTTCACGACCTCGACCGGGACCTCGGCCTCGGGATGCAAACGGAGAACGGTGGGGAAGAACTGCACGCGACCATTCGCCATAGGGCGCAACAGCCGGAGGAACACGATCTCGCCGTCCCCATCCGCACGGAACTGGAGGGGAAGGTGCCGAACGCCGCTAGTGAGGATGCGCTCGTAGTTGAGAATCTGTGCCGTCCAGGAGCCACCGGCGTACAGGGCTGCGTGCACGCCGTGACAAGTCCTTTCGAGATCCTGCGTTTCCAAGACGTGGACGAGGGTGTTGCCGAGGCAGATGCTGCCGCCGAAGCGCCGGTCGAGCGCGGGACCGAGGTTGGATAGATCTGCTTGCACGAAACGGACGCTGAGGTTCGCGGCTTTTTCGCGGGCCTGTTCGAGCTGCGCCGCGGAGCGGTCCACACCGACCACTTGAAATCCGGCGCGGGCGAAGTGGATCGTGTGCTCCCCGGTGCCGCAGCCGAGGTCTAAGAGGCTAGCCTCCGGACTTCGGCGCAGGACATCCAGCAGGAATGGGGACTCACGCGCGAGGCGATCCTCCCAGTCGAACAGCCGCCGGTAGGGCAGGCCGGCGTACGGGTCCGGGCTCGCACCGGGTGTGGTTTCCGGCACCTGAACGCCTCCACGGGGCCGCGAGGCCGCTGCCCGGGTCCTGGGGCATGCAACGAACCACCGAGCGGCGCTCGCGCGCGCCGCGGACCGATGTTATATTTCAGCCGCCAAATGGCAAGCAAGGAGAGTGCATGCGACTGAATCGACGACTCCTGGGGACCTTGATGGGGCTTATGGGCCTGGGCCTGACCGGGTGCGAAGAGACGACGGGATTCGCCCGCGTGGAACGCCAGACCGAGGTCGTCGCCCACTTCCAACGCCAGACGATCGAAGGCAAAGCGCGGGTGGAACATGTGAGCACGGTCCCCAGCGGCAAGGATCATCCCGAGTTCCTGGTGAACTGGAGCAACCTGAATTCGGAAGTGAAGGTCGAGCTGTACGTGTTCCTTCGCTCGGCCTACATCGACTCGTTGCCGCCGATGCAGCTGGCGCAGGATCTCACCAACCAGCAGAAACAGAATCCGGACGGACCGCTGCTGATTCTCTGGCCACAGCTGCCGCTCGAAGGCCCGCAGTTCGGGGATCGCCTGCCGACCCAGCTGCATCTGCACCCGAGCGTGGCAGAATGGGTGCTCGTCTTCTACAATCCTCTGGATCGGAATGTCGCCAACCGCGCACTGATCTCCGGCAGCATCGCACTGTCGTACTTCAGCCTGCCGTAAGACTCGCCCCCCGCGGTCACGCCGCGTTCCATCCGGCTCGAGGCCGCGCGTGGGCGTGATCCTTGCAGCCTTCCAGGCCGTGTGGGAGGAGGACAACGATGTCAGGCAGCTTTGCGCGCGGAGCGTTCGCCGGGGAACTGTCGCAAGATCTTCTGTTTCCATATCCGAGCATGGCTCCGGACGAAGCCGAAGTCGTGCAGATGTTGCGCGATTCCATCCGCAAGTACGCAACCGACCACATCGACGACGTGGAGATCGACGCCACCGGTCGCATTCCGCCGCAGATCCTGCATGCGCTCGCCGGCATGGGGGTGATGGGGATCATCATCCCGGAGGAGTACGGCGGCAGCGGCATGAGCGTCACCGCCTACTGCAAGATCCTCGAAGAGATCTCCCGACATTCCGCCGCCGTGGCCGTCACGGTTGGCGCACATCAATCCATCGGCATGAAGGCGATCATTCTATTCGGCAGCGACGGACAGAAGCGCCGTTTTTTGCCGCCGCTCGCTGCGGGGGAGAAATACGCCGCCTTCGCGCTCACCGAGCCGGGGGCGGGGAGCGATGCTGGCAGCATCCAGACCACCGCCGTTCCCGACGGTGACGGCTGGATTCTGAACGGAACGAAGCAGTGGATCACCAACGCCGGCTTCGCCGATGTCTTCACCGTCTTCGCCAAGGTGGAGGTGCCCGGCGCCAAGAACGAAAACCAGAAGGTCACCTGCTTCGTGATCACGCGCGACATGGCGGGCACGAGCATCGGACCGCCGGAGAAGAAGATCGGCATCCGCGGCTCCGAGACCAACGAAGTGCACCTCGAGCAGGTGCGCGTGCCGGCGGAAAACCTCCTGGGCGATGTCGGCGGCGGCTTCAAGATCGCCATGGGGGTGCTCAACGAGGGTCGCTTGGGGCTGGCGGCCGGTTGTGTCGGCGCGTCACGCCGTTTGATCGAGCTGGGCTGCGAGTTCGCCCGCGCACGCCGGCAGTTCGGGCGCTCGATCGCCGAGTTCGAGCTCATCAAGGGCAAGATCGCCGAAATGAGCACGCGCACCTGGGCGGTGGAATCGGCCACCTATCTGACCGCCGGCCTCGCCGATCGCGGCGTCAAGGACTTCAGCCTCGAGGCCGCCATCTGCAAGATCATGGGCAGCGAAGCCTTGTGGTTCGTCGCCAACGAATCGATGCAGATCCACGGCGGCAATGGCTTCATGGAAGAGTATCCGTTCGGACGCATGCTACGGGATTCGCGCATCAACCTCATCTTCGAGGGAACGAACGAGATCCTGCGCATCTTCATCGCCGGCATGGGTGTGCGTGGACCGGGCGAGGAGCTGCAGATGGTGGCACGGGCGCTGCGGCATCCGGCGCGCGACTTCGGCGTGTTGTCGCGCTACTTCGGCCGCAAGATCGAGCACACTTTCCTGCGCGAGCGGCTGCGGGACATTCACCCCGAGCTCGCCGACTGCGCCCAGAGGATCGAGCGCGCGGTGCACCTGTTGCCGGGCCGGGTCGAAACACTGCTGCGCCGGCACGGCCGCAGCTTCGTCATGCGCCAGTACCTGATGCAACGCATCGCCGATGTCGTCATCGATACCTATGGCATGGTCGCCGTGGTGTCGCGTGCCGACGCGTTGCTCAAAGGCGGCGCGTCATGCGCGCAAGA
>DASRJO010000224.1:0-3955 GCA_035649435.1 Candidatus Krumholzibacteriia bacterium | reverse complement strand
GTTCAACGCCGCGAAGAAGTTGTCCGTGTGCGGCACCACCGACCCCAAGTATTTGCGCACGAGACCGGGGTGTTCACGCACCGCCTCGGAGAACGAACAGAAGATGATGCCCAGCTCCCCGAGCCGCTTCTTGTAGGTGGTGGCCACCGAAACGCTGTCGAACACCGCGTCCACCGCCACTCCGGACAGGCGTTTCTGTTCGTCGAGCGAGATGCCCAGCTTGCGAAACGTCTCCAACAGCTCCGGATCCAGCTCGTCCAGGCTCTGGAGCTTCGGCTTCTGCTTCGGCGCCGCGTAGTAGACGATCTTGTCGTAGTCGATGGGCGGGTACTGCACGTTGGCCCAGCGCGGCTCCTCCAAGGTCTTCCAGTGCTGGTAGGCCTTGAGCCGCCAGGCGAGCATGAACTCGGGTTCGCCCTTCTTGCTCGAGATCAAGCGAATGATGTTCTCGTCGAGACCGGGCGGAGCCGAGTCGGACTCGATGTCGGTGGTGAAACCGTACTTGTAGTCGCTCTCGGTCATCTGACGGATGGATTCGGTCGACATCCTGCTTCTCCGTTTCGTGCCGGCACGATCGCCTAGCGCCCGGCTCCGGGAGTGATCAAGGTCACGCGGCCCGCATCCGACATCGAAGGTTCATGCGTGACAAGCTCCGCCAAGGTCTCGAACTGGGCACGCATCCACTCGGCCATGTTGCTTTCATTGGTGGCGACCAGATCCTGCAAGGTGGTGCGCGACAGGACGAAGTCGATCATGCGTTGCAGGCCCGACCACAGCGAGCGCACGGAGCACGTGTTCGAGTGCACGCAAAACCGGTGATCGCCGCTGAAGCGGTCGCACGTCTCGGCCGGCCGGTACAGCTTGCCGCCAAGCACGGCCAAGACCTCGGCGACGCAGATCGCATCCGGCGTCCGGGCCAGCCGGTAGCCGCCGTTTCGCCCGCGGACGCTCTCCACCAGTCCCGCGCGCGTGAGGATTCCCATGAGCTTCGCCGCGTACTCCGTGGATAGGCCTTCGTGCTCGGCGACCTGTCCAATCGTGGCAGGGACCCGCCCTTCGACACCGGGCTCGGCCTCCAGCCTGGCCAGGCTCAAAATGCAGCGCAGGCCGTACTCCTCTTGCGCGGACAGCTTCATGGACGCCCTTCCCTCAATACTCTACCCATTAGTACAGTTTTAACTAGGTAATGTCTACTATCAAGTATTCTTTTCCAGCCAGTGCCCGCGGAGGATTTGCGTAACTTATTTGTTTGCAGCTCGTTGAATTCAGTACGGGCCCTCTCGATCCGACCCAGACGCAGTAGAATGCCCAGGGAGCCAAAAACGAGGAGTTCTCCATGCTGACCCGTCCCGAACCCGCTGAGCACGCCCCCTATTACTCGCTCTACATCGACAAGGTCCGCGAGGGCGACATCCTGGAGATTCTGGCCCAGCAGAACCGACAGACACTGTCTCTGCTCGAATCAATCGGCGAGGAAAAAGCGCGCTTTCGCTACGCCCCGGACAAGTGGAGTCTCAAGCTCGTGCTCGGTCACGTGATCGACGTCGAGCGGGTCTTTGCCTACCGCGCTCTCGCCTTCGCCCGCAACGACCCGGCGAAGTTGCCGTCGATGGAGCAGGAAGATTACGCCGCCGGCGCCAATTACGACCGCCGGCCGCTGTCGAAGATTCTCGCCGAGTTCGCCGCCGTGCGCGCAGCGAATCTGGCGCTGTTCGAGAGCTTCGATGCGGAGATCGGGATGCGCCGAGGCACGGCATCCGGGTACGAGTTCACTGTGCGCGCCATGCCGTACATCATCGCCGGGCACGAGCTGCACCATGTCGGGGTGTTGCGCGAGCGCTATCTTTGATCCGGGCGGCGCAGGATCGTCGTTGCCGTGGCTTGGTCGGACGCGAGCAGCACTAGCTCGGCCACGGTCGCGTGCGGCGGGCGCGTGGCGCAAAACAACACGGCGTCGGCGACGTCTTCCGGCCCGAGCGGGCGCGTGCCGGCGTAGATCTTGGCGGCGCGCTCGGTGTCGCCGCGGAACCGCACCATGCTGAACTCGGTTTCGACGAGCCCCGGATCCACTGTGCTGACGCGAACCGGCGTGCCGTGCAAGTCGAGACGCAACCCCTGGGTCAGGGCGCGGACGGCATACTTGCTGGCGCAGTACACACCACCGTTGGCGTAAACTTCTCGGCCCGCGATCGAGCCCACATTGATCACATGGCCGCGTTCGCGCGCGAGCATCCCCGGCAGGACGGCGCGTGTCACGTACAAGAGGCCTTTGACGTTGGTGTCGATCATCTCGTCCCAGTCGGCTCGGTCGCCGGCCTGAATGGGAGCCAGGCCACGCGAAAGCCCGGCGTTGTTGATCAGAATGTCGATGTCGCGCCACGCCGGCGGCAATCCCTCGAGCGCCTTGTCGACCGCACCGGCGTCGCGCACGTCGAGTCGCAGGCAGTGCACTCCCGCGGCAGATTCCAGTTCGGTCGCGAGCGCCTGCAATCGTTCGATCCGGCGCGCAGCGAGCAGCAACCGCGCCCCCTCGCCAGCGAACACACGCGCGCACGCAAGGCCGATGCCGCTGCTGGCACCGGTGACGAATACGAGCCGATCCTTCAACGCCGACATCGACCCTCCACGAGTTGCAGCAGAGTGTAACCGATCAGTGTTCTTCAGCCATTTGCACCGGCGAGGCGGCGAGCCGGTCGTAGCCCAGGACAACGCCTGTCTTCGGGTCCACCTGACCGAAGCTCAGCACGCCGGTGGGGCAGCTCTGCACGCAAGCGCTGCAGCGCACACATTCTGGATCGGCCATGGGCATGCCCTTGTTGGCGAAGTTCATCACGTCGATCCCCTGATGGCACACCGACGTGCAGACGTTGCACGAGATGCACTTCTTCTTGTCGGCCAGGATGCGGAAACGCGAGAAGCGCGCGTACACGTGCATGAGGGCCGCGAGCGGACAGGCGAAGCGGCACCAGGCCCGGCCACTGAACCAGAAGTACAGGCCGTACCCCAGCACCCCGGCCAAGAAGACGTCGACGAGCCACTTGTAGCTCAGCAAGTGCAGCGCACCCGGCAGGCCGCTGCCGTCCTTGGCGGCAAGGTTCACTGCGCGCAGCCAGGCGGTCTGGGGCCAAATCCACCACGCGATGCGCAGCAGGAGCAATGCGAACGCGAGCGCCAGGATCGCCTGCCCAACCATGTTGAGTCGATTCCAGCTCGGCCCATGCGGCATCTTGTGGCGCTGGGTATCGCCGAGCGTTTCCGCCAGCGCCCCGCACGAGCAGATCCAGCCACAATATGCGCCCTTGCCCCAGCGGTAGACGAGGAGCGGGATGAGGACGAATGTCTGCAGGCCCCCGAGCACGAGCCATCCCCAAAGCGGCGCGTCGGTGAAGAAGTTGTAGACCATGAGCGGCCAAGCGAGCACGAAGCCATAGGCACGCCAATACTCGCGGCCATGCCCATAGTCGACTACCGGGAAGAGCGGATCGGCGAGCCAGGCGGGAAGCCAGCCGTGGTACCCGAGCCACGGCAGAAGGATCTCCGGCAAGACGAACAGCGGCAACACCTGGATCGACATCAGAGTGAGAGTTTGCACGCGCACGTAGGGGGTGCGCCGGCGCCGGATGCGGCGCACACCGAAGATCACGATGAGAGTCGAATAGGCCAGCGTGTACCAGAAGGACGGTCCCTGTGCCGAGCCGAGCGTGACACCGAGCAGCGAATGCGGCGCAGCGTGCAACCATTGGCCGAGATCGTAGGGAAAACCACCGAGCTTGCGACCCAGGGCATCGAGATAGCCGCCGGACTTCCAATCGTAGAGCGCGGTGCAGAACAGCATGAAGCCGGCGAGCGCGAGCTTGCTTCGGCGGGTCCAATCGCCACGGATCGGCACGCCCGAACGGCGGAAGAACTCGAGCGGCGCCTCGCGTCCGATCATGGTGAAGACGGCGCTGTTCGG
>DASRJO010000223.1:0-6579 GCA_035649435.1 Candidatus Krumholzibacteriia bacterium | reverse complement strand
CCTCCAAGGTCTCGTTCCGTGCCTCAGCGTCGTGGCCTGCAAGCAGACATGCGAGGAGATCGCATGAAGGCACTCCGCCAAACGATCCTCGAACAGTGGGACGAGCTCGGGCTCGGCATCCCGGCGCCGCGCACGTTGGATTGTCTCTTGCGCACACCGCGCTTCCGTGCTTCGAGCCACGTTCTGTTCTTCGTCTTCGCCAACGACGAGCGTGAACCGGTGCTGATCGCCAAGACTCCGCGCTTGCCCGACGACCACGCCTTCCTCGACCGCGAGGTGGCCAACCTGCAGAAGCTGGCGATGCTTCGCCCGGCGGAGCTCGGCTCGGTGCCGCAGGTCGTGTCCTACCGGGATTGGCACGGGACGAAGCTGTTGCTCGAAACCCTCGTGCCAGGTCATCCGATGTCGCCGGCCGTAGTGCGCGCGAACCAGCAGGACTGCATCGAGAGCGTCATGCGCTGGGTCACCGAGCTGCACTTCGCTTCGCGCGCTTTCGTCACCGGCCCCACCGGCTCGGTGCGCAAGCACATCGAAAGCAATCTGAGCCGGCTGGCCACGGCCTTCCCGGAGTCGCAGGAGCTGCGCAAGATGCTGGAGCGCACGCACGAGATCGTCCAACCGCTGGCCACTCAAGTCTTGCCGCGCGTCTTCGAGCATGGGGATCTGAGCTCCCCGAACATCCTGCTGGATGCCGAGGGTCGCGTCGGGGTCGTGGATTGGGAGCTAGCCGATGCCACCGGGCTGCCGGCCACGGATGTGTTCTTCTTTCTCACGTACGTCGCCTTCGCACGCGTCGATGCGGCGCACTCCGGCAGGCATGCCGAGGCCTTCGCCGAAGCATTCTTCGGCTCCCCGGCCTGGGCGCGTCCCTATGTCCTCGACTACGCCAAGGCGGTCGGCCTGTCGGCCCGCAGCCTGCGGCCCCTGTTCCTGCTCACATGGGTTCGATACGCGTCCAGCCTCGTCGCGCGCCTGCACGCCGAGGGCCCGGCGGATCATCAGAATCAAGGGGAATTGCTGCAATGGCTGACGAACAACCGCTTCTTCGTGCTGTGGAAGTTCGCTCTCGAGCACTGGAAGGAGCTCGACCTCTGATGGCATCCGCGTTCACTGTGGCTCTCATCGGACCGGATGGCGTCGGCAAGACCACCATCGCGCGCCGGCTCGAGCGCGAGTTCCCGCTGCCTCTCAAGTACCTTTACATGGGAGACAACGTCGAGGCTTGCAACGTCATTCTGCCGACGACGCGCTGGTGGAAGCGCCGCCAACGCCAGCCGCACCCGGGTCAACCCCAGAAGCAAGCCGGCAGCCGTGGCGGGCGCGCGCGCCTTCTGGCCGGGCCCTTGCACTCGACCCGCAAGACGCTGGGGTTCGTCAATCGCATCCTCGACGAAATGTACCGCGAGATGGTCGCTGCCAGCTATACACGTCGCGGCACCGTCGTGCTCTTCGACCGGCACTTCATTCTCGACTACTACCATGGCGACATCGACCCGACCGCCCGGCGGCGCAGCTTCAAACGGCGGTTGCACGGATTCCTGCTCTGCCGCATCTGCCGCGCTCCCGACTTGGTGGTCTGCCTCGATGCGCCGGGCGCCGTCGTGTTCCAGCGCAAGGGCGAATTCTCGGTCGAATACCTCGAGAAGCGCAGGCAGCAATACCGTGAGTTCGAGCGCTTGGTGCCGCACTTCACGCTGGTGGATGCCGACCGTGATCTCGAGGCCGTCGTGCACGACGTCGCGCGCGCGATCTCGGCTTTTCAGGCCAGCGATCGCTCGGCCTCGGCGAGCTCCGCCGCGCTGTTGGCGCCGGGGCACTCGCGGGAGCATTCGCATGGGTAGAAGCACCGGCAAGCAGGCCACGGTGCTGGTGACCGATGCTGGCCGCGGCAGTGCGATTTGCGTCATCCGTTCACTCGGTCGCGCCGGCTATCGCGTGCTGGCGGTGGATGACCAGCCCAGGAGCCTCGGCTTCCGTTCGCGCTACGTGCACAGGTCTTTCGTGGTACCGACGCCGCGCGAACATCCCGATGCGTTCGTCGCCGCGATACAGCGAATCGTCACCGAGGAAAAAGTGGATCTCGTCATTCCCGTCACCGACTTGGCCATCCAACCGCTGGCAGCGGCCCGGAGCTCGTTCGCGGCCAAGACACGCGTCGCCATGCCCGATGACGCCGCGCTGCACTTGGTGACGAACAAGAGCAAGACCTTGGAGTTGGCGGCGAGCCTCGGGATCCCTGTCTCGGAAACTCGTCATGTCGACACGGTCGAGGAGGCATTGGCTGCGGCGCGTGACTGGGGCTGGCCTCTCGTGCTCAAGCCGCAGGCCTCGCACAAGCTGGCCGAAGCGAGCGGCATCGAATCCTTTCAGGTGACGTATGCCGAGAACCCGACTGACCTCGAGCACAAGCTGGCGCGGTTCGCGGGTCGCTGCAGCGTGCTGCTGCAACGCTATTGCCCAGGGGTCGGCCTCGGGGTCGAGCTGCTCATGAGCCAGGGCCGGCCTCTCGCGGCCTTCGCACACCGGCGCCTGCGCGAGATCCCATTGTCCGGCGGCGCGAGCTCCTACCGTGAAAGCGTAGCCCTCGATCCGCAGCTTCTGGCGTGGTCGGTGCGCCTGCTGCAGGAGATGAAATGGACCGGCCTGGCCATGGTCGAGTTCAAGGTGGGGCCCGACCGTACCGAATTGATGGAAGTGAATGGCCGGATCTGGGGATCGCTGCCGCTCGCGGTAGCGAGCGGTGTCGACTTCCCCGCGCTGCTCGCGCGACTGCTCCTGCAGGGCGAAGCCGGGTTCGCACCGCAAATCGACGGCAATTATCGCCACGGTTTGCGCTGCCGTGACCTGCAGAAGGATCTCTTGTGGATCGCGGCAGTGCTCGCACGCCAGAGTCGCTACGATTTTTGGCGCCTCCCGACGCGTGCGCGTGCGCTGCGCGCGTTGCTCGGCATGGGGAACCCGCGCCGCAAGTTCGACCTGTTGGTGTGGGACGATCCGCTGCCAGGCTTGGCGCAGCTTCCTCGGCTGCTCCCCCGGCTGTGGGCAAAGACCCGGGACACGCGAATCATCGCGTAGGAGGACGAATGTCCGCTGCCGGTCCCACTGGGGGAAGGCACACAATTCGCCGTGCAAGAGGCTTGCAATGCGGGAACGCAAAGGGATTGCGCGCCCTTCGGCGGCCGTCGCGTTGACGGTGGACCATCGAGGCCCGGATAATTGGTTAGGGTCACGCGCCCTGAACGGTACTTCATTGGAACCTGACGAATTAAAGATCGCCCATGCAAGCAGTTATCTTGGCGGGCTGGGCAGGCACACGCCTGCGACTCAGCGTGAGCGATCGTTTCTGCGTCCCTTCGCGCGCAATGTCTCACATCCGGGAGATGCACATCAAAATCAGTCACGCTGTGTGCGAAATGATCGAACCCGAGTTGTTCGAGAGCCAAGACAATGCGTAGTGTGTTTCTCGACCGCGATGGCACCATCAACCGCGACGTGCAGCACTTGCGTTGCGTCGAGGACTTGGAGCTCCTGGTGGGTGCATCCGAAGGGATCCGCATGCTCAACCGCGCCGGCCTGCGCGTCGTGGTGATCACCAACCAGGCGGCGATTGCCCGCGGTCTGTTGTCGGAGGAAAAGCTGGCCGAGATTCACCAGGAGCTGCAGGCTTTGCTGGCGCGCGAGGGAGCTTTCGTCGACGCCATCTATTATTGTCCACACCATCCGACCGAGGGGTTCGGCCGTTATCGCCAGAGCTGTTCCTGTCGCAAGCCCCAGTCCGGTTCCCTGCAGCGCGCCGCCAACGAGCTCGGTCTCGATCTCAGCCAATCGTATTGTGTCGGAGACAAGGAGAGCGACCTCGAAGCAGGACACGCGCTCGGCTGCCGTACCATCCTCGTGCGCACGGGCTACGGACTCGCCACCGAGGCTCAACTCGGTGCCGACTCCGTGAAGCCAGACTATGTCGCCAGCAACTTATTGGAGGCCGCCGGTTGGATTCTCGACCACAACCCGTGAGCGTCGCGAGCCCTCGTCTGGTCGCCGGCCTGATCTTTGTGGCCGGCGCTGCACTCCTTGCGACGCGCTTGATCCTGCATGTTCCACCCCGGATGCTGGTGGTGTCGGCCGGATTGTTCCTGGTTTGCTGTCTCGTTTTTCGGCTCGCCTATCGCCATTTACGTGGCAGCCTGTCGTTCCGCGTCGCCATGCTTTACTTGATGTGGATCGGTCTCGCCGCGTCGCTCTTCTGCGTGGGCTTTCACATCGACCGCTCGCGCTGGGTGTATTATCGACTCACCGGGTACGACGTGAGCTTCTCCGACGAAAAACCCCATCTGGCGGACGCGCCCGTGCGCAGTTTCTTGGCAACCAATCGCGCTTTCTCCGCCGACCCGGACGCCCCCGGGAACATCCTGCTCCGTCGCGGCGAGCATGTCATCGAGCATACGGTGGTTGTGCCGCGCGGCACCCGCCTCAGAATCGAAGCCGGCGCCGTGCTTCGCTTTCACCATGGCAGCTCGCTCGTCTCCTACAGCCCCATCGTCGCCCGCGGCACCGCGAGTGATCCGATCCTGTTCACAGCCGCCGACCGGATGCGCAAATGGGGAGCGGTCGGCATCGTCGGCAAGGGGGTGTCGATCTTCGAGCACGCCCATTTCGACCACGGACGTCATGTGCGTGTGAATGGCACCGACTTCTACGGCACCTTGTCCCTCATCGGTGCGGACGTCGAAATCCGTCACAGCCGTTTCGTCGACCTCTACGGCAAGGATGCCGTCTACGTCCGCGGCGGCCAAATGGTCATCGAAGACAACGTGTTCGAGAACGTGCGCAAGGATGGCCTCGATTTGAACGGCGGCCGTGGCAGCGTGAGCCGCAATCGCTTCGTCGATTGCCACGACGAAGGCATCGACATCTCCCACGCCGGTCAGGTGGAGATCATGGACAACGTCATCCTCGACGCACGGGGCGGCAGCATCGACGCGGAACGTGATGCCGACGGTCTGAGGGCACGCAACACCCTCGGGTACAGCGACGGCCGCTGAACCAGTCAACGCGGAGATTCCATGCGCATCCTGTATCTCGTTCACTCGTTCCAGCACCCGTCCATGCGCGGTTCCACGCGGCATTACCACTTCGTGCGCGAGCTGGGCAGGCGCCATCGGATCACCCTGCTGGCGCTGACACGCACCGACATCGCCCCGGAAGTGATGGCGGAGATGCGCACGCTGACCGAGAAGATCCTCACTTTCCGAACGCACGAGGAATCACGGCGACTTCCCGGCGGGCGATTGGGTCGCGAGCTGCAAGTCCGCGCCGCGGTGGCGGAAATGCGTGCCGCTTTCCGGGCTCTCGTGGCTCATGACCGCTACGATGTCGTCCTGTTCCATGGCAAACACCTGTTCCCGGTGATCGCGGATTGCGATCTGCCGATCGTCGCCGATTTCTGCGACGCCACGTCGATGCGCATCGGCACCAAGCTGCAGTTCGCAGCCTGGCCGCACAAGCCACTCTTGTGGTTGCGCCACCGTCAGGTTCGCCGGCTCGAGCAAGGTCTGGCGCGCAAGACCGCACACGTTTCCTTCATTAGTGCGCGCGATCGCGAGATCGTTCTCGGCCCCAAGAGTCAGGCCACCATCGTCCCGAATGGGATCGATCACCGCTACTGGCGGCGGCGACCCGAAGCACGGCCGACGCAGAACTGCATCATCTTCACCGGGGTGATGGACTACGCCCCGAACGACGATGCGGCAGTGCATTTGATCCAGGACATCGCCCCGCTCGTGCGTCGCGCCATCCCGGATCTCGAAATCCTCGTGGTCGGGCGCGACCCCTCGCGACGAGTGCGTGAGCTGGCCAGTCGCAGCCCGGGAGTCCTCGTGACCGGATTCGTCGACGACATGCGGCCTTATCTCGAGAAGGCGACCGTGTGCGTCGCGCCGCTCCGCTACACCTCTGGAATGCAGAACAAAGTGCTCGGGGCTCTCGCCATGCAGATCCCTGTCGTGGCCACCAGCATCGTCGCGGAAGGCCTGCGCACCAACGGCATCACTCCCCCGGTTCTGACCGCGCGCAATCCGCTCGAGTTCGCCGAGGCCACGGTGCACTTGCTGCGCCATGCATCCGATCGCGCCACGCTGAGCATGCAAGGCCGGCGCTTCGTCGAGAACAACTTCTGCTGGCGACAGTCGGCCGAGAAGTTGGAGCGCATGTGTGTCGAAGCCGTTCTCGCCGCACCTGTGGCCGTGCCGGGAAGATCGGCTCTCGGCCACACCAAGGAAGTCATTGCATGAGGACCGCATTCGACGATCGCGCCCCGAGTCCGGAGCCTAGCGGTTGGCGCCGCTTCTGGCGCCAGAGCGCCGCAGACTGGGGGATCGGTGAAGCTCGGATCGTGCTCTTGTCCATGCTCCCCATCGTCGTCGTCGCGGCGGGCGCCGTGAGCGCCGTGCTGGGAACGAGCAGGGCTCCATGGGTCACGGGCGCGGATGACATCGTCGGGTGGAGCCGGGCCATGCTCTATTTCTGCGCGCTCGCGGCCAGCCTCGCCGTCGTGGCGCGGGCCGGTGCTGCCGGACGTCT
>DASRJO010000222.1:0-58295 GCA_035649435.1 Candidatus Krumholzibacteriia bacterium | reverse complement strand
AATTCCGTCCCGCGATACGACACCACGACCGAGGCGCCGCCGAGCGCCAGAGCGATCGCCGCTTCGAGGGAGCTGTCGCCGCCCCCAACCACCAGCACTTCCTGCCCTGTGAAGTCCATCGGGTCATGCAATCGGTTGGCGACTTTCGCCAGGTCCTCTCCGGGGACTCCGAGCCGGCGAAAGTTGCCCGAACGCCCGATGGCGACGTTGACGCGGCGCGCAAGCAGACTTTCGCCTTGGGCGAGCGGCAATTCGAGCAGCTTGCCGCGGCGCACGACGCGCTCGATGTGCAGCGGGCGCGGCGTGACGCCTGCGGTGCGCGCGTACGTTTGCAGCTCTTTCACCAGGTCTTCCTTGACCGTGGCGTGCAATTGCAGACTTCCCGCCGGCGTCATCTGCGTCGGGTAGGTGTAGATCGGCTTGCCCTTGGGGAAGTTGACGATGGTCGAGAACGGTTCGGTGGCCTCGCAGACCTCGAAGCGCAGACCGTTCTGCTTGGCCTCGAGCGCCGCGGCGATCCCGGACACGCCCGCGCCGATGATCACGAGATCCAGGACCTCGCGTCCTTCGGGCGTGGGCTCTTTGCGCGCCGCTTGGAATGCCGCATCCGCCAGGATCGTACGCACCGCGCGGGCACCGGTATCGGAGGAGAACTTGAGCAGCGGAATCCCGGTGAGATCACCGACGATGTAGAGCCCCGGGATGCGCGTCGATCCGTCGGGCTCGACTGCAGGCAGCTTCTCCACCGTGCCCGCCGGCCAGCCCGTGTGCAGCCATCGCGAGTAGCGCGCGAGCAGACTCACTCCCACTCCCCCGGCAGGTGTCCGGTGCCGGAATGCTGCCGCGTTCGGGCCTCGGTTCCCGTCCCGCAATCAGCTCGGCCGCGAAGGCAACGCGCGCCCTTCGACCCTTTCGAGCTCCTGCCGCAGCCATTCGGGGACGGCGATCGAGCGTTTGGCCTGATAGTCGTAGGTCACTTGCACCGTCTCGGCAGTCGCGAGCAGCACACCCGAGTCGCGTTCGCGCAGCTCGTACTCCATCGCGAAGGAGCTCCGGGACACCCAGGTCGTGCGCAACAACACGCGCACCACTTCGCCGACATGCGCCTCTGCACGGAAATCGATGCACACGTGCGCGAGCACGAACGGCACGGCATTGTAGCTGCCCGGACGCGAGAAGCGTTGCCAATAAGCCTGACGCCCCACCTCGAGGTAGGTGAGATAGACGGCGTTGTTCACGTGGCCCATCGCATCGGTGTCGCGGAAACGCACAGGCACGTCTTCCGCGACGGCGAATGGGCCGGCGGGCGGTCTTTCGGCATCGAGGCTCATCGAGACGGACCATAGCAGGACTGGATCGACAGGCCAAACCGGGTATTCTCCCCCGAGCCCGGAGGAGATCCCGTGCCTCAAGTCAGCGTCACATCTGAGATCGGCCGCTTGCGCCGCGTCCTCGTCCACGAGCCAGGGCTCGAAGTGGACCACATGTTACCGATCATGATGGAGGAGCTGCTCTTCGACGACATCTTGTTCGGCGACGCGGCGCGCAAGGAACACCGGCGGTTCCAGCGCGTCCTCGAAGCACTGGGTGTCGAGGTCGTGCAGTTTCGCACCTTGCTGGTGGAGGCGTTGCAACGCCAGGAGGCGCGCAGCTGGCTGCTCGATCCGTTCGAGGACGTGCTGGCGCCGGACGTTCTCGAGCGCTTGCGCGCCACCACACCGGCAGAGCTGGCGCGCCTCATGACCGGCGGCCTGCGCCGCGAGCCGCCATACACTGCCCACGATGCGCACGAGATCTTCGAGATCCCGCCGGTGCCCAACCTGTGCTTTCAACGCGATCCGCAGATCGTCCTCGGCGAGCGAGTGGTGATCGCGTCGATGGCGACACCGGCGCGCTGGCGGGAATCGTTACTCGCGAGCGCCGTGTTCCGCTTCCACCCCGATCTCTCGTCGGTGCCGCGACTCCTCGACCCCAGCGCGAGCCGCGATGCTTCCATCCATCTCGGGCCACACCGGCCGCACATCGAAGGCGGCGACGTGTTGGTGCTCTCCCCCAATGTGGTCGCCGTCGGCGCCTCGCAGCGCACGAACCGCACGGGCGTGCAGCGGCTGGCTCGCGCTCTCGCTCGACTTGACACTGGCCCACGCTGGCTCGTCATCGTCTCGCTGCCGCAGCATCGCGCCTACATGCACCTCGATACCGTCATGACACCCATCGACCGCGACGCCTGCCTGGTCTACCCGGGCCTGGTCGAGCCGGGGAATCCCGGCGAAGGGCGAATCTTCGAGATCGATCTGCACGCGCGCGAGCTGCTCCCGGTGGGGCGCGCCGATTTGTTTTCGGCGCTGCGGCGCAGGGGCGTCGACCTGAAGCCGATCCCATGCGGCGGCAGCGATCCAATGTTGCAGCAGCGCGAGCAATGGACCGATGGCGCCAACGCCCTCGCGGTCGCTCCCGGAGTCGTCCTCCTCTACGATCGAAACATCGCCACGGCGGCGGAGCTCGCGCGCGCTGGCTACACCATCGTTTCGGCCAAGGAGCTGCTCTACGGCCAGAAGAGCGTCGACATCGATGGCGGCGAGCACGCTTGTGTCTTGCTCGGGAGCAACGAGATCTCGCGCGCTCGCGGCGGCCCGCATTGTCTCAGCCAACCGCTTTTGCGCGACGTGGTCTGAAACACACCCACGAAGGGACGCCTGATGCTTCGAATCGACACCGCGATCCATTCCACCCGCGACCTCGGCCTCTTGCTTCTTCGTCTCGGCGTCGGCGCGAACATGGCGCTCTTTCACGGCTGGGGAAAGATCTCGGGCGGTCCGGCGCGATGGCATGAGATCGGCGACGCGCTGCCGGGTCTCGGTCTCGCCTTTCTGCCGACGTTCTGGGGCTTCATGGCCGGCTTCGCCGAGTTCTTCGCCTCGATCTTGCTCGCGCTGGGGTTTCTCTTCCGCCCGGCGGCTGCGATGCTCGCGTTCACCATGCTCGTCGCCATCTCGCATCACCTGAGGCTCCCGGCCGGTGAACCCGGTTCAGGCTGGCGCGCGGCTTCCCACGCGCTCGAGCTCCTCAGCGTCTATGGTGCGCTGTTCCTGAGCGGGCCCGGGAAGTACGCTCTGGGATTGCTGGGCAAGCGCTGAGAATCCAGGTCGGCTCGACATATGAACGAAGCACCGTTCGAGGAGATCGAGCACACCGCCGACTGGGCCATCCGTGTCCGCGGTCGTGACTTGCGCGCGCTGTTCGAGGCCGCGGCGCGCGGCATGTTCAGCTTGCTGGTCGATCTCGCCCAGGTGGCTCCGGAGCGCACGCTCGAGCTCGATCTACGCGCCATCGATGCGGAAACTCTCCTCGTCGACTGGCTGAACGAGCTGCTGTACCTGAGCGAGGACAAGGGCATCGCGTTCAGCGAGTTCGACATCACCTCCATCGACACATCGATGACAGCGCCCGGGCTTGCGGAATCGCGCCTGCAGGCCACGGTGGTGGGCGGGCGCGTGCATGAGCTGCGTCGAACGATCAAGGCAGCGACGTTCAATGCCATCGCCATCCGCCGACTGGACTCGGGATGCGAGGCCGAGATCGTCTTCGACGTTTGACATCGCACCGAACCATGCGCGGGCACCAAGCCACCGCGCTCGATCTTGGAGCCCTCGATGCCACTCACCAAGAAGAGTTTCCAGCCTCTCGGCGACTGCGTGTGGGAGCTTCCCCAGAGCGCTCGCGCCGACATGCAGGTTGCCGTGCGTGTTTACGCCGACGACAAGCTCCTGCAAGACGCGCTGCGCGACAAATCCTTCGAGCAGGCGATGAATGTCGCCGCATTACCGGGCCTCGTCGGACCCGTCGTGGTCATGCCGGACGTGCATCAAGGCTATGGCATGCCCATCGGTGGCGTCATGGCAGCCTCCGTTCCTGATGGCATCATCTCGCCCGGAGCCGTGGGGTACGACATCAACTGCGGCGTGCGCCTACTCGCCGCGCACGTCTCGCATGCGGAGATCCGCCACCGGATCGGCGATTTGGCGACGGCGTTGTTCCGCAACTGCCCGAGCGGTGTCGGTTCCGAGGGTGTGGTGCGCCTCGGGTCCGACGACTTGGAAGACGTCCTCACAGGCGGTGCCCGCTGGGCGCTCGCGCGCGGCTACGCCACGGCTAGTGACCTGGCGCGCACCGAAGCCAACGGCACCATCCCCGGCGCCGACGCCTCGCACACGAGCGCCCGTGCCATCCAACGCGGCCGGCATCAGGTCGGCACTCTCGGCGCCGGCAATCACTTCATCGAAGTGGACGAAGTGGATACCGTCTTCGACCCAACGGCGGCTCAGGTGCTCGGCCTTTTTCCAGGGCAAGTCGTGATCCAGATCCATTGCGGCAGTCGCGGCTTCGGGCACCAGGTGTGCACGGACTACGTCAGCAGCTTCCAAGCGACGGTACGCAAGTACGGCATTCGGCTCGCCGATCGCGAGCTGGTGTGCGCGCCCTTCGATTCGCCCGAAGGCCGCGCCTACCTGGCGGCCATGGCATGCGCCGCCAACTTCGCATTCGCCAACCGGCAGGTGCTGGCGCACTTCGTGCGCCAGTCGTTCGCAGAGGTGTTGGCCAAAGAGATCGGCGATGCCACGCTGCATCAGGTCTACGACATCGCCCACAACATGGCGAAGATCGAAGAGCACGAAGTCGCAGGCCAACGCCGCACGCTCTGCGTGCACCGCAAGGGCGCCACGCGCGCCTTCGGTCCCGGCGCGCCCGGACTCGCCGACGATCTGCGGAGCATCGGCCAGCCCGTGCTCATCCCGGGCTCCATGGGCACGGCCTCGTGGGTGCTCTTGGGCACCGAGGATTCCATGCAACAAACCTTCGCCTCCACTTGCCATGGTGCCGGGCGCGTCATGAGCCGCTCGCACGCCAAGCGCGAGATTCGCGGCGAGAAACTGCGCGAAGAGCTCAAAGCCCAAGGCGTCACCGTGCGCGCCGGCTCCATGCCCGGCCTGGCCGAAGAAGCGCCGCGAGCCTACAAGGACGTCGACCGCGTCATCGAGGTCGTCGCCCGTGCTGGAATCGCGCGCAAGGTGGCGCGACTTCGCCCCATCGCCGTCATCAAGGGCTGACCACTTCGCGTGCAAGTCGAGGACTCTTGCGCATGCGAAAGAGAAAACAGACCGCCACGAGCGTGAGCACTGCTGCCGTGAGCCAGGCGACGAGCGAGTGGCTCGGCGCCCACGGATTCGTGGCGTTGGGCTCGGCCGACGGCACGAGATCCTTCGTATTGTTCACCGCAGCGTGCATGAGCATGACGAGCAGCAAGCTGCCGCGCGTGTTCGCAAATAGCCAAGCCATCGCCACGGAGATGGCGGTCACTTGAATCGCGTAGAGGACAAATGATTGACCGTATTTGTCGACTCCTGGAATGAAGAACAGGGGAAGGTGCCAGGCCGCCCACAGCACGCCGAGCAGCACGCTCCCGCCTGCAAGGCCGAAACGCGACGCGAGACGCGGCAACGCATACCCGCGCCATCCGATCTCCTCGCCCGCCTGTCCACCCAGGAGAGTGGACGTGGCGGTGGCGGCGAGCATCAGGTACAAAGGCTCGGCGCCGAATCGTGGCCACTCTCCCATCACGGCGCGATGCACCAAGGCGACGGTCATCTTGACCGCCGCCATGTAACCAACCGCGAACAGGTACCAACGCCCGGCGACCTGCCAATCGACGAGTCGCCGCAGCAGCGCCGCCACACCGCTCTGTCCGCTGGCCCGCCCGGTGAACGCCAGAGCGGTGAATCCGGGCGTGAACGTGCCGAGCAAGAACAAGAGCCCTCGCGGTCCCGCCTGTTCCGTCATGCTTGCCGCAAAGAAGAAGCCCCACGAAACGATGAAGGTCACGACGAAGTACGCGAGCAACGAAATCACCGGCGGTTGCCACCTGCCTCATACCGTCGCTCGGGCTCCCGATCCGCTCGTTTGGCTGTAGAACTGAGTCAGTGCTTCCGGCTCGTTGGCGGGGATTTCGGAGTGGACGATGCGATTGTTTGCCATTTCTGCGGCTCCTTGATCGCGAGAAGCCTTGTGGATTCCGAACGGGGCGGCGAGGTGCGCACATGCTACCACGATCGGTCGGGGGGAGAGGTCGCCATCGATGCGCGACCGTCAGCGCGGAGAGAAGACGAGTTGGGCGAGGTCCTCGGCGAGCTTGTGGCTCACGGGAACGCCCGGCGCCCGCTCGCCAGAGTTCGTCGTCACGACGATGACGACTCCCTCGTCCGGATAGGTGGCGAGAACGGCGCCGTGGCCGAAACCTTCGTAGCCGCGCGTCCAGACCGATTTCGTCCCGCGCGGCGTGGACGAGACGAACCACCCGTACCCGACACCCACCGTTCCGCGCTGCGTGTGCGGCGTGAGCAGCCGACCGCGAGCCGATGGCGACAGCACTTTGTCGCTCGCGAGCGCCTGGTACCACTCGAATAGATCCTCGGACGTCGAGAACATGCCCACCGCACCGCGATAGCCCCAGTTGGGATTCAGGATCGTCGAGTTGGGGAAATCACCTTGGAGGATTGCCGCCACTTCGGGGTGCGCGTTCGGCCCCCAGAACCCGGTGTGCAACAGGCCCGCCGGCTCGAGGAGCCGCTCGTGCACAAACGTTTCGAACGCCTGTGCCGCGACGATCTCGACCACGGCAGCGACGAGATTGTAGGCATCGTTCGAGTAACCAAAGGCTGCGCCGGGCGGCCGCACCAGTGGGTTCGCGAGGAGGGCACGAACCGCCTCGTCTCGGTCGGTGATCCCGTCGGCGGCGTAGCGCTGCTCGAGACCTGCCGTGTGCGTCAAGAGCTGGTGCAGAGTGATGCCTCGCTTGTCCGCGGGAACCCCGGGAAATAAGCTCGCGATCGAGTCGTCGAGCGCGAGCCGTCCCTGTTCCTGCAGCTCGAGGATGGCGGCGGCGGCGAACTGCTTCGAGATCGAGGCGATCCAGAACGGTGTCGTGGTCGTGACCGGAACCGTTCGCTTCGGGTCGGCATAGCCGTAGCCCTTGTGCAGGACGATACGGCGATCGGTCGCGACCAGCACCGACCCGTTGAATCCGGAATCCGCCGCCTGGGTGAGGAAGCCGTCGATTCGCTCTTCCAAATCACCTGGCTCGACGACTTTCGGCGCTCCCGTGCCCGCACGCGGCGCGGTTTTCACGCAGGGCTCGCCAAAAAACGCGGCACCCAGCAGAAGAGCTGCCGGGAGACCCCTGAGCGTCCATGCGACGTGGCTTCGAATCATCCGAGCTGCGGCCCGATGGGTTGGAGTGCAGTGCTTCTCATTTCGAGTGCAAGGCGACCAGGGCTGCCAGGGCAGCGTCCTTCTGGTCCTTGCCCCAAGGAGGCCCCACCGTCTTGCCGAGCGTCACGATCTTCTTCACCAGGCCGCTGGCCGGAGTTCGGAGCACTGTCTCCGCTTGTTCTTCAAGCATCTTCTCCGGGATCGCGACCACCCTTGCTCCGCAAGCTTCGCTCGCGCGGACCAGCGCATCTTGGAACAGAACGCCTTCGGCCTTGTGCATGCGGAAGTGTACGGCGAGGATCTCGTCGGTGTTCCACTCGGGCATGGGACTGCCGACCAGCACCGCGCAGGCGGTCACTTCGTTTTCCCGTTCTTGCTCGCGTTTCACCGCGGCTCGCACTTCTCGCAAAGCCATTCGGTGCGCTGCTTCGACCCCTCGCTTCACCACATCTCGCGCCGCATCCGGCTTCAAATCCTCGGCAGCGTGATAGGGCTGCTTCGCCCACTCGTCCTCGGCGAGCTCGATGCGTCGCCGGTCGACGACCACGACGTCTCCACCTCGTTTGCCGACGACGACGAGAGCCGCCCATCCTGAATGCGCTTTCATGCCGAAGGCGACCTTCGTCACCCGCTACTCCTCGCCTTCGATCCCCCGGCTGATTCTGAAGACATGCCCGTCCGGATGGCGCACGTGCGTCTCGCGCACACCCCACGGCATGTCGGTCGGCGGCCAGGTGATCTCGAGACCCTGCTCGAGGCAACGCTGATGCACCGCGTCGACATCGTCCACCCAGATCGACATCCACACGCCGCTGTCGGCGCCATCGTCGCCGTCCGGGCCGAACGTCATCGCCACGCTGCTCTTGCCTCGACCCCCCTGTCCGTTCTGGCACAGGAAGATCTCGCAGTGGCCGGAGCAAACACCGCCAAACGTGGGGGGAGTGCCCCAGTCCCAGCCTTTCGTCCACCCGAGCTTCTCGAACCAAGCGAAGCTCTGCTGGATGTCCGAAACGTTCAGGATGGGCGTCAGTCGTTTCGCGAGCATGCGTACACCTTCCGGGTTCATGATCCTCGGCGCTTGGCGAACTTGAAGTGCGTCACCTTCGGCGCGACGACAGTGCGCACGAGATCGAGACCGTGCAGGTCGTCGCCCAACCCATCGAACAACCGCTCCCCGCTGCCGAGGAGTGCCGGGACGACATGGATCTCCATCTCGTCCACGAGGCCGGCGGCGAGATACTGCTGCGCGGCACGCGCCCCGCCCGCGAGGGAGACATCTCGACTGCCGGCGGCGCGCATCGCCAGCTCCAGTGCGGCCTCGATGCCCTTGGTCACGAACGTGAACGTTGTTCCACCTTCGAGCTCGAAGGGTTCGCGGGCGTGGTGCGTGAGCACGAACACCGGGTGATGAAACGGCGGATTGGCTCCCCACCAGCCGTTCCATGGATTCCTGTCATCCCAAGCACCGGGGTGGCCGCCGAACATGTTGCGCCCCATCACGGTGGCGCCGATGTTGGCGAGTGATTCCTCGACGACGGGCGTGCTTTCGTTGACTTCCCCGCCGTCGAGGCCCAGGAGCCCGCGAAACGCCGCGAGCCGGAGAGCCCACTCGTGAAGCTTCCCGCCACCGATCCCGAGCGGATGCTCCAGGCTCTGGTTGGGGCCTGCCACGAATCCATCGAAGGACATGGAGATCTTGAAACGCAGCTTCGACATGTCGTCCTCCAAGCGCGGCCGGAGCACGACATCCGCGCCGGGCGCGAGGGGCTCAGGCGATCGCCGCGCGTGCAACGCGCCGCCTGTGCCGGGACTGCATCACCTCGTTCATCGATACTTTCTGACGAACTCCTGATCCGACATCGCGAGATAGATGATGCCTTCGATCAAGCCGATGATCCCCGGGATTGCGGTCCAAAAGAACACCAAGTAGAGGATGCCGAGACCGGTGTCCCCCATGTAGAACTTGTGTGCTCCGAAGCTACCCAAGAGCAACGCGAAGAGAGCCGCGGACACTCGAGTCTTGCCGCTGGCCGTCGTCGGTGGAAATGTTCCGATGGGCGGAGGGAGGCGTGAAGCCCCTGGCGAGGGAAACAATCCTGGAATTGCGCGAGCCGGTGCCCAATGCGCCATCCCTGTGCGCCAAATCGGATCCTCCGGTCGGACGAGCCCCTGCACGGCGCGCTCGTACAATTGCCCCCACGGGATCGGCCCAACTTCCCGCCCGTCGAGAACGTACCACCACTGATCATCGGACATCGGATCGCCTTCCTTGCTCGCGCCGCGACTTGGAATTCACGGAGCCTCCTTCAGCGCTGGATCGCTCTCCTATCCACGCTGCCGCGACGTGACCTATTTCTCCTGCGGCTTCGGCGGCAGCGCTCCCGTGGCGCGCAGGTGCTCGGTCACGTCGCGCATGCGCCGGCGAAACTCGTGTGGTGGTTCGAAGGGCACCGGTCCCGCCACCTTCGCGGCCTCGACCACCGCCTGCGCCTCGGCAGGGAAGCCGTTGTCGCCGAAATGTGTCACCGACTCCGCTGCCAGCCGCGCGCGCACCACCAGCTCCGAGTAGTTCTTGCCGTTGATGAACAAATAGCCGAGGCTGCGTCCATAAGGATCCATCTGATCGGCACGCAGCAACTGCACCGCGGTGGCGGTGGCGAATGCGCCGCGGGCGAAGCCTGCTGCCTCGCGCCCGAAGGGCTGGTCGTAGGGCAAATTGTGCTCGATGTTCGCCGTTTCCGGCGTGTCGATTCCGAGGATGCGGACGGTTTCCAGGTCGCCATTCCCCCAGTCGAGAACGACGGTGTCGCCATCCTGGACGAGCACGCTCTCCACCTTCACCTCGACGCGCGTCTTGACCGGACGCGTCTGCTTGCGATCTTCCTGCGCCGCCGCTCCGGTCGCGAGGGCCACGGCGAGGATGCCACTCAGCATCCACGTCCGCCCTCGCCCGCGCGGAAACAGCCAACCACAACCGGTTCGGCGGGTTGCATGCACGTGCATCGCCCTCACCAGTGCCAGACTTGATCGAAACCGGCGAACAGCTTGGCGATTCCGGCGCGCGGGATGCGTTCGAGACCGTCGATGAGCTCACCGGTCTCGATGCCGCGCTCGACGGCATCTTCCTGCACGACGTACACGGCGACGCCCTTGGACATCAGCTTGGTCAAGTCGGCGTCGACGCGCGGCGGCTGCGTCTGCTTGCGGCCGCCGAACGAGAGGCCACTTGCATCCTGACCGCGCACGGCGTAATTGACCGCATTGCCGCACAGCAACAGGCTCAAATCGCCGCCAGCACCTTTCATCGCGCCTGTGATCCAGATCGCGGGATCGTCCTGCTCCTCGATGGTGCAGCGGTAGCCCGCATCGATCACCTGCAGAGTCTTCTTGGGCATGATTTCCTCCTCGAACCTCGAATGGTCACTTCGCGCCGATGATGAGGGTGCAATCCGAGCTCTCCGCCGCCTTCCACAGATCGGCGGGCGAACCGCGCCGCGTGCCCGGCACGGCCTCGGCCACGCCACGCTCGTCGACACACAGCCCGCAATTGATCCAATCGAGCTTGCCGCCGTGAGCTTCGGCGGTCTTGATCAGCGCCGCCACCCATTCGCGCGGCACGGGGTGATCCTCTTCGGCGAGATCGCGCCCGTGCACCGCATTCGCATGCGGCTCTTGCTTGGCGAACGAGAGCGCGGCTGCTCCTTCGTAGGCGAACACGGTGATGTCGTAGCCGCGCCGCGCCGCGATGTCGATGAGGCGCATTGCCGTCACCGTGCGGCCATTCTCGTAGGGCGCGTCCATGATGGAAAATGTGAGCGTCTTCTTGTCGGCCATGGGAGCCTCCTAGTTCCAGATGACCTTGCGGCCTTCGGCCATGTGATCGATGACGACGTCGAGCTCGGCGACACGGACACCGGCCGCGAGCCGCTGCGTCGGAATGCCGCGCTCGCGCAACGAGAACGAATCGGCCAGCACTTCGACCCCCGCACCCGCCAGCTTGCCGAGCGCGCCCGCGGCCGCGCCCTTGCGCGCCCCGAGCACCGCGTTTTGCACCAAGAACAACGTCACGTCGTTGCCTTCGCGCTTCAGATCCGCTGCCAGGAGACAATACTTCTCCGCCTCCCGCGATTCGATCGGATCGCGGGCGGCGATCAGCATGTACTTCGCCATCGTGCCCTCCTCGGTTGCACGCGATGAAACATGGAACGTTCGGCGCCATTCTATCGGAGAGCCCGCTCGAAGGGAAGCCGAGCGAGCGTGTAGGATGCGGCGATTCTCGCCCTTGGAGGCAGCGTGTCGAAAGGCGGACGATTCCCCTGGCTCGTGGCCGCGGCATTCGCCTGCATGTGCCTGATCTGGAGCTCGACCTGGACGATGATCGCCGTCGGCTTGCGCGGCGCCCCGCCGCTTACCGGCGTCAGCGTGCGCTTCCTTCTCGCCGCCGTGCTGACCGCGTGTATTCTCCTCGTGCGCCGCGCGCGGCTGCCCGAAGGACGCCGCTTCTGGCTCCTGGGCATGTCTCTCGGTCTGTTGCAGGTCGCAGCACCCTATGTCCTCGTCTACTGGGCGGAAGAGCGCATCTCGTCGGGTCTGACCGCGGTCTTGTACAGCACCATGCCGCTCGCTGTCGCCGTCCTCGCCCGCTTCCTCCTCGGGGATCGCTTGACCCTGACCAAGATCGGCGGCATCTGCGTCGGCATCGGCGGCGTCGCGTTGATCTTTTCCGATCGCCTCGCGGTGGGGAGCAACCTCGGAATCGGTTGCGTGCTGGGAAGCGTCTTCTTCGCCAGCTTGTCGTCCGTGCTCACCAAGAAGTACGCCGGCGCCTACGATCCGCAGGCGCTGCTCTTCGTCTCCTTCCTGGTCGGGGGAACGCTCGCCCTCGCGGTCGCAGCGCCCATCGAACGCAGCAACCCATTCCGCTACGACGCCCTCACCTGGGTGTCGATTCTCTATCTCTCGGCCTTCGGTTCGGTGGCCGCCTTCAGTCTCTTCCTCTGGGTTCTGCGCCGGGTCGAAGTCACGCTCGTGTCCTACCAGACGCTCGTCATCCCGATCCTCGCCGTTCTCTTGGGCTGGCTGTTCTTGGACGAAACGATCTCGCGGCGCACCGGCCTCGGGGCGGCGCTCATCCTCGGCGGCATCGTCGTCGCCACCTACCACGCGTCGCGGTCGACTTCGCGCCGTCCGAACATGCGCCCCTGATCGAGGCAGTCGCACAGTTCGCGGTAGACGCGCTGAAGCCGCGCTCGCGTCGGCTCCAAACCGGTTGCGGCGAGAATGCGGCGTGCAAGCGGTCCTTGCTCGAGGATCACCGCGAGCGCGCGCTGGCATTCGTGCGGGACCTCCGGCAGCGCCGAGGCCAAATGGCGCCAGACTTCGCCCCCATTCCGCGCCATGTTCGGCGTGAGACCGAAGACGCTCAGGTACTCGGCGTCGTCGATCGGGGCGAGCTCGGCATCGTGCATGCACGCACGCAGGAGCTCCGCCAGTCGTGCCTCATCCCAGGCTTTCTGCGCGGCGAAGCTCGCCCATTGTTCTTGCACCAACGCCCGCACCGCCGCCGTGAGGAGCGCTGCGACGCCCAAGTCCGCCTGCGGACATTCCTGCATGTCGAGCAGGCGAATCTCGATCGCGGAGCGGTCGAAGCGCGCGATGGCACCGCGCGCGTTCACCCATTCCGCTTGCAGGATGCGGGCGGGATCGTGGGGCAAGAGATCGCGCTGGATGCGCGCCAGGATCTCTGTCTCGTACGCCGCTCTTGTCCAGATGGGCTCGGGGACCATGGGCCCCGTCACGCTCGGGACACGCGCACAGTTGACTCGGTACGCCTCGAGTCGCCGATCGAGCCAGCCGTCGAAGTGCCCGTCGATGAACGGCGAGCTCGCCGCGAGCGCCGGCACGAGCGGCAGCACCAGTCGAATGGCGGCGTGCAAGCGCGCGAACTCGTCGTCGCCCGCGAACGGCAAGTTGATCTGCGCGCTCTGCACGTTCGCCCAGCCGTGTGCGCGGCAGTCGAAGATCGAATCGAATGCGGCGTAGACCTCGGCGTACGCGTGCGGCCACAGGCGGGTCTCGTGCTGTGGCTGCATCCATGGGTGCATCGCCGTCGGCATGAGCCGTCCACCGAGCGGCACGAGCAGTTCTCCCAGTTGCGCGAGATCGCGCTGGAACAGCGCCGACACGCCCGCCAGCTTCTCGACCGGCCCGTTCGTCTTGACCTCGAGGACGTGCAGGACCAGCTCGTTGGACCAGGCGAGCGCACCATTTTCCCAGTCGCCGACCGTCGAGCCAGCCGCCGCACGCAGCACCGCGTCGGCCACCGGCAGGACGTCCAATGTCTCCGCATCCACCAGCATGTATTCGAGCTCGAGACCGTACGCGGCGAAGAGCGGCAAGGCGCGGTGCACGGCGATCATGGCTTCGGCCTCGAACCGCGCCGGCCCTCGATGCGCCGTCGAAAGACATGCATGACGCGCTCGTACAATGCCGTGCGCGACACGGCATCCTCGATGTCGCCATCGACGCTGGGGTTGTCGTTGATCTCGATCACGGACACCCGCCCGCCGGCTTCCTTGAGGTCGACACCGTAGAAGCCGTCGCCGACCAGGCGCGCAGCGCGCAGCGCCGTCCGCAGCACCGCCGGCGGCGCATCCTCGACGCGCACGGTTTCGAAGTTGCCGAGCTCTCGCCCGCCATCGCCGTTCCAATGGATGATCTGCCAGTGCTCCGGCGCCATGAAGTAGCGGCAGACGAAGAGCGCCTGGCGGTCGACGATGCCGACCCGCCAATCGAAGCGTGTGGGCACGAACTCCTGGGCCACGATCAACTCCGAGCTGCGCAACATCGCCAGTGCCTCGCTGTGAAACTGGTCGCCGTCTTCGACCTTATGCACCCCGCGCGAGAAGGCGCCATCGGGGCGCTTGAGAATGCATGGGAAGCGCAGCTCGCCTCGCAGTTGCTCCAGATTGTTGACGTGCACCAGCGTGGTCCGCGGCGTGCGCACGCGATGCCGGCCCAGGAGCTCGGCCAAGTACACCTTGTTGGTGCAACGCACGATGGAACGTGGGTCGTCGAGGACCGCCAGGCCCTCGGCCTCGGCACGGCTCGCGAAGCGGTAGGTGAAGTGATTGACCGCCGTCGTGGCGCGGATGAACAGCGCGTCGAACTCGGCTAGCCGGCCGTAGTCGTCGCGGCCGATGAACGTGGGCTTCATGCCGGCCGCGGCGGCCGCGCGCGCGAATCGCCGCAGCGCCTTGGCATCGGACGGCGGGTTTTCGTCCTGAGGATTGGTGAGAATCGCGAGCGTGTAGGGTTGCGCTTGCCGCCGCCTGCGGCTGGTGACACGCCCGCTGAAAAACCGCGCCGCCGCCTCCTCGACGAAAGGCCGGTGCGAGATGGGGACGTCACTCGACGGAATCATCCCCAAACTTTCGAGTTCCCAGGTCTCGCGCCGCACGAAGTAGGCGCGCAGCAACGGCGCCGGGAACAGATTGAACAACGCCAGGCTCAAGCGCTCGTACCGCCGCGCCAGATTCTGGCCGAAATAAATGCTGAGGGTGAAATGCGCCGAGCGCAACGGAGCCAGACTTTTTTGCGCCAGCACGTGCAGATCCTCGGTCAGGCTCTGCACCACGGCCTGGGTGCGCACGTCCTGAAGCGTGTGGATGCTGGGGAGAGGCCGGTGTCCGCGCGCCTCGGCGAGGAGCGACACGTAGTACCCGAGAGTGAGGTAGCGATACGACCGGCAGAGATTGTAGACGCGCGTTGCGCGCATCTGTGCGTAAGGTATCTGCGTCAAGTAATCACGCGCCGAAACGACCGCCACGCCGGGAATGCGAAAGCCCCAGTTCTTCGGGTTGTTCACGACCAGAAGCGTTTCCATGCACGCTCACAGCGGTGTGAAGCGAAAGGGCACGGCCTCCCGCACGATTTCGAATCGACGTTCGAGGCTGTCCCGATCGGGGGCGCCGAGATTGATCACGGCGTAGCGACAACTGGCGCCGTCTTCTGTCTTGTCGAATTCGGCCAGCTCCTGTCCCGTTTCGCACTCGTTCCAGATCATCGTGCCGGGGAACAGCGCTTCGGCCGCAGCCATTTCCTCCCGTGACGGTACCCTCTCCACGCGCACGGGCTCGAACACGCGTAGCGGAAAGCTGGCGGCCACGGCGTACGCGCCCGCCGCGCGCGGCAGGCTCGGCGTGCCGCCCGTGGCCAGCTCGAGCGCGATCTCGTAACTGTTGACGCCGAGCACCTTCTGGTACAGATCGGCGAACTCGCCACAAATGCGTGGATTCACCTCGATGAGACCGATGCGGTCTTGCGTCGAGTCGTACATCATTTCGATGTTGAAGAAGGTGTCACGCAACCCGAGCCCGCGCACCGCGCGCGCAGCGATGTCGCCCATGCGCGCTTGCACCCGCGCCGCGAGCATGGATGGAAAGACGAAGCGCAGGAAACTGCCATTGTGTGGATCCACCACCGAGTCGGAGATGCCGAGGATCTGCACCTCGTCACCCTGGCACCAGCCCTCGACCGTGACCTGAGCACCCGCCAGCACCGATTCGGCGAGGAAACAGCGGCCCGCGTGCGGCAAGTCGGTGAACTGGCGCATCAGCGTGCCGAAAATGACGAGATAGGAGCCGCAGTACTCGCGCGCCGCCTCGCTGTTGACGAAGCGAAGGAGCTGCTCGGCGCTCTGCATGCGGCGCGCCAGCACCGAGAACGCCCCCTTCACCGGCTTGACGAAGCACGGGAAGCCGATGGCGCAACTGCCGTCGAGCGCCGTGCCATGGTCGAGCAAGGCGAAATCCGGTGTCGCCTCGGGAACGACGCTCTGCAGCGCCTGTCGTGCAGCAAACTTGTGCGCGCAGGCCACCAACGTCGCCGGATCGGTGCCTGGCAGGCCGATGCGTGTGGCGATCGCACCCGCCACCGTGGCGCCCGGGTAATCACTGGAGCTCATGAGGCCGTCGATCTGGCCGCTCAAAGCAGCGGACATCTGCTCGATGTACGCGATCACGTCCAGGTCCCAGCGACAGTCCCAATCCGTGATCGTGCCGAATTCCACCTCGAAGCGCTCTTGCCAACTCGGACGGCAACGTTCGAGCTGACGCGCATCCCAAGCGGTTGGAAAAACAATGCAGACCTTCCGTCGCGCCGCCGGCAATTCCCCACCCCACCTTCCCCACCGAGCCGCGCGCCAGAGCGGACTGGCTGCACAGCGACGCACAGTATAGGCTGGTGTGCGCGGCGCAGGCGAAGGGAGAAATGTGCCTCTCGGCCAAGGTTCCCGGATCGGTCCGTACGAGATCGTGTCGCTGCTCGGCGCCGGCGGCATGGGGCGCGTGTACCGCGCGCGCGATCCCCGCTTGGGCCGCGACATCGCCATCAAGGTCCTGCCCGAGGATGCCGCCCGCGATCGCGAGCGTTTGGAGCGCTTCAGCAACGAAGCGCGCACTGTCGCCGCACTCAATCATCCCAATATCCTGACATTGCACGAGATTGGCGAGAGCCCCGACGGCCCGTACCTCGTCACCGAGCTGGTCGAAGGTCGAAGCATCCGCGAGATGCTGGCCACCGGCCCACTGCCCGTGGCGCAGTCGCTCGATCTGGCGTTGCAGACGGCCACCGGGCTGGCGCGCGCGCATGCGGCCGGCATCGTGCATCGCGACATCAAGCCCGACAACCTGATGGTGAGTGCCGACGGCTTCGTCAAGATCCTCGACTTCGGCCTCGCCAAGCTGCTGCGCGGCGACGCGGCTGGGCTCGACTCGGCGACGCACAGGGACCTGACCGCGAGCGGCATGGTCGTCGGCTCGCCGGCATATCTCGCGCCGGAGCAGCTGCGGGAGCAGCCCATCGATGCGCGCGCTGATCTGTTCGCGCTCGGCATCGTCCTCTACGAGATGCTGACGGGGAAGAACCCATTCCGCCGCGACACGGCGGCCGAGACCCTGCACGCCATCCTGAGCGCCGATTCGGCCGCCCTGGTGCGTTCGTCACCCCGGTTGCCGGCGGCCGTGCAGGAGATCCTGCGCCGAGCGCTCATGTCGACACCGGAAGCGCGCTTTTCCAATTCGAGCGAGATGGTGCAGGCCTTGCGCCCGCTGGTGCACGCTTCGCAAACGACGATCCTCCGCCCGCGCCGGCGTGCGGCCGTCGTGCCGGTCGCCGCCGCATCGATTCTCGTCGTCGTCATTCTTCTCGTGTTCGCCTTGCCGCGTTTGCGCGTGCCGGGCACGGATGCGACTCACAGCACCGCGCCGGCGGAGCCGGCGAATCTGCTCGACGAAGACATCGCCGCACCCACGATGGTGCCGCGCGACCGGATCGGTGTCGCCGTGCTGCCGATCCGGGACGCCTCGGCCGCGCCCGAGCTGAACCAGGCCGGCATCGGCCGCATCCTCGGCAATGCATTCGTCCAGATGCTCACCGGGCGCAAGGATCTGTACGTGATCTCGCCGCAGCGCTTGGAAAGCATCGCCATGTCCATGCAGCGCAGCGTTGACGAAGCCGCGGATGACGCGACGTTCGGGCGCGAAATCGCCACACGCGCCCAGGCTGGCGCCGTACTGTCCGGCACGCTGTCGCGCCTCGGCAACACTTACATCTTGAACGCGACGCTCACGGGCATCCCGAGCGAGGTGGTGCTGCAAGACTTCAGCTCGAAGGCACAGAGCCTCGAAACCATCCTCGACGAGCTCACCCGAGACATGGCCTTGGACATGCTGCCGCCGCCATCGGATCCGAGCACCCCACACCCGCCCGCACCCCCGATGCCCCCGGCCCCGACTCGTTCCCTCGATGCCTATGCGCATTACATCCGCGGCGACGACCTGGTGCAGGAGGGCGACTGGCAAGCGGCGATCCCGGAGCTGGAGAAGGCGGTCACGAATGACCCGCAGATGGCGCTCGCATGGTCGTCGCTGTCCTGCGCGCATTCCTTCTCGGGCGACGACAGCCGCGCTCGCGCCGCCCATCTCAAGGCGCGCGAATACGACGACCACTTGAACGAGCACGAGCGCCGCTGGATCGAGCTGGATGGCATCTGGGTGAACACCGGCAATGGCAAATTGTATCTAGACGCGCTCGAGCGCTTCATCCGTGATTTCCCCGACGATCGCGACAGCTATTTCTACGGGGGTCTTGCGCACGAGTACTTGCTGAACGATCCCAGCACAGCCATCGAGTGGTACGAGAAGGCCTACGCCATGGTCCCCGTGTACTATCCAGTCACCAAGGCTCTGGTGGACTGCGAGCTCAAGCTCGACCAGAAACAACGCGCGATCGCTTCCCTGCAGCGCTACCTGGCGCTGCCCCAGCTCGGCAAGCATGGCAAGGAGCAGGCCACGTGGAGACTCGCGGAACTCGAGGGGCGCTCGTAGTGCCTGCGGATCGACCAGGGCCTCCCCGTGCGGGAGCCTTGGCGCGATGATCCGTTGTCTCGAAGCCGCCTCCAGCCGCGTGCGCCGCGATGCCGCGCGTGAATTCGTCGGTTCGTTTCCACCCGGCACCGAGATCCTGCTCGTCGCCAACAGCCGCGACACGGTGGACGATTTCGTGCGGTCGGAGCTGGCAGGGTCCCCCACTTTCGGTCTGCATCGTTTCGGCCTCGGCCAGCTCGCCACCCATCTCGCGGCGACGGAAGTCGCTGCCGCGGGCTTGGCGCCGGCCACGCACTTGGGGCTCGAAGCCGTGGCCGCGCGCGCGACATTCAAGGCGCGTCAGGGTGGCGAGATCCCGCGCTTCACTGCGACTTCGCGCTTGCCGGGCTTCTCTGGCGCGCTCGCCTCTACCGTGAACGAGTTGCGCCTGGCCAACGTGACCGCGACGGCGGATCCAGATCTCGATGCATTGCTGCAGCATGCGGATGTCGCACTCGTGGATGCGTCGCTGGCGGATCGCGCCGCATTGCTGCGCCTGGCCATCGCCGGAGTGCGCAGCACACAGCATGCGGCCTTGCGCGCGATGCCAATTCTCTGTCTCGATTTGAGCGTGCAGTCACCGCTCGAAGCCGACCTCGTCGGCGTGCTGTGCGCCGGGTCACCGCACGCATTCGCCACCATTCCGGCTGGTGATCGGGCCTTGTCGCAGATCTTGGACACGCTCGGCGCCACGCGTCTCACGCCGGAGGCCGCGACCCCAGCCACCAGCCTGCAGCGTCTGCAGCAATACCTGTTCGCCACCGATGCTCCGATCTCCGCCGGCACGGACGACAGCGTCACGTTCTTCTCGGCCCCAGGGGAAGGACGCGAGTGCGTCGAGATCGCGCGCGAGATCTTGCGCGCGGCCGAGCAAGGTGTGCCATTCGATGCCATGGCGGTATTCCTGCGCAGCCCGGAATCGTATGCGACGTACTTGGACACGGCATTCCGCCGCGGGCGGGTTCCTGTCTACTTCGCGCGCGGCACGCAGCGCCCCGATCCCGCCGGGCGCGCGTTCTTGGCGCTTCTCGCTTGCGCCGGCGAAGGGCTATCGGCGCGGCGTTTCGCCGAGTACTTGTCCTTGGCGCAAGTGCCCACGCTCGATGCCGAGGGCGCTCCGCCGCCGGAGCGGGCGGTGTGGCCGCTGCCGCGCGCGGAGGAATTCGGCACCGCGATGTCGCCGCAAGCGCTCGAGGCGCGCGGCGTCGCTGCGGGCGCGCAGCTCGTTTTCTGGGACCTGAGCGCGTTCACGACGACAGCGGAGACGCACACTCACGCACGCCGGCGCCTGCCGCGCGGCAAGAAGCCCGCACCCGAAGTCGTCGTCGCGAATGTCCCGTCGGCAGTGATCGCCGCCGCGGACGAGCCCGTGAGCGACGGCGCTTTGCGTGCGCCGCGGAAATGGGAAGAGCTTCTCGTCGAAGCCGCGGTCATCGGCGGCCGCGCGCGCTGGCAGCGGCGGCTCACCGGCTTGGAGGGCGAGCTGCGTCTCAAGCTGCGCGCTCTCGCCGCGGTCGAGCCCGAGTCGCCGCGTTGTGCCGCGATCGAGCGCGACATCGTGCATCTGGGTGTGCTGTCGCGTTTCGCCCTGCCGATCGTCGACACGCTGGCCGCTCTGCCGCCGAGCGCGTCGTGGGGCGAGTGGACGACATTGCTTTCCACGCTCGCGCCACGCGTCCTGCGCCGCCCCGAACGAGCGCTCGCCGTGCTCGGTGAACTGCTGCCGATGGCGGAAGTCGGGCCCGTGACTCTCGACGAAGTGCGCGCCGTGCTCGGCCCGCGCCTGTCGACGCTCGAAATCGATCCGCCTGCGTCACGTTACGGCCGTGTCTTCGTCGGCAAGCCCGAGCAAGCGCGAGGGCGCACGTTTCAACTCGTGTTCGTCCCGGGTCTCGCCGAGCGTGTCTTCCCCCAACGGCCACGCGAGGATCCATTGCTCTTGGACACGCAACGCCAACGATTGTCACCGGCACTGCAGCGGCAAGAGCATCGCATTTTGGACGAACGTGCGTTGCTCACGCTCGCGGTCGGCGCCGCCGAGCGTCGCGTCGTGCTGTCGTATTCGCGCCTCGACGCCGTCGAAGCGCGCCCGCGTGTGCCGTCTTTCTACGCTCTCGACACCGCCAGGGCCGTGCGCGGGACGCTGCCCGACCATCGTCTGCTCGAGGACGAAGCCGAGAAGAGGGCCGGTTCGCTCTTGGCTTGGCCAGCGCCGCCTGAGCCGCAGCACGCACTCGACGAACTGGAGCACGACCTCGCAATTCTCGGCTTGCACTTGCATGTTGCCGATCCCAATCGGACACGGGGACGCGCCCGCTACCTGCTCGAATTGAACACGCATCTGGCGCGTGCACTGCGCGCCCGTTGGGCGCGCTGGCAACCTGCCTGGCGCCCCGAAGACGGCCTCGTGCGTGCGACCGATGCCACGCGCGAACTCCTCGGCGCCGAACGTCCCAACGCCCGCGCTTATTCGGCGACGGCGCTGCAACGCTTCGCCGTGTGTCCGTATCAGTTCTTGCTCGGCGCCATCCATCGCCTCGAACCACGCCGCCGTGCGGTCGCGCTGGTGCAGCTCGACCCGCTGACGCGAGGCCGCATGTTCCACCACGTGCAGGCAGAAACGTTGCGTGTGCTCCAAGCCGCCGAGAAGCTGCCCTCCGATCCCGAGAACCTCGTTGAAGCGCAATTCGTTCTGGACTCGACCCTCGACCGGCTCGCGGCCGAGTACCACGACGACTTGGCACCTGCGATCGAACGTATTTGGGAAGACGAGATCGCCGCCATGCGCGCCGATTTGCGTCTGTGGCTGCACGCCTTGGCGGAGGATTCGCAGACTTGGCGTCCGCTGCATTTCGAATACGCCTTCGGTCTCGAAGAAAGGCCGGGGGATGGGCCGGTGCCGGCACAAGCCGTGCCGCCGGTGCTGTTGCCCGGCGACTGGATCCTGCGCGGCGCCATCGATCTCGTCGAGGAACGTCGCGCCGACGGCGCGTGGCGCATCACCGATCACAAGACGGGTACGGATCGCACCCACGAGGGACTCCGTGTGGGCGGGGGTGAAGTGCTGCAGCCGGTTCTCTACGCGCTGGCGGTTCAGGCCAAGGAGAAGCGTGACGTCGTCGAGGGGCGACTGTTCTTCTGCACACGCCGCGGCCGTTTTCGCCAGCGCATCGTTCCGCTCGATCCTCTGGCGCTCGAATATGCCAAGAACGTGCTGCAAGCCATCGACCACTGCGTGAGCGAGGGTTTCCTGCCGCCGTTGCCGCGAGAATCGGCCTGTCAGAGCTGCGATTTTCGCCCGGTCTGTGGTCCGCACGAGGAGACACGGAGCAAGCGCAAGCCAAAGATCGAAGCCTTCGACACCCTGCGTAGCTTCCCGTGAGCCGCCAGCAGCCACTTGCGAGCGCACGGACAACATGCCAGCGCCGCCGTGTCCTCGCAGGCCGGGCACGCCACCAGACGCGGTGTTCTCGCACGCCATGCTCTGGAAGACGAAAGGCGCGCGCGCGCCTCGCAACCGCGACGCGCCATCGCAGAACGCGATGAGGAAGGGCCACACCAGGCTTTCCTGGCGGCGCGACCGGCACCGTTCTTGATAGTGGAGTCGCCAAACCAATGGGGTGCCATGCAGTGACACCTCGCGCGGAGTCGTGCATGCTACAGATCAAACGTGATATTCGCATGATCGAACGTCGCCCCGTCGGCGTTCTGGTCCTGCAAGGCTACGTCGACAGCATGGATTCGATGGCGCTCGAGCGGGCGGTCGACGAGATCTACTCGCAGGATGTCTTCGACATCGTGATCGACGTCACCCAAGTCAGCCACATCGGCTCCGCGGGCTGGAGCGTGATCGTCAGCAAGTTGAGCCTTCTCGGCGAGAAGCGCGGCTTCTTCCGCTTCGCCGGCATGCGCCCCGACGTGCTGCAAGTGTTCCGCATCGTCGGCTTCGAGAACATCGACGGCATCGAGCTGCACGACTACCTCGAGGACGCCTTCCGCGCCTGCCGCGCGACCGTTCTGCACACCTGATCATCCTTCCTCCAAGGCTTGCAAGGGTCGAGTCCACCGCTTCGGGTGGGCAAGAAGGCGACTGCCGCATCGCACACGCGCTCGAACCCGCATGATCCGTCCTTGCCACCTTTCCCCCGCCATGTGACACTGCGGTCCTCGATGCACCCATTCACACCCCGCACCGTGAGGGACCGTGGCGCAGCTGCAAGATCACGAGGCCCGCGCGCTCATTCGCCACGATCTCGATTGCAACCTCGTGGTCGAATCGGCAGCCGGCACCGGCAAGACCACCGAGCTGGTGCACCGCATCGTCGCCGTCCTCGCGCAGGGTCGCGCCACCGTCGACCGCATCGTCGCGGTGACCTTCACCGAGAAAGCGGCCGGCGAGCTCAAGCTCCACATTCGCGTCCGGCTCGAGGAGGCTCGCCAGCAAACGGCGTTGGGTGATGCTTCCCGCGATCATTTGGAAGCGGCGCTGTCTCGGCTCGAGGAAGCACGAGTCGGGACGATCCATGGCTTTTGCGCCGATCTCTTGCGCGAGCGTTCGCTCGAAGCGGGCATCGACCCGCGCTTCGAACCGCTGGACGAACATGCGGCACAGCGGCTGTTTCACCGCGCCTTCGCTGCCTGGTTCGAGGCCTGTCTGCAGGATCCGCCCCCCGGTTTGCGGCGCGCGCTGCGGCGTGTCGTCCGCACACCCGGTGCAGCGGCGGACCGCGCGACACGGCAACGCGCTGCACGCAACGAAGGACCTGTCGGCCGCCTGCGCGCAGCTTGCTGGGCACTCGCCGAACGCCGCGATCTCGCCGCGTCCTGGCACCGCCCGCCGTTCGAACGCAGCACGTGGATCTCCAGCCTGGTCGAACAGCTGCATGCTTTCGCCGACGCTTCGGCACGCTGCGACAAGCCGGACAAGGACGCACTGTTCCTCGACACGAGCGAGCTGCGGCAGTGCAGCGCCGACATCCGCGCCGCCGAGCGAGTGGCTCGAAGGGATCACGACGGCCTGGAGGCGCTGTTCGTCGACATGGCCGGCCAGCGCGACGCACCGCGCAAGGGCTATGGCAAAGGTTACGGCGACGGCGTGACGCGGGAGGCCGTGTTGCAAGCGCATGCACGCCTGCGCGCGGCGTTGCAGGAGTTCGCTCGCCACGCGAACGCCGACCTCGCTGCCTTGCTACATCAGGAGTTCCGTCAGCCGCTGGCCCGGTACGATGAATCAAAGGAAAAGACGGGCCGGCTCGATTTCACCGACTTGCTGCTGCGCGCGCGCGATCTCGTCCGCGACCAGCCCACGGTCCGAGCCGAGTTCCAGCGCCGCTTCTCCCACATCTTCGTCGATGAGTTCCAAGACACCGATCCGTTGCAGGCGGAGATCCTGATGCTGCTCGCCGCCCAGGACCCTGCCACGACCGACTGGCGACGAGTCGTGCCGGCGCCCGGCAAGCTCTTCCTCGTCGGCGATCCCAAGCAATCGATCTACCGCTTCCGCGGCGCCGACATCGGCATCTACTTCGAAGTCCGCGATCTGTTGATCCGCGCGGGGGCACGCTGTCTGCAACTCACGAGCAGCTTCCGCTCGTTGCCGAACATCCAGAACGCCATCAACGCCGCCTTCGCCAAGTGCATGGATGGCGACCGCAGCAGCCAGCAAGCGGATTTCGTCCCCCAGTCTCCAGTGCGGCCGGAGGGAAAGGAGCAACCGAGCGTGATCGCACTGCCGGTGCCGCGCCCCTTCGGCAAGCAGCGGCTCGCCAAGTCCGCCATCGATGACTCGCTTCCCGATGCGGTGGCGGCATTCGTGCACTGGCTCTTGCACGCGAGCGGCTGGACCATCAGCGATCCCGAGCAGCCTGCGAAGCGCGTGCCGATCGCCGCCCGACACATCTGCATTCTGATGCGGCGTTTCGACAGTTATTCCGGCGATGTCACCCGCGGCTACGTGCGCGAGTTGGAAGCACGCGATATTCGGCACTTGTTGCTGGGCGGGCGCTCGTACCACGAGCGCGAGGAAGTGGAGACCTTGCGCGCGGCGCTCAACGCCATCGAGTGGCCCGACGACGAGCTGTCGGTGTTCGCGACCCTGCATGGCTCGCTCTTCGCCATTGGCGACGACGAGCTGCTCGTCTACCGGCGGCAACACGGGCGCTTGCATCCGCTGCGCATCCCGCCGGCGCTCGCCACGCCGGAAGCGGCGACGCCGTTGCGCCCCATCGCCGAGGCGCTCGCGCTTCTGGCCAAGCTGCATCGTGAGCGCCACACTCGCCCCATCGCCGAGACCTTGCATTTGCTGCTCGAAGGGACCCGCGCGCATGCGGGCTTCGTGCTCCGCCCGTCCGGCGAGCAAGTGCTGGCCAACGTGTTGCACCTAGCGGAGCAAGCGCGTGGTTACGAACGGGACGGCGGCATTTCGTTTCGCGGTTTCGTCGAACGCGTGGAAGAAGATGCCGAAGGCCGCCGTGCCGGTGAGGCCCCGATCCTCGAGGCCAGCAGCGATGGGGTGCGGCTCATGACCGTGCATCGTGCCAAGGGGCTCGAGTTCCCGGTGGTGATCCTGGCCGACATCACCGCCCACCTCGCGTCGCGCGAGCCGTCCTCCTGGATCGATCGGGAGCGCAACCTGTGCGTGCAGAAACTCTGCGGCTGGTCACCGGCCGAGCTGCTCGAGCACGCCGACGACGAGAGACGGCGCGACGCTGCCGAAGGCATCCGCATTGCCTACGTCGCCTCCACGCGCGCGCGCGATCTGCTCGTGGTTCCCGCCGTCGGCACCGAGACGTGGGGCATGTCGGTGAGCGAAGGCGCTGCCCCGTCATTCGAAGGCTGGGTGGCGCCGCTCAACCCGGCGATCTACCCGCCCCGCGCGCGCTGGGCGTCGGCGCAGAGCGCCCCCGGCTGTCCGCCCTTCGGTGAAGCGAGCGTCCTGGATCCGCCGTACGATCGCGCCATGGATGCGTGCGTGCGCCCGGGTGAACATGAGCTCGGGCATCGCGTGGTGTGGTGGGACCCGACGCGCCTCACACTGGGCGTTCCCGCGAGCTTCGGTCTGCGCCACGAAATCCTGCTCGACAAGGATGTCGATCCCGCCGTGGTGCGATCGGATCTCGAGACGGTGCGGACCTGGGCCGCCGCGCGCGCAGCGACGCTCGCGCGCGCATCGACGCCGCTCTTGCGCGTGCAGACAGCCACCGAGCGCGCGCACGAGAGCGCCGAGTCCTCCACGCCAGACGAGAGCGTCGAGCTAGTCCTCCTGCCCATGGACGACGACCGGCCGCGCGGCCCGCGCTTCGGGGCCTTGGTGCACGCCGTGCTCGGCGGCATCGCTCTCGACGCCAAGGACGACCTCGTCCGACAGTTCGTCGACATGCAGGCGCGCGTCGTCGGCGCCACCGCCGAGGAGATCTCGGCCGCAGCCGCCGTGGTGACTCGCACCTTGCGCCATGCCCTCCTGGCGCAAGCGCGCGGGGCCGCGCAGTGCCGGCGCGAAACCCCCGTGACGTTGCGCGACGCCGATGGCACACTCGTCGAGGGCGTCGTCGACCTGGCATTCCTGCAGGCTGGAACCTGGACCGTGGTGGATTTCAAGACCGATGCAGAAATCGAGCCGCACCTTCCGATCTACACACGCCAAGTCGCGCTCTATGCCGCAGCCATCGGCGGTGCGACGCGACTGGCTACGCGCGCCATCTTGATGCGAATCTGACCCGGCAGAGGAGAGGAGCCCGATCCCATGGCGAAGCAGCGCAAGCACCGTCGCAATCCGGCCAAGCGCCGCGTCCGGGCCGGATCTCCACCGGGAACCTTGATGGTCGATCCCGAGGCGCAGCGGCCGCGAATGCAGGTTCTCGCCTATGGACCCGACCAATGTGTCGACCAGGAGCTGAGTGATCTCGCGCTGTTACCGAAGTTGATCGCGGCACATCCCGTCACCTGGGTGAACGTCGATGGACTCGGCGATGCACAAGTGTTGCAGCAATTGGGAGAGATGTTCGACCTGCACCGCTTGGCGCTGGAAGACGTGGTGAACGCGCACCAGCGCGCCAAGGCCGAGACCTACGGCGACGTTCAGTTCATCGTCTTGCGCATGGTCAATTCCGCCGATCCCCTCGATACGGAGCAGTTCAGCCTTTTCTTGGGCAAGAACTTCGTGCTCACGTTCCAAGAGCGCCCCGGCGATTGCCTCGATCCCGTGCGCACGCGCATCCGCGAAACGGGACCACGGCTGCGCAGCAGCGGACCAGATTACCTGGCCTATGCCCTGCTCGACGCCACGGTCGACGGCTACTTCCCCGTGCTCGAGCGCTACGGCGACGTCATCGAAGAGATCGAGAGCGAAATCCTGCACCACCCGAAACAGTCGGTCGTCCACCGCCTGCATGAGCTCAAGCAGGATCTCACGACGTTGCGGCGTTACTTGTGGCCGCTGCGCGAAATGTTGAGCACGTTGAGCCGGGAAGAGTCCCCGACGGTCAGCGCAGCGACACAAGTCTACCTGCGCGACTGCCACGACCATTCGGTACAGCTCTTGGAGCTCCTCGAGTCGTTCCGCGAACTCGCCACCAGCCTCATGGATCTCTATCATTCCAGCTTGAGCCAGCGCATGAACGAGGTCATCAAGGTGCTGACGATGATCTCGACGGTGTTCATCCCGTTGTCCTTCATCGCCGGCATCTACGGCATGAACTTCGATCCGGCGGCGTCGCCGTGGAGCATGCCGGAGCTCGGGTGGCGCTGGGGCTACCCGATGGCGCTCGGCATCATGACGGTGGTGGTCGTCTATCTGCTGTTCTATTTCCGCCGCAAAGGCTGGCTTGGCGGCGGCGACATCGCCCCAATCGCAAAACGGGACCAACCGCGAGGGCACTAGACGGGCAAAGCACGCCAATCCCAACCCTTGACCGCCCGGCCAATACGCATCGCAAGCTCCTCTCTCCGGAGTGGCTCCGGTTTCGTGCGACCGCATGCACGAGGTAGCCGTCGGTGGATCATGCGGTTGCGCGATCGGAGCGGAGAGGACACATTTCCGAGACAACTCCCGGCGCGGCAGGGCGGCTTGGCGCTGTCGTCCGACCGAACATTCGACGCCCGGTTCGCGTTCTATGAGATGAGACTGCAGGCCGACTTGCAGGGCCGGAAACGTCGACCTTGAGGTGGGAACAGGGCATACTCTTCGGGGTTCAAGCGATAGACCTCGCCAGTTGGCCGGCCACGAGGAAGCGCCGATGATCGGAAACCAGATCGCGCATTTCCGCCTCCTTACGAAAGTAGGCGAAGGCGGGATGGGAATCGTTTATCGCGCCGAGGACCTCGACCTCGGCCGCATCGTCGCGCTCAAGGTCCTGCCCCCGCACCTCGTCGGCGACCAGGATCGCCGCAGCCGCTTCGTCGCCGAAGCCCGCACCGCCGCATCCGTCACCCATCCCAACATCGGCACGATCCACGAGATTGGCGAGGACAACGGCATCATCTACATCGCCATGGAGTTCGTGGACGGCGAAAGTCTGCGCCGGCGGCTCCGCAAGGGGATGTCGGTCAAGGAGGCCGTGCGGGTGGCGAGCGAGATCGCCGAGGGTCTGGCCGCGGCGCATCGCGCGCGCATCGCCCACCGGGATCTCAAGCCGGACAACATCGTGGTGTCGCATGAAGGCCACGTGAAGATCCTCGACTTCGGTCTGGCGCGTCTCTTGGATCTCCCCACGGGGACGCCGGAGGCCTTCGCGCCCCCCGACACGATCACGCACACGAGCGACCAGGTCGTGCCTTTCACGGAGGCGCCGGACCTGGCCAAGGCCCTCACGATTCCCGTGGGGGATCACCGTGTCCTCGGGACGCCGGCCTACATGTCGCCCGAGCAGGCGCGCGGACTCGACATCGACTACCGCACCGACCTCTTTTCCTTCGGCTGCACATTTTACGAAATGCTTACAGGCCGCCCGCCGTTTCAGGGGCCGTCCACGACCAGCGTCATCCACGAGATCGTCAACCGCGATCCGGTGCCCGCGACGGTGCTCAACCCGGACGTGCCGTCTTCGGTGCAGTGGGTGCTGGACAAGTGCCTGGAAAAAGATCCGAACCGGCGCTATCAGGACACACGCGACCTCGTCGTCGACATGGCGCATCTGGTTCCCGAATCGGGACCGCTCACCGGATCCGGCGAGACCGACCCGTGGCGGCGCTCCGGCCCGCAGGTGCCAGCACCGCGCCACCACCGTTGGCGCGTCGCAGTCGCCGCCACCATCCTGGCCGTCGTCGTGGGCGCGGCGGGGTGGTTCCTGCGCAGCGGCGGCATTGGCCCGGCACCGGCCACCGCCAACTCGCTCGCGGTCTTCTCGTTCGAGAACTTGAGGGATCCGAACGACCCCGACCGCCTGGGAAAGATCATGCAAGAGCTGCTGATCACGGACCTCTCGGGCCTCGAGCCCCTCAAGGTCTACAGCAGCCAGCGCCTGGCGGACATCGAACGCCAGATGCCACGCCAAGACGGCGTCCCCAACCTCCAGAGCGCGGTGGCGCGACGAGCGGGCGCGCAGCGCATGCTGACCGGGACGCTGAGCCCGCGCGGTGATGACTGGGTGCTCACCGCCCAGCTCACGGATGTCGCCACAGGCCAGGTGCTGGGATCGAAACGTCTCGATGGCACCGATATCTATGCCATGGTCGACCAGCTCACCCAGGAGCTGCAGGCGGACTTCACACTCCAACTGCCGGACGATGTGGCTGGACGCTCGATCCGAGAGAAAACCAGCACGTCGACACAAGCCTGGAAGCATTATCTCGGCGGCGTCGACCACCTGAATGCCAACCAGTTCAGTGAGGCCGTCGAGCAGCTGACCGAGGCCGTAAGAATCGACCCCAAGTTCGGTCAAGCGCATTACCAGCTGGGGTTGGCGACGTGGTGGTTGTACAGCGACATCGGCGCGGGCCGCGAGCACCTGCAGCACTTCCTCGAGAACAAGCTCTACGCTTCGCCTCAAGAGAAGAGCATCGCCGAAGCGATGCTGCTGGTGATCGACGCACGCTTCGCCGAGGCCTTGCCCGTGCTCGAGGCGCTGGCTCGCGAGCACCCCGACGACAAGTTCATTTGGTATGGCCTCGGCGAGGCGCAGTTCCATTTCATGGGTGGCAGCAAGATGAGCGCATCTCTGCCGTCCTTCCAGCGCGCCGCGGCGCTCGATCCGGATTTCCTCCTGCCCTATTGGCACATTTTCTCCGTGCTCTGGGATGAAGAGCGTATCGACGAGGCGGTGAGTCTGGCCGACGAGCGGATCGCCCACGATCCCAACAACGCGCTCTGGCATCGCTATCGCGCCGCTTCAGTTGTCTATGCAGGGGACACCGCGCGCGGATTGGAAGCGGTGGCACTGGCCGACTCGCATAGCGCCTCGGCCGAGGATCGCCGTGATCTGCACAAGCTGGTGGCGACGGCCTGGGGCGTACTCGGCTACGTCAACCTGGCGGAGGAATGTCTCGAAAAGGCGCTGGACGCCGACCCGGGTCACGACGATCCACAGGTCGTCAAGGGACTGACCGAGTACTTGCGCATGCAGAAGAAGATCGACGAGTACGAGCAACGCGTGCGCGGCTTGCTGGCGGAGAATCCGGACAACGACCTCTATCAGGCCAACCTGATCGACGTGCAAATGGAACGACACCGCTACGCCGATGCTTTGCGGATGGCCAAGGAACGCGCCGCTGCCGAGCCGAGCCGGATTCGCTGGTACTGGTATTGGGCCCAAGCAGCGATCCTCTCCGGTGACGAGGCCAGCCTCCCCGCTCTGGAGGCGCGTGTGCAGACCGAGAGCCAATCGCCGGACGACCGGCGCCACTTCCTGGCAGCGGTCGCGGATGCCTATTCGAAGTGCGGCTACCAGAACAAAGCCATCGCGTACTTCCGCCGCGCCATTGCGGAGGATGGCGAACCCGAGGCCAACCTGCTGCAAGCCGTCGGCTACCGCGAGATGCGGCGCGGCCTGCATGCGCAGGCGGAATCCTGGTTCCGCAGGGCAGCCGAGCTCGCGCCGAAGAATCCTCAGCCCGTGCTGCTGATGGCATTGCTCGACGTCGAACGCGGTGATCTGGCACGCGCCAAGACCCGTTTGGCCGAAGCGCAAAAGCTGCAACCCGCGAGCAAGTTGGTGCCGTTCTTGGGCGCCAGCCTCGGTGTGTTCACTGGTGACGACGCCGCTCTCGCCGCAATGCTTTCCTCCGAAGTCGTGTCGCTGACCGCCGACTTCCAGAAGTGGCGCTTCCTCTATGGCGAGCCCGGTTTCTTCCCTCTCGGTGTCGGCTGGGCCTATCTGCTGGCCGGTCGGGTCGAGGAAGCGGAACAGACGTTCCTGGCCGGCACGACGTCGGAGTTCGCCCAGCGCGATCCCGTCGCGCACGAGGGCCTCGGCTTCACCTATCTGCACACGGGGAACTACGCCGAGGCCGAGAGCGCCTTCAAGTCGGGACTCGCCATCGGGCCCGACAAGGGCTCGGCGTTGCGCGGCATCGGCATCTCCAAGCTGTTGCAAGGCGACGCCGTGGCGGCAGAAGCCTATGCGCGCCGCGCGCTTTCGGAAGATCACCCGCACATCGACAGTTGGCGTTTGTTGGGCTTCGCACTCGGCGAGCAGCAGCGTTACCGCGACGCCCTCGCCGTTGCCGAGAAGGCGGTGGCGATGGATTCGAGCCGCGCCAGCTACGAGCTTCTGGCATGGACCTTGGTGAGCGGCGACCTCGACGTACAGCGCGGCATCGAGGTGGCGAAACAGGCACTCGACCTGCCGCTCGGTTTCCTCGATGTCGAGAAGTCGCTACCACACCGCGTCTGCGCCCAGCACAGCCTCGGTCACGCCTACCTCAAACAGGGCAAGACGCAGCTCGCAGTGGAGTATCTGGAGAAGGCAGTGGTATTGCAGCCGCGGCGCGCCTGCATCCAGGTGGATCTCCAGCGCGCCACGAGCGCCGCGCGCGGCACCTGACCGCTCACGCTGCGCACACGATCCCGGCCCGCCCGCCAGCGATTCACACATGCACGGCGAAACGCACGACCTTCGGCCGCACCAGCCGCTCGAAGTCGCTGTACGCCATGCGCACGAGCTCGGTGTGCGAACCGGCGTTGAAGGCGATTTCTTCGTCCTTCCCGAGCTCGGCGGACACGAACACATCCATGCCGTAGAGATTGCCGAACGGCGGCATGGCGCCCACTTCGCATTCCGGGAACCGATCGGTGAACTCCTTCTCTGTCGCCAGCGCGGCGCCCCGCACGCCTGCCACGCTCTGCAACAGATCGAAATCCACTTGCTGCGACGAGGGCAGCACCGCCATCGCCAAACGGTCGTCGAGCTTCACCACCACCGTCTTGGCCAACTCGCGGCCAGGGATGTGCGCCGAGGCGGCGATCTCCGGCGACGTGTACGCCGGGGAGTGACTGATCACCACGTACTTGACACGTTGGGTATCCAAGTATTCGCGCAGCTTCCGGACTGGCATGAGATGCCTCCTTCCCCTCGGGAAATCCCCAAAGCCCCACTGAACGCAAGGCAGGTGTCTTGGCGGGATCCCCCCCCAAGAATGCGTCAAAGACCGGCGAAGTCAAAGCCCCGCCAACGTCGCGGAACTCTCGGCAACAACTCGCACCGATTCGAGACCTTGTCCCCCCATGGCGTTCGCACCCGGATTGTCGCTAGGATGCGCCTCGTTCCCAGCACCTGGGCACAGGCCCGAAGGATGGCCCCCAACCACGACCCCCGCGTGTGCGCCGGAAGGCGGCCACACGAAGACATGGAGAGAGCATGCGTTTCAGAACTCTTCGATCATTCGTCTCACGTGACTTCCTGGGTCCGGTGATGGCCACACTCGCGCTGGGACTCGTGCAGCAGGTCGCGCTCGCGGCCGACAAATCGGAATCGCATCCATTCGGCGTGCGTGATCTGGTGGCGTTCGACCGCATCTCCGACCCTCGGGTCTCTCCCGATGGTCGCTGGGTCGCGTTCAGCGTCAGCGCCTTGGATCTCGGCGCCAACCGCCGGCGCAGCGATCTCTGGCTCGTAGGTGTGGATGGGACTGGACTCCGGCGGCTCACGTCGCACGAAGCCTCCGACACCAGTCCGCGCTGGATGCCGGACGGCAAATCGTTGTGCTTCTTGTCTTCACGTTCCGGCTCGTCGCAGGTGTGGTCGCTTGCCCTCGACGGCGGCGAAGCGCAGCCGGTGACGAAGCTGCCGCTCGACGTCGGCGGCTTCGCGCTGTCGCGTGACGGCGCACTCCTGGCCGTGAGCCTCGAAGTCTTCGTCGATTGCTCGGATTTGGAATGCACGCAGGAACGACTGGCGGCTCAGGAAAAAAGCCAGGCGTCCGGGCGCTTGTACGACAACCTGCTCTTCCGCCATTGGGACACCTGGAGCGATGGTCGCCGCTCGCACCTGTTCGTCGTCCCGAGCCGGGGCAGCGGCAAGCCTGTGGACGTGATGAAGAAGATGGATGCCCATGCACCGTCCAGGCCCTTCGGCGGCGACGAAGAGTTCGTCTTCACACCCGATGGGCGCGGGATCGTGTTCACTGCCAAGGACGCCGGGCGCGAGGAAGCGTGGTCGACGAACTACGATCTCTGGCTGGCGTCCGTCGACGGCAATTCCCCACCGCGCAAGCTCACCACCAACCTGGCCACCGACACGACGCCGCTGTTCTCGCCCGACGGCAAGACCTTGGCCTATCTCGCCATGGCACGCCCGGGTTACGAAGCCGATCGTTTGCGTCTGATGCTGCGCACGGGCGTGGACGGCAGCGAGCGCGTGCTTGCCGAAAGCTGGGATCGCTCGATCGGTTCCTTCGTGTGGTCGGCGGATGGTCGAGAGCTCTTCGTCTCCGCCGAACATCTGGGACAGGAACCGCTTTTCGCTCTCGACGCGACCACGGGCGCCGTGCGCACCCTCGTCGAGCAGGGCACGGTGCGTTCGCCACAGACGGCCGGTGATCGCATCGTCTACGGCCTGGATCATTTGCAGTCACCCGTGGAGCTGCACGCGATCTCGGCACGTGGCGGCACACCGCTGCGCCTCACCGACATGAATCACGACCGCCTGGCCGCCGTGCGCATGGGCGCACCCGAGCAATTCACCTTCGAAGGTGCGAACGGCGAGACCGTCCATGCCTACTTGGTCAAGCCGGTGGATTTCGACGCCAAGAAGAAATATCCGGTGGCGTTCCTCATCCACGGCGGACCGCAGGGCTCGATGGCGAACGACTTCCACTATCGCTGGAATCCGCAAGCCTACGCGGGCGCCGGCTACGCCGCGATCATGGTCGATTTCCACGGTTCGACCGGTTACGGGCAAGCCTTCTGCGACGCCATTCGCGGCGACTGGGGTGGCAAGCCGCTCGAGGATTTGCAGAAGGGGCTGGCCGCGGCGCTGCAAAAGTATTCGTTCCTGGACGGCGACAAGGTCGCGGCGCTCGGTGCTTCGTACGGCGGCTTCATGATCAACTGGATCGCCGGCGCCTGGCCCGATCGCTTCCGTTGTCTGGTGAGCCACGACGGCAATTTGGACGAACGCGGGGCCTATTTCATGACCGAGGAGCTGTGGTTCCCCGAGTGGGATCACCTCGGCACGCCTTGGGAGAATCCAGCGAGCTACGAGAAGCACAATCCGCTGGCGCTCGTGCAACAGTGGCAGACGCCGATTCTCGTCATCCACGGCGGTAAGGACTATCGAGTCGTCGAAACCGAAGGCATGGCGACGTTCACCGCGGCGCAGCGAAGAGGCATCCCGTCCAAGTTCCTGCACTTCCCCGACGAGAATCACTGGGTGCTGAAACCGCACAACAGCATTCTCTGGCACGACACCGTGCTCGCTTGGCTCGACGAGTGGACGAAGGGCAAGAGCAAGAAGAAGTTGTGATGTTCAGCGGCGCTTCGGTGCCGGGGATGCCCGGCGCCGGCTCGCCGCCGCTCGCCGCCTCGGGGCCGCACGCGGCTTCACCGCCAGGGTTCGACCGCGCCACGCGAAGCGATCCAACGCCACGCGCCCGCGCGCATCGAACACCACGCCTTCGCCCTCGAGGAGCGCGCGTTGCAGCAACTCGGCGCCGCGTTCGCCGCGCGGGCTCACCTCGCCGCGCGTGTTGATCACCCGATGCCACGGGACTGGCGAATTGTCCGGCAGCGCGTGCAAGGTGTAGCCCACGAGCCGTGCGTGACCCGGCAGTCCGGCGAGAGCCGCGACCTGTCCGTAGGTCGCCACGCGCCCGCGCGGGATGCGCCGCACCACGGCGGCGATGTGCCGCGATTTCACCATGCGCAGTCCGCGCTCCCCATTCGTGCTATGGTTACCGAGCTGCACCACATGGTGTCGCCCCGCGGATTCGAGTCATGATGCCACCTTCCATCATTCTCTTCGATGGCGTCTGCAATCTCTGCAATCGCAGCGTGGATGTCGTCATTCGGCACGATCGCGAACGTGTGTTCCGCTTCGCCTCCCTGCAGTCACCCGTGGCGCAACTTCGCTTGCAGCAGCTCGGATACGCCAGGAACCCGACGGAAAGCATCGTCTTGATCGAAGGGGATCGCCATTCGACCGAATCGACCGCCGTCCTGAGAATCGCGACGCGGCTCCCCTGGCCCTGGCCGCTGCTCGCAGTGTTCTGGCTGATCCCTCGTCCCCTGCGGGATTGGGGATATCGCCTCGTCGCAAAGAATCGGTTCCGCTGGTTCGGACAGCGCTCGCAATGCCGCATCCCGACCGCAGAGGAACAGTCCTTGTTCCTCTGAGGCAGCATGCGATGCAGGAACAGCGCGAGATCCCGTCGAGAGGAACGCCACTTCGGCGTCGGAACCAGGCCGAAATGAATGCCCAATCGCCGTCAGCGGCGGCGACCGCCGCGGCGGCCGCGACGCGGCGCTTGCTGGGGAGACGCCTCGAACGAGGCTGGCTCTGCCGGCCGGCGGCGCGGCGGCGGCGGGATGAGCGGCGCGTGCAGCACCTTCTGATAGTAGTCGTCGAGGAGCATGGCGATGATGGCGCGCTCGTCGTCGTTCTCACCCAGGCCGCGCGCTAGCGGCAGCATGCGCTGCATGCGTTCGAGCACCAGCCGGTCGAGGTCGCGCAAGCGCGCTTCGAGCAGCGCGGTCACACGTTCGGACACCACGGCTTCCACGTCGGCGTCGGTCGGCAGCTCGCGCTTCTCCATGTCGACGCCGTACTGCCGCACGACGGCGTTGAGACGCAGCTTCTCCAATGGATCCACGAGCGCGATGGCCTCGCCGCTCGCCCCGGCGCGGCCGGTGCGGCCGGTGCGGTGGATGTAGGCTTCCGGATCTTCGGGGAATTCGTACAGCACGACGTGCGACAGCCCCTCGATGTCGATGCCGCGGGCGGCGATGTCGGTGGCCACCAAGAAGCGCAGCTGCTTGTCGTAAACGCGCTGCAGCACAGTCTCGCGTGCCTTCTGTGACAGATCCGAGCTCAGCTGATCTGCGTCGTAGCCGAAACGTTGCAGCACCACGCTGATATAGTTCGTCGTCGCGCGCGTGTTGGCGAAGATGATCGCCGACTCGGGATTCTCGATCTCGATGATGCGCACGAGCGCGCGATCCTTCGCCATCGTGGGCACTTCGTAGTAGATGTGCTCCATGTCGACGATGTGCTCGCTGCCGTGGCTCAGGCTCAGCGTTTCCGGCTGGCGCAGGAACTGCCGCGATAGGTCGCGCACACCCGGCGGATACGTGGCCGAGAACATGAAGGTGTTGCGGTCGCGTGGGATGTAGCGCAGCAAGGCCAGGATGTCGGGATAGAACCCCACCGACAGCATGCGGTCGGCCTCGTCGAAGACGAGGTAGCGCAGGCGCTGCAAGGACAGCGACTGGCGCATCAGGTGGTCCAGGATGCGACCGGGCGTCGCCACCACCAGGTGCACGCCTTCGCGCAGCGCCATGAGCTGCGGTCCGTAGCCGACGCCGCCGTAGAGCGCCACCGAGCGCAAGCGCGATCCGCGTGTGAGCGCCTCGGCCTCGCCCAGCACCTGACGCGCCAGCTCGCGCGTCGGCACCAGGACCAGGACCTGCGTCACCGATTGCTCGACGTCGATGCGCTGGATGAGCGGTAGCAAGAACGCACCGGTCTTGCCGCTGCCGGTGCGCGACTGCACCATGAGGTCGCGCCCGGCGAGGACGTACGGAATGGTCTTCGCTTGCACCGGCATGAGCGACGTCCAACCGACGCCGCGCGCCGCCTTCTGCAGGTATTCGGGGAGATCGTCGATCCCGACTTCCGCCAGCGTCCCGGGCGACGGCGGCGCCGCATCCACGGGCCCGGACTGCCCATCCTGTTCGTTCATGCGCTTCGTTTCTGCTTCAAGGAGCGATCGAGATCAGCTCGACGTCGAACACCAGCATCCCCTGGGGCTTTCCCTGCATTCCCTTGTAGGCCAGCTCCTCCGGAATCCAGAAGCGAGTTTTCTCGCCTTCCACCATGAGCTGGACCCCTTCGGTCCAACCGGGAATCACGCGATCGAGTGCGAACGTCGCCGGCTTGCCGCGCGTGATCGAGCTGTCGAACATCCTGCCATCCGTCGTCCAGCCGGAGTAATGCACCGTGACCTGGCTCGTGCGCCCAGGATGCCGCGTTCCCTTCCCCGGTTTCAGGACTATGTACGCCAGTCCCGAGGTCGCGCGCTTGCAACCTTTGGCCGGAGCCGCGACATCTGGCGGTGTCTTCGGCGCTTCGGCGATGTCGAGCAGCTCGACGTCGAACACGAGCATGCCGCGCGGCGCGCCGGCCTGACCCTTGTAGGCCAGCTCCTCGGGGATCCAGAAGCGTGTTTTCTCGCCTTCGACCATGAGTTGCACACCCTCGGTCCAGCCGGCGATGACCTTGTTCAGGGGAAAGCTCGCCGGCTCGCCGCGCGCGACCGAGCTGTCGAACATCTTCCCGTCCGTGGTCCAGCCGCTGTAGTGCACCTTGACCAGATCGCTAGCCGCGGGATGCGCCTTGCCGGTTCCCGGCTTGAGCACGCGGTATGCGAGGCCCGATGCAGTCGTCTTGGCCGACTCGGGCGCTGCCCCTACATCTTCGGGTGCGGGCAAGGTCTTTTCTCCCTGTGGGTTCGCGGTGGCTGGCACCGCTCCATGAAGCATGAACGATGCGAGTGCGATCACCTGGAGGAACCGCGAGACTCGATGGGAACCGTGTGAAGTTTTCATGCGCCCCATTATCCACGTCCGGAATCGGAATGGGAAGCCTATCTGACGTGCTACCGTGCCGACGTGAGCACTCCACCGACCGCGGAGACCGGATTCTTGGTGCGCTTCGCCCACGCCCTGCATGCCTATGGCTCGGCGGCGCACCAGGTCGAGAACGCCCTCGAGGTGCTGTCCCGCCGCCTCGGCGTCTCGGCGCAGTCGCTCGCCACCCCGACATCGATCATGTTCAGCTTCGGCACCTTGGCGGATCAACGCTTGCACCTGCTGCGTGTGGAACCCGGTGACAACGATCTCGGACGCCTCGCGCGCACGCTTGCCGTGGGCCGTGCGGTCTATCAGGGGCAACTCGCGCCGGCCGAGGCCACCGCGCGTCTCGATGCCATCGCCGCCGCGCCGGCACGTTATGGATGGTGGCTCACCACCGCGGCCTTCGGCCTTTCTTCGGCGGCCGCGGCGCGATTCTTGGGAGGCGGCGGGCGCGAAGTTCTGGCTGCGGCGGTCCTCGGCGCCCTAGTTCGCGTGCTCGCGGTGCTGCTCCATCCTGCCAAGGGAATCGGGCACTTGTTCCCGGCGCTCGCGGCGGCGCTCGTTTCGGCGGCGGCCGTGGCGCTCGATCACGCCGTCGGTCCCGTGCAGCATTACCTCACAACCGTTGCCGGAATCATCATTTTGGTGCCGGGCTTGACGCTCACCGTCGCCATCACCGAGCTCGCCAACCGGCATTTGGTGGCTGGAACGGCGCGGCTCTCGGGCGCGATGGTGACGCTCGGCATCTTGGGGATCGGGGTCGCGATCGGGGTCAAGACCACGAGCGGGTTCCTCGGCCCGCCGACCGACGCGCTGTCGACGGCGCTCCCAGCGTGGACCCTGCTACTGGCCTTGATCGCAGCTCCGCTCGCATTCACGGTCTTGCTGCAAGCCGAAGCCCGCGACACCCCGTGGATCCTGCTCACTTGCGTTCTCGGCTTCACCGGCGTGCAGCTCGGCGCGCGCGCGCTCGGGCCCGAGCTCGGTGCTTTCGTCGGCGCCTTTGTCGTCGGCGCCGCGGGCACGCTCTATGGGAATCTGCTCCGCCGTCCGACTCCGGTCGTGCGCGTGCCCGGGCTCTTGCTTCTCGTGCCCGGCAGCGTCGCATTTCGCGGCACGACCGCGCTCGTCGACCTGCAGGTGGATTCAGGTCTCGAGATTTTCGTGCGTGTGCTGCTGACTGCCATCGCGCTGGCCTCCGGTCTTCTCGTGGCATCGGCCGTCCGGCCCGCGCGACTCATGGATTGACTCCCGCACACGATCGATGATTCCATGCCAAGCGCTTTTGCCCTTTGGTGCGTTTTCTAGCGCCTGGGTGGTGGAGATGCCGGTTCGCAAGCTGCCCGAGATCCTGCGCCACGAGTTCAGCGGTTACGGGTTGGGCACGTTGCGTCAGGACGCGCTCGCGGGGATCACGGTGGCGGCGGTCGCTCTGCCGCTCGCGCTCGCGTTCGGCGTCGCTTCCGGTGCCACGGCAGCTGCAGGGTTGGTCACCGCGATCGTCGCCGGCGTCGTGATCGGCGGCCTCTCCGGTGCGCCGCATCAGATCTCCGGTCCCACCGGCGCCATGAGCGCCGTGCTCGTCGTTCTCGCGCATGAATACGGCTTGCCCGGCATCTGGATCGCCGGCTTGTTCTCGGGCCTCCTGCTCACCGTGATCGGTTTCCTGCGCTTGGGGCGCTTCATCGCCTTCGTGCCTTCGCCGGTCATCACCGGCTTCACCTCGGGCATCGCACTCATCATCGCCATCGGCCAGATCGACAACCTCTTGGGCGCCGAGACCGCGGGCGCGCACACCGCGGCGCAGAAACTCCTCGGCTACTTCCGCGATGGCGCCACGCCCGACCCGCATGCGATCGCCATCGCCGCGCTCGTGACTGCGACCATGCTCCTTTGGCCCAAGCGCTGGGCGGCGCGTTTCCCGGCCTCGCTGCTCGGCCTCTTCCTCGCCACGGTGTTGGTCGCGATCACGCGATGGCCCGTCGGCACCATCGGGCAGATTCCACACACGCCGGTTCTTCCCGAGCGCCTCGCGTTCGCCGCGATTCCCTGGCCTGATTTGAAGCAATTCCTGTTGCCGACGCTCACGATCACGGCGCTCGGTGCGGTGGAAAGTCTGCTCTGCGGAGCGGTGGCCAGCAACATGACCGGCGTCCGTCTCGCCGCCAATCAGGAGCTCATCGCCCAGGGGGTGGGGAATGCGCTCATCCCTTTCTGTGGTGGGGTTCCCGCCACGGCCGCGATCGCGCGCACGAGCGTCAACATCAAGTCGGGCGGTCGAACGCGCGTGGCCAGCATCGTGCATGCGTTGGTGCTTCTCGCCTCGATGCTCACCCTCGCACCGCTCATGTCGCGCATTCCGCTGGCTTCGCTGGCAGCGGTGCTCTTCGTCACCGCCTGGCGCATGAACGAATGGGAAGCGATCCGCTACATCTTCGGCCACCGCTTGAAGTCGGCGATGCTGACGTTCGGCATCACCATGGTGGCGACGATCGTGCTCGACCTCACACAGGCCATCGCCATCGGCGCTTTCATTTCCGGCGCGTTGTTCCTGAGCCAGATCTCCAACCTTTCCGTCACCCTGGAATCGATCGATTACGACAAGCTGCTCGCGCGTGGGATCGAGATCAAGGGTGCGGGCGATCACGTGCGTGTGGCCTATCTGACTGGGCCGCTGTTCTTCGCCGCGACCGGGCATTTCCACGAGGCATTCGCCCGTCTGCACGGCATCCAGATCCTGGTGCTGTCGCTGCGCGGCGTGCCCCTCGTCGACACCTCGGGACTGCAGGCTCTGCTCGCCTTGCACGAGCGACTGGCGCACCAGGGAGGCACGCTCATGCTCGCCGGCGTTCACCCCAACGTGCGCAGCATGCTCGAGCGCGGTGGCGTGGTCACCGCCATCGGCGCGGACAATTTTTTCTGGAGCGCCGACCAAGCGATCGTGGCGGCCACGCGCCGCCCGAGCAGAGACTCGGCGATGCAGCAGGGCTGAGCTTCCCTACAAGCGATATGCCTCGGGCTTCGGGCGCAGCGGCCGGTTGAGCCAGAGCGGCCGGCGCAGGCCCTCGGGACCTGGCGCCGGGCGGGCGAGCGCCAGCCATTCGTGGAACACCGCGCGTGAGGCATGCGTGTCGACTGAAATGTCACCGAAGCGATCGTCGGGTCCGGCCGGTTCGACCCGCACTTTCTGATGCCAGCAATGCATACCGCTCACTGGATCGGGCTGCACCGGGAACGTCAGGTTCTGGTTGACGCCGGCTTCTTGCCACCAGATTCGCGAAGTGTCGGGATCGGAGCTCGAGAACGGACCGACACCCTGCTTCTGCCGCAACAGGAACTTGCCGTCCTGGCGCTCGATGCTGACGAGCGCCGTCGATTGTTTGGCGCCGCCGATGTCTCGGTGCATGCGCCAGCGTCCCACATGGTGCGAGCAGGCCACCACTCCCGGATGGATGCCTTCGGTCACCCACACACGCGGGACGAAATAGCCGATGCGAGTATTGACGCGCGCGAGCTCGCCGTTCACGAGCCCCAGGCGCTCGGCGTCATGTGGGTTCACCCACAGGGGATTGGTGTGCGAGATCTCCTGCAGCCACTTGGCATTCCCGGTTCGGGTGTGCACGAGCGTCGGCAGGCGGAAGGTCGGAAGCAAGGTCATTTCGCCGTCGCCGAGATTGCGCCAGTGCACGTGCGACCGTACGTAGGCCGGGAGCGCGTGCTCGGCGAAGCCCCAGGCCGAGAGCGTCGGCGAATACAGCTCCAGCTTGCCGCTCGGTGTCTTGAATCCGGTGCGCCGTGTGCCGTCCTCTTGCTCGACGCCCGACACGGGAGTGGGCGCGCTGCTCGCGGCGGCGGCTGTGGCGCCGGCCCCTGCCACGATCTTCTCGTAACGTTCCTGCCCGGCGTACGGCACCGCGAATGCACCGAAGCGGCGCATGTACTCGAGCGCCGACAGGCCGTGCGCCGCGGCGGCGGCGGGCAATCCCGGCACCGCATGGTCGAAGATGTCGGCGTAGTATTCGTCCAATGTCACCGGCTGGCCCGGGTGCGTCTTCGATTCGAAGTAGCGCATGATGCCGCGGCTGCCATCGGGATCGATCTCGCGCGTGAGCGCGATCCAGAACTCCGCTTCCTCCCACACTTCTCCCGGATTGGTGCCGAGCGTCGTGGAGACCGTCTCGCCGTTGCGGCGCCGGCGTTCGCGCTCGACCGGTTGGCGGAAGCCGATCCAGGTGCCAGCGTGCGTTTCCTGGCTCATGAGATCGTGACGTTCGGATGCATGCCCGGTGGGCAGCACGTAGTCCGCCCACTGCGCCGTTTCCGACCACGTGGGCGTGAGCGCCACGTGACAACCGACGCGCGCTTCGTCCTCCAGCATCTCGATCCAGGAACAACCATCCGGATTCGTCCACACCGGGTTGTAGACCCGTGTGAAATAGACCTCGAGCTTCCTGTCTTGTTCGCGCAACAAGTGGGGGAGCAAGAAGCTCATCTCGTAGTGGCTGAGCGGATACTGACGCGGCCAGATGAGCTCGTTCCAGCGCCCGGTGGCGGGTGGATCGAGGCTCGGCTTGGGCACGAACTTGTCCCAGACGTTGGGGTTCAAGCCGCCCGGCGTGCCGACGCTGCCGCTCAACACGTGCAACAAGAACAACGCGCGCGCCACCTGCCAGCCACCCAGATTGCCGCTCGCGGTGTTCCGCCACAGATGGCTGGTGAAGCGCGTGCCGGCGGCTGCGATCTCGTCGGCGAGCCTCGTCACGGTGTCGGCAGGGATGCGACATTCGGTGGCGACGAATGCGGGGGTGTACTCTGCGTATTGAGCTTGCAGCCATGCGGCGAAGCGCTCGAAGTCACCTTTTCCGCCCGGCTCGCACACCGCCAAGGTCTCCTGCCAGTTCACCCAGCGGCGGACGAAATCGCGATTCCAATCGCCGCGGCGCAACAGTTCGTGCGCCACGCCGAGGAGCAGCGCCGCCTCCGATCCGGGCCACGGGCTGATCCACAGGTCCGCATGCGACGCCGTGTTGCTCAGGCGGGTGTCGACGACGGCGAGCCTGGCGCCGGCCTGCTTGGCGTCCATGATGCGCTGGGCATGTGGATTGAAATAGTGACCGGTTTCGAGATGCGAAGACAGCAACAGCATGAAGCGCGTGCCATCGTAGCTCGGCGACGGCCGATCGGCACCCATCCACAAGGCGTAGCCGAGTCGCGCCGAGGCGCTGCACACATTCGTATGGCTATTGTGACCATCCGTTCCCCAAGCCTGCAGCATGCGATTGACGAAATGGTCGTCGCCGGGTCGCCCGACGTGATACATGACGCCATCGTGGCGGCCGGCATCGAATGCGGCGCGGATGCGCGCACCGATGTCCTGCAATGCTTCCTGCCACGTCGTGCGTTCGAATTGCCCCGAGCCGCGCGGCCCCGTGCGTTTGAGCGGATAGAGGATGCGCTCGGGGTCGCGGATCTGGTTGAGCGTCGCCGGGCCCTTGGCGCAGGTGCGGCCGCGGCTTCCCGGATGCACCGGGTTGCCCTCGAAGCGCACCAAGCTGCCGTCCGACTTGTCGACACAGGCGAGCAGCCCGCAAGCAGATTCGCAGTTGAAGCAGATGGTGGGGATGCACTGGAGATGGCGTTCGCGCCGCTCCGGCCACGCCGACGCGTCGAGCTCCACCCAGTCGTCCCACTGTTCCGGAGGTGGGGCGACCTCGAGCTCCCAGGGGCCGCGGCGCGGCGACTCCGGGCTCGGTTCACTCCGAGGCGCGCCCTGATCGTGGTCCGGCATCGAATCTCTCCCGTTTCAGCTGATCGGCAACGCCTGTCCAGCGCGCACCAGGATGTCTTCTTCGACGTACAAGCCGACGAGTGCCAGAATCGACGCCGCCCAAAGCAGTGTCGGTGGCACGAAGAAGAGCGAGAGCCCAATGGCGGCGATCGTACCGAGCCCGACACCCACGACCCAATGCCGGCGCGCGAATGGTCCGTGCGACACGAGGCGCACCACGCGAGCGTACTCCTCTTCGCGACGCCGTGGCGCGAGCCTCGCCTCGACGAGCATGAACCCGAGGTGCAACATCAGCCCCACGAGCTGCGCGCGGCGCAGCACGCCCAGCGATTCGAGACCGAGTCCGATGAACGGCGCCATCAAGATGAGGAGCGCCGCTCCCGCGACCAGCGCCTGTGCGACCAAATGCATCCACAGACCGCGCTTCATCCACAGCACGCGCCCGCGCGCCTGGCCGAAGAGCCAACCGGTGTAACCGGCGCAAAGAATGGCGAGCCCGCTCGCGAGGGCCAACCACACCGGTCCCGAGCGCGTTGCGTGCCCCATCCATGCGAGCACGAGCCAGATGGAGAGCACCAGGGCATAGGCGACCAGAATCACGGCGCCGCGCGCGATCCACGAGCTCCAATTCGGCCGGCGTAGAATGAGAAGAAAGCGCTCGGGCCGTTTCAGGTCCGCGACCAGCAAACCGTTGGTGAGCAAGAGGAACAACAGCGCTAGCCCCGGCACCCAGGCCGTGCCCGCGCCACCTTCACGCCAGACGCCCGGGAGGACGAAGGCGCCGGCGAGGACGACTCCGGCTGCGATCGACTTGGTGAACAGATAGCTCGCCACCTTGCCGCCCCAAAGTGGCGCATGTGCGACGTCGTAGACAGTGCGGGCGCCGGCGCGGCGTTCGAGCGCTTCGAACGTCTGCGCATCCAGCTGCACTCCCGGCATCTGGTTCGCCCACAGAAAACCACCCGACGTGTTCGTCACCAGCGGATCGATGCCGGACGCATCCACTTCTTTGTAGAACACGTTGGGCCCGGTGCCGGCTTCTGTCTTGCGTGCCACGAGATCGCCTTCGCGCCGCAGACGCGACACACGGCTATTGGGATCGTGGAAATCGCCGGGGATGATGGCTTCGGTCGGACACACGATGACGCACGCGGGCGCCAGGCCGCGCTCGACCCGGTGCGCGCAGAAGTGACACTTCTGCGCCGTGCCCGTGCCCTCGTGGATGTACAGCGCATCGTACGGACAGCCTTGCATGCAGCCCTTGCAACCGATGCACACCTTCGGGTCGACGTCGACGATGCCATCCTCGCGTTTGGACAGCGCCGACACTGGACAGATGGTGATGCACGGGGCGTCGGTACATTGGTTGCAGCGAAGCACCGCGAAATGGCGCTTCACCGCCGGAAACGCGCCTGTCTCCGTGTACTTGACCCAGGTGCGGAAGCTGCCGACCGGCACGTCATTTTCGGCCTTGCAGGCCACGGTGCAGGCGTGACAGCCGATGCAGCGCGAGTGATCGATGACGAAGCCGAGTTGCATGGTGTCTCCGAGGAAACGCCGCATGGTAGGCGAGCCGCCGCGCGCCTGCAAGCGCCGCCCCGGTGACCCGAGGCCGCCGTTGCCATCGGCGTCGCCGACGAGGATACTCGCCACGGTCCGCGCTTGCATGGCTAGCGGACACACGGAGGCCGGCGATGCAGACCGCGTTCGACTGGACACCCCAGGACCTCGAGGTACTCCAGCGTCACGGGATCTCGCGCGAGGAAGCGGAACGGCAGCTGCGCCTGTTCGAACGCCCGGCGCGGCCATTGCTGCTCGACCGACCGTGCACGCTCGGAGACGGGATCCGCCGCCTCGAGGCCGCCGAGCAAACGGCTTGCCTCGAAGCCTACGAAACGGCGCGCGAAGCCGGCCGATGGCTCAAGTTCGTGCCGGCGTCTGGCGCGGCGAGCCGGATGTTCGCGACCTTGCTTGAAGTTCTACACAGCGGCGACTCGCTGCGGCGCGAGGACCTGGCCGAGCGGCAGGACGACACTGCGGCGCACGTGTTGCGCTTCTTCGCCGCGCTCGAGCGATTCGCGTTCTACGAGGTCCTGCAGCGCTCGATGACCGCTGCTGGACAGGATCTACGGGCGTTGGTCGCCGGCGGTGATTTCCGACCGGTGCTGGTCCACCTGCTCACGAACAGCGGTCTCGACTTCGCCAACCTTCCCAAGGCGCTGCTTCCCTTCCATCGTCACCCGCAAGGCGCGCGGACCGCGCTCGAAGAGCAGCTGATCGAAGCCGCGCACAGCATCCCCGATCGCACGGGCCGCTGTCGGATGCATTTCACCGTGGCGTTCGAGGCCCGGGCCCGTTTCACTGCGCTGGTCGCCTCCGTGGTGCCGGCCTTGGAACCGCGGCTCGGTGTGCAGTTCGACATCGGCTTCTCGTCGCAAAAGCCGTCCACCGACACCATCGCCGTCGATGCCGACAACCGGCCGTTCCGCAGCGCCAACGGCGAGCTGCTGCTGCGCCCTGGCGGCCACGGCGCATTGATCGAGAACCTTTCCGATCTCGGCGCCGATCTGGTGACGATCAAAAACATCGACAACGTCGCGACGGAAGAACAGTTGGACGAGACCGTGCGCTGGAAGAAGCTCCTCGGCGGCGCGTTGTGTCTGCTGGAGCAGCGCTTGTCCGCCCACGCCGCGCGCCTGAGAACGGGCGCGGTAGGTGGCCGCGCTCTCGACGCCGCGCTGCGCTTCGCCCGCGACGAGCTCATGCTCTCCATCCCCGAGGCGATTGCTACCGCGCCGCCGCAGCAGCAACAGCAATGGTTGCTCCGGCACTTGCAGCGACCGCTGCGTGTGTGCGGCATGGTGCGCAACACCGGCGAACCGGGGGGCGGACCGTTCTGGGTCCGTGGCGGCGACGGTGAAACGACCGTGCAGATCGTCGAACGCGCCGAGATCGACCCCGAATCCTCGGACCAACAGCGCATTTTCGCCACGATGACGCATTTCAGCCCGGTGGATCTCGTCTGCAGCCTGCGCGATGCATCGAACCGGCCGTTCGCACTGCGCGACCATGTGGATCTCGGAGCCGTGTTCATCAGCGACAAGACGAGCGCCGGGCGCAAGCTGCGGGCCCTCGAACACCCGGGTTTGTGGAACGGCGGCATGTCCGATTGGAACACGCTCTTGGTCGAAGTCCCCGGCTCCACCTTCAACCCGGTGAAGACGATCACCGACCTGCTGCGGCCAGCGCACCAGCCCCGCTAACGACACACTCCGCATGGAGTTTCTGTCCGCACCCCCGGTGGGCGTGCTCACGGCTTTCGCTGGCGCGATGGGTGAGGTGTGCCATTCGCCAGGTTGCTGTATGGAATCTCGCGCACCTCGATCGGCATCCGGCAGGCGATGACAAACTTGCGCGCCCACGCCAGCGCCTCGTCCATGTCAGCGGCTTCCAGTATCGTAAAACCGCCAACGTACTCCTTGGCTTCCAGATACGGGCCGTCGGTGATGAACACTTCGCCACTGGGCTGCACCCGCAGCGACTTCGCCTGGCTGGGTGCACTGAGGCCGGCAGCGACAAGCCTGGCACCAGCGGCTTCTAACTCGTCGTTGAGCATGTTGATATTGCGTACCGTCTCTTCGCTCTGTGCGGACGGGTCGAAGTTGTTGGGGAGGTGTCCCGTAACCAGATATTGCGGCATGTCTTCTCCTGTAAATGAGCTTCCAGGCGGATTGCTTATCCAGCCTTCACTAAAACGACGAACGGCAGGACTGGAATTCGACACGTGGTCGAAAAAAAGTTCAGCTCTGGCCGCACCTCAGCGCATTGAAACTTCGAAGAGCATTTTACGCCGTTGGCGTTGGTTCGCGGAACCTGTTGGTGACGATTGTGATCGGTTCTAGCGGTTGAGGGCAGTCGAAGCGGGGACGATTGCCCGATGTTGGTAGCGGAAGTCGAGGTGAATGCGCGGTCGAGGGCGAGTCGGGGCGATCGCTGCGGGTCGCCGACAGCCGAAACGCTGCTTGGGGGTGAGGAGTTGCCGGTGTGGGAGCGGGCTCGAACAGCGATTGCGCGGAGCTTCATCAGTGCGCTTGCTCGGCGGTTCGCGCAAACGATCGTGCCAGCGTGAACGGCCGGCGAAGACGCCGCGGGTTCGCACGAGGTTGACATAGGGGGCGGGCACGAGTGCTGCCAGTCTGCGGAGGAATTCTGTGGGGTGGATGCGAGAGCCCTCGGATGACGTGGTGTCTGGAACGAGATCCCGCACTGGCTTCCGCTCGACGCGGGTCCTCCACCACTTCCTGACTGCTCGCCGGCAAAAATGTCACCTCGCAAACCCTCGGGTAAGTAACGCACTCACGTGCAGATATGTGGCCCGAAGCGAAGTTCGTCGCCGCGGCTGCACCCGCCGACCTCTCGGGCGCCGCAGATTCTTTGGCTTCTGAGCGACTTGATTGGGTTACGGAAGCATGGCGCGGGAACGCTCCGCGGGTGGATCTTGACCCAGTGCGGGTGTCGTGATAACAAGGTGCTGCTCTCAAGCCTCGCGTGAGTGAACGATCGGCTCCCCGGCCGTTCCTTGGAGAGCATGGAGTTTTGTGCGCCGGTCCGCAGTGATTGTCCGGAATCTTGCCCTTCCGGAGTTGGTATCAAGTCCGTTCTTCGAGGTCGCGCCATCCCAGGTGCTCATGTGTTGCTTTCATAACGCTTCGGCGGCGAGCCCGCCGCGGACATTCCATCCTGCAACAGTGGCGGTGTCCGCGTGCTCTTCGACCTGGTTTGGCGTTCTCCTGTGCGGGAGGGACGGAAGCCGATCGGCTTGCAACCACACGGAAACGAGCGGAAGGTCTGGTTGGACAATATGAACACGGAGACGAATCGAGCTATCCGCCAGCTACGCCAGAAGCAAGCCGTGGATGAGCTGGTGGGGCGCTCGCCGCTGTTCTTGCAAACCGTGGAACAGCTGCCTTTGGTGGCGCGGGGGGAGGCCACGGTCCTGATCACGGGTGAGACCGGGACGGGCAAGGAGCTCGTGGCGCGCGCGATCCATCACTTGAGCCATCGTGACGCGTTTCCGTTCATCCCTGTCAATTGCGGATCGCTCCAGGACACCTTGCTCGAGGACGAGCTCTTCGGACACGCACGCGGTGCCTTCACCGACGCAACGTCGCATCGTACCGGGCTCTTGGCGCAAGCCGAAGGGGGAACTCTATTCCTCGATGAGGTGGAGAATCTCACGCCACGAGCCCAGGTAGCGCTCCTCCGCGTCCTGCAGGACAAAACCCTGAGACCGCTCGGCTCGAGTTCTTCTCAACACGTGGACGTTCGGTTCGTAGCCGCCACGAACGTCGCGCTCGAGACACTCATGATGGCGGGCCGTTTCCGTCCCGATCTCTACTACCGGTTGTGCGTGATCAGTCTCCATCTTCCCCGATTGTGCGATCGTCCTGAGGACATTCTTCTCCTTGCGCATCACTTCCTCGAGAAGCATGGGCTGACCGGGCAGGAACCGCGGCGGCTCACCGCCGCCGCCGAGGCCGCACTCGAGTCGTTCGGCTGGCCCGGGAACGTCCGGGAGCTCGAGAACGCCATGGTCCGGGGGCTCAACCTCGCTCGCGGACAGTGGATCGCGCCGGCGGATCTGGGTCTGCCCGGGCTGAACCTGAGCCGGTCGGCTGCAGCGGCTGCTGGGACGGCGCAGCCCCTGAAGGAGCTCAAGCGCGACGTGGTGAACCGTTTCGAACGCGACTACCTCGCCCGCTTGCTGTTGGCGCATGGTGGCAACGTGACCCAGGCCGCGCACGCCGCCGGGAAGGACCGGCGGGAGCTGGGCAAGCTGTTGAAGAAGCACCAGCTCCACTCCGCTGACTTCCGCGGCGCAGGATCGACGCGGCCGGGTGCGAAGCCCAGCGCCTAGCGGGTGCGATTCCTCCCACGCTCGTAGACGTAGCACTGGCCTCGAAGCCGCGCTGGCGCTGCCAACGCGACCGAGGCGGGTGCTCCATCACTCCGCAGGCTTCAGCGCGTCTCGGCCGCATGACTTAACTCACATTGCTCTAATCACATGCAACTCGATCGGCCGTTGGTCTCGCCTTTGCTTTGTAAGTGCAAAGTGACCAAGCGCTACATCGATCTCAACGAAGAGGAGCTTCGTCGGGCCGTGCTGGCGTACCTCGCCGAGCACCCGCGGGCTATGGACACGCTCGAGGGGATTGCTGACTGGTGGGTTCGCCGGCATCAGGTCCGAGTGGGTGTCGAGCGTGTCTCACGGGTGCTCCTGGAGCTGACGCAGCGAGGCGTTCTCGAGGAAGTGAAGGCAGGAGATCACCGATTCTATCGGCTGAAGTCGCCACGCGCTGAGTAGAGATTGCTGTGCGGTTCTTGCAGGGAAGGAATGGGGAGCGTGAGGCGTTCGTATCGATTCACAACGAGGCGAGGTGTTTCATGTTTGTTGCGCGCAAGGTGCTCGCGGGCGGTGCGCAAGGCTTCTCCCCAATCACCGGGTTCTGCGCGGGCCTGGGCATCGTCTTCCTGGGTCTGGTCGCCGCCGTTCCTGCTCTGGCGGCTACGCCCCCTACAATCGATGGAAACATCGACGATCTCCTCCAGTTCGCGACCGACGTCGTCGCGTCCCCGAGGGGGTGCCTGGGAACCGCCGTCAATGTGGCAGATCTAGCAGGGGACATCTGTTCCGACGGCTCGCGCATCCCCTGTAACGGCTTTCAGCCTACCGGGACATCGTGCACGCAATACTTTCCGAATGGATTCGACCTCACGCGAGCCGTTGCGGCTTACGAGAAGGCGACCGGTGACCTTTTCCTGGGATTCCGTGTCGCCGGATCGATCGGGGACTCGGATGGCGACCTGAACCACGGCGCTGTGGGACCCTGTTCCCCCGCCACGACCATCACGGACGTCCCCGGGATCAGCGCAGCGATCGGCGAGTCGTACAAATGGTTCATCGACACGAATTGCGACAATACTCCGGAGTTCGTGATTACGGCGAGCGGTGGCGTGCCAGTTGGGGACGTGACCGTCGCCATCCATGATTTCCTCACGGACCTCGCAGTTCCGGGCGCAGCCGGTACGGGGAAATACGTCGAAGGCACCCCAGGCGGGCACGATCTCGAGGTCAGAGTCACCGGCCTCACCCTTCCCGCCATCTGGGAGTTGTCCACCGAGGTTGACTCGGACCCGGACAGACTCGGAGAAGATGGGTCGGACCCGGCAACGACGCCGCCACCGGACCTGAACATCGACGTTGAAAAGACCGCCAGTCCCGCCACGCTCTGCCCCGGGCAGACGACTACTTTCACCATCACGGTCGAGAACACCGGCTGCGGGGATCTCTCAGTCACCCTGCAAGACATCATGCCGCCCGGGTTCACCTTCGCCAATGCGGTCACCGGCGATTTCACCCCGGATCTGCCTCCGGTCGGGCAAACGCTCACCTTCAACGACCTCGCGATCAAGGTGGGAGAGACGAAGACGGTGAGCTTCGATGCGACCGCTCCCGCCGACTGCTTCGGGCTGGTCGACGACGAAGCCAGCGTGACCGGGCGTTTCGATCCCGGAGAGGGCTGCCCGGCGGACGTCGACGACGTCAGCGACTCCGACATCTTCACTCTCACCTGCAGGGACAACCCGTGTGTAGATCAGGTGATGTGCGACCTGCCCACAACTCCAGTTTGCGTGGGCCAGACGTTCACCGTGACGGGATCCGCCCGCAACTGCTCGCAGGATCCCGAGGACATCACGATCACGATTCGGCATGGCGCCACCGTGCTCGAGACGTGCACGTTCAACGACGTGCCGGCTGGTGAGTCCAGGAGCTGTGAGGTCGACGACACCTGCTCGGCCCCAGGCACGATGAACTATCAAATCGAGGCCGTCGCCGAGAATGCCACCTGCGGAACGACGGACCCGGTGACCTCGAATTGTTCGGTCACCTGCAAGGACAATCCGTGCGTGGATCAGGTGCAATGTGACGTCCCCACGACGCCCCAGTGCGTGGGTGCAACGTTCACCGTCACCGGTTCAGCTCACAACTGTTCGACCGAGCCGGAGGACATCACGATCACCATTCGGCATGACGCCACCGTGCTCGAGACGTGCACGTTCAACGACGTGCCGGCGGGTGAGTCCAGGAGCTGTGAGGTCGACGACACCTGCTCGGCCCCAGGCACGATGAACTACCAGATCGAGGCGGTCGCCGCGACGGAAACCTGTGGCGCGACGGACCCGGTGACCTCGAACTGTTCGGTCACTTGCAGGGCGGGTCCGTGCGTGGATCAGGTGCAATGCGACGTCCCCACGACACCTGTGTGCGTGGGCTCGACGTTCAACGTCACCGGTTCCGCCCACAACTGCTCCGCGGAACCGGAAGACATTACGATCACGATTCGGCATGAGGGCACCGTGATCGAGACGTGCACGTTTACCGACGTGCCGGCGGGCGAATCTCGGAGCTGCCCGGTCGAGCAGACCTGCACAGCCCCTGGCTCGATGGACTTCGAGGTCGAGGCGGTGGCGGCGAATGCCACGTGCGGCCAGACGGACCCCGAGACGTCCTCCTGTACGGTCATCTGCAGGGGCAATCCGTGTGTGGACCAGGTGGTGTGCAACGTGCCGACGGCACCCGTGTGTGTCGGGAACTCGTACACCGTCAGCGCCTCGGCGCGCAATTGCTCGCAGGAAGCCGAGGACATCACGCTCACGATCCGGCAAGGCACCACGGTGATCAAGACCTGCACGTTCGAGAATGTGCAGGCCGGCGCCTCCCGGAGCTGCGAGGTGGAGGAGACATGCACCGCTCCCGGTTTGTCCAGTTACGAGATCGAGGCCGTGGCGGAGAACTCGTGTGGCGAAACGGATCCGGTGACTCAGACCTGCGAGGTCACCTGCCAGGAGTGCGAGCGGCTCTGTCGCCTGACCGGCGGTGGTTGCCTCAACGAAGTTGGCGCCCAGAAGGGTCGCAAGCAGCACACGTTCGGAGGGAACGCGAGCCCTGAGCACAGCGCCGGCGGACCCACGGGCAACGAGTGGCAGCATGTGGTCCGTCAAATTCCGGGCAATTCTATTCTGTTCAACTTCCACAGCCACGACGCACACGTAGTGGACTGCAGCATCGTGGAGCCAGGGCCCTGCAGCCCGCATGGTGAGCTCACTCGCGCCGACTTCGAAGGGACCGGCCTGTACAGTGAAGGGGCCGGAGCACGTGAGTTCGCGTGCACGTTCACGGCAATCGTGATCGATCACAACGAGGGGTCCTGCGAACGCGACACGCGGGACGAATACTTCATCCAGGTCGTGGATGTGGACCCCGCCTCACCTAGGACCGGAGTGGTGTTCACGTTCCCGCTGCAGCGGACGGATTGCGGGAACCTGCAGATCCACGAAACGCCGTTCAGCATCTTCGGAGGGTTGAGTGCGACGCCAAGTGCACCGGTTCGTATTCCGCCCCGCCCGACGAAGGAAACGACCGACCCGGAGCCCGAGCCCACGCCCGATGTCCAGCAGGTCGGGAGTCTCAAGCTCCTCAATCGGGCCGTCCCGAATCCGTTCTCTGGCGCGACGAGCTACAGCTACCTCGTCCAGGAGGGCAGCAGCCAAGCCGTGGATGTGAGCGTGTACAGCGTCACCGGCAAACTCGTGACTCGACTGGTGTCGGGTACGCAGGCTCCCGGGTTCTACACCGTGCGCTGGGAGGGGCGGAGCGACGACGGGACGAAGATGAGCCAGGGAATCTACTTCATCCGCGCTCGTATCGGCACCGAAACCCATGAGCGGCGCTTGACCCTGCTGAGGTAGTGCCGGGCGAATCCGAGGATGTCAAACAGGGCGCCCCATCCGATTCTTGGATGGGGCGCCCTTTTTCGGAGTGTGACGAGGAGAAACCGAACGCAGGTCCCGAGGGGATCGTACCCTCAAGGACCCGATGAGCTGAAGCCGGCAGGCAAACGGACGAATTTCTGCATCGCGCTGCGTGCACCTGCCTCGAGCCGGGCGATGTAGATGCCCGCCGGTGCGGGCTCTCCGCTTGCCGCCCGACCGTTCCATACGAGTTGCTGCGGCCCCGCGATCGAATTCCCACGGAGCGTGGTCACCACGCGACCTCTTACGTCCATGATGCGCAATTGGACCTTCTCCTCGGATCCGAGGTCCGGCGGGAGAACAAAACCGAACGTCGTCATCTCCCGACCTGGATTGGGAAATGCCGCGGACATGGCGAGCTGCGGGTTCCCTCTGGGGCCGACTCCCGTGATCGAGATCACCAGATCGAGCTTGCCCGCCCCCCAGGCACCGTTGGGCACGGTTCCCGTGAAGCTGTCGCTGCGCGCCCTCTGCTTGATCCGGATCCGCGCCGCGGAAGGGGTTAGCCGCGGCGACTCCTGCAGCAAGAGAGCCAGGGAACCAGCCACGTGGGCGGCAGCGGCACTCGTCCCGCGGTTCACCCAGTGCACGCCGTCCTGGACCTTTTTCGTGTTGCTGATCGCAATCGCTGCAGCCGAAAGAGCAGCCGCCACTCCTTGGCCGGGCGCCGCGACGTCCGGCCGCTGCACGCCGTCTCGGCGCGGCCCCTGACCCGAAAAGACCGCCAGTGTTTGCATCGCCGGGTGATCCGAGAAACTCGACGTGGAGCCCGAAGAGTTGATCCATTGCACTTTTGTGGTGTATGCACCCGCGGAGATCACCGAGTCGGCCGTCGCCCCGTTGGCGACGGTCCGGGCATAATCCACTTGGCTCGTGAAAGCGGGTGCGACACCTCCGGATCCGAGCACCCAGTCCGAAATCCACGCATCCAAGACACCGCTCGTGGTCCCGCTTTGCCGCTGCACCTCGAGCGTCCAGGTCCCCGGCCTGGGCGGCAATGTCGGATCCGAATCCCAGATGAAGACCCGTAGCTGCTTCGCCCCCTTCGAGTTCGTGAGGGTGCCGTTCTGAATCCTGAATGCGCCATCGGAACAAGTCAGGTTGGTGAACTCGACGCCGGGGTTCACCCAGTTCGAGGTCTGTCCCGTTGGACTGGTAAGCTTGGCCTTGAATGCAGCTGTCGAGTTGTGCCAACCCTCGATGTCCAGATACTCCGGATTGGGGCTCGCCGAATAGGCAGGGATCGTGAACGTGATCGTGGCCGAGCCAGCAGCTCCCAGATTCACATGCGAGTGGATGGGCTGATTGCCGTAGTTACCCGCGGCGACGACCACGAGCTTCCCGGGGCCGGTAAGCGCCGAGAGTCCGGCGTCGAGCGAGCTGGAGCCATCGTGGGCTCCGCGCTCGTTGCCCACGGCGAGCAACACCACGGCATCTCTGCCGAGCGCGGCGGCCTTCTGGAACACGTAATTGACGCCATCGAGGATCTGACTTTCGAGCAGAAGCTTCGATTTCACGACCACCAGGTCAGCCTCTGGGGCGACGCCGACGTAGCGGTACGCCGGCTGACCGTTGCCAGTGGCCCGGCCGTTCCCGGCAGCAATTCCGGCGATGTGGGAGCCGTGACCGTTATCGTCTATCTCGTTCGATGCCCCCGCGTTGATCTGTGCTTGGCTCCACTCGGTGCCGTAGGTGAACCCCGAGGGTGGATTTCCGAGCCCGGTCTGATCCCAGACGTACTTGATACGAGTCTGGCTCGCCGAAATGCGGAAGTCAGGGTGAGTCAGATCGATCCCCGTGTCCACGATTCCGATGATGACGTTACGACCTGTGTAACCCGAGTAGTTCGGCGGTGTGCCGTCCCACACGGCGTCAGCTTCGATCTCGCTCGTGCTCACATCGAGCTGGGGGGTGAGAGCGGCCGCGCACTCGACGTACTGTACGCCGGGCACCTCGAGGAGTGCAGCCAGGTCCTCCATGCACACAGAAGCTGTCGTGACCGAGCCGGCCTGCGTCTCGGGTTGCACTCCCGCTGCCTCGAGATGCGCGCGGGAAACTTCGCCGCGAATCATGACCGGAATACCGGTGGAGCTCGCCGGCCGCGCCTCCAGCACCGTCCCCGCCTCGGCAGTCTCGACTTGCTTCGCGGCGCCTTCGCCAGCACGAGTCAGCAGAATACGCAATGCAACGTCGAGGCGCGGATCCGCCGCTGCCCTTGCATCAGCATCTTCCTTGGAAACACGAGTCGTGGAGCTTGTGATCGAGGGGAAAGCATTCGAAACACTTATCGCCAGCAGAGTCAAAAGAAGAGCCACCCGTCCTCGGGCGCTATCAGTCGAAATGCAACGAGCGCTCATGTCCCCTCCCCTCACTTGAAACCCCTTCACGAACCTTCGATGCGACGGCCCGATGCGGCCGCTCACGATCGGATCCCTGCAATGCGAGCAACAATTAGACATCAAATCCCGTGCCACCGAGAATCGCCGCGGGGACGGGAGCAAGGGGGACGAGACCTCGCCTGGCGAGGCTCACTGCAAGCGGCACATTGCGGGATGGTCGAACCGGGGCGCCTCCCGTTCCATACGCAGCGCGTACGGAATGGCACATCCTAGGCGTGACCGCTGGATCGGTCAAGCAGTCGGATCAGCGATTCGACTGCGTCAACTTCCAACCGTCTTTGCCGTCATGAATGTTGCCCGGGTCGATCGCGGAAACTCGTGTGCCGTCGAGGAACAGTACTTTCCCATCCAACGTGAAGAATTGGAGTCTACGGTTGGGGCTGGGGTCCGCGTAACGATCCCACCACCGATCGGCGACGATGCTCGCTCCACGACGCTGACCATGGTAAGACTTCCGGTGCCTGCGTGAAAGCAGCCGAACGGAGAGTCCGACATGCGCGTCTCGACCCATCATATCCCCGGCCTCATGGTCACGAACCATCGCTTCCGCTGTCCCCTCGACCCCGAGGACGCGAGCGCGGGTGACATCGACGTCTTCGCGCGCGAAGTCACCGCCCCCGGCAAAAACGTACAGAACCTGCCGTGGCTCGTCTTCTTCCAAGGGGGGCCGGGATACGGTGCGCCACGCCCGGTTTCGGCGACCGGCTGGATCAAGCGCGCGATTCGCGAGTTCCGGGTTCTTCTACTCGACCAGCGAGGCACGGGACTGAGCACACCCGTCACGGCGCGTACGCTGCAGAAGCTCGGCTCGCCGGAAAACATGGCCGCGTACCTTCGCCATTTCCGTCAGGACGCGATCGTGCGCGACGCGGAGCACATCCGCAAAACGCTGACGGACGGGCGCCCATGGACCGGTCTCGGGCAAAGCTACGGCGGCTTCTGCCTGACGCATTACCTCTCGGCCGTGCCGGAGGGACTCGCTGCGGCGCTCATCACCGGAGGGCTTCCTCCTCTCGATCGCTCGGCAGATGACATCTACCGCTCCACGTATCCGCGCGTCCGCCGCCGCAACGAGCGCTATTACGAGCGATATCCGGAAGACGTGGATCTCGTCCTCGAGATCGCGCGCCACCTCGAACGGCACGACGTGCGCCTTCCTTCGGGAACCCGGCTCACGGTGCGAAAGCTGCAGCAGCTCGGACTCGCCTTCGGCATGTCGGATGGATTCGAAACCGTGCACTACCTCCTGGAGACCGCGTTCCTCGAGGGATCGGAAGGACCGGAGCTCTCCCCTTCCTTCTTGCGTGGTGTGGAAGCGCAACTTCCCTTCGATCTCCAGCCGATCTTCGCGGTGCTGCACGAGCCGATCTATGCCCAGGGTGCAGCGACACTCTGGTCAGCGGAGCGAATCCGGGCGGAGTTTCCGGAGTTCGAGCCCGATCCGGCACGGCGCCGGCCGCTGCTCTTCACCGGAGAGATGATCTACCCGTGGATGCTCGAGGAGCACGCGGAGCTACGTCCGATGGCAGAAGTCGCGCGGATCCTCGCGGAGGACAAGAGCTGGCCCCAGCTCTACGATCGCGAGAAACTCATGCGCAACAACGTTCCCGTTGCCGCCGCGATCTACCACGACGACATGTACGTCGAGCGCGTTTTCTCCGAAGAGACGGCGAGCACCATCCGGGGAGCGCAGGCCTGGATCACGAACGAGTTCGATCACAACGGGCTCCGCGCCGATGGCGAGAACATTCTGGATCGATTGCTCGCGATCGTGCGTGGAGAGAGGTAGCAGAGACAGCAGATTCTCCGTGGGGTGGGAGCTCGACTGACCGGCGGCTTCAGCGGTACGCGGGATGATACATCGTCTTCGCGATGAACTTCCGCAGGTCCCGCGGCCTGCGTACGCCCGCCAGGCGGGACTCGAAGATCTTTTCCGCGACCCTCACAGCGACGTTGTACGACACCTTCCTGATGTTCTTCACGGGGGGATAGATCAGGCCCTTTTCGAAATCCGCTTCGGTGACCTGCTCGGCCACCGCCTCGGCCGCAGTGATGAACATCTCGTCAGTCACGCGCTTTGCCCCCGTCGCCAGGACCGCGAGTCCCACCGCCGGGAAGATGAAGACGTTGTTCCCCTGCCCCGGGGTGAACGTCCTTCCCCTGTACACCACGGGCGCAAACGGGCTTCCACTGGCGAAGATCGCCTTCCCCTTGCTCCAGGTGTAGGCCTGTTCGGCGGTGCACTCGGAGCGCGACGTCGGGTTCGAGTAGGGAAAGATCACCGGCCGGACGTTCACAGCGCTCATGTTCTCGATGACCTG
>DASRJO010000221.1:0-7520 GCA_035649435.1 Candidatus Krumholzibacteriia bacterium | reverse complement strand
CGCGCCATCGCGGCGTTGCCGCTCGAGACCGTGCTCGCGATCGAAGCGGGCACGCCGCACTCGCTCGGCCTCGATGGCAAAGAGGTCGTTCTCGGTCCCGAGGATGTGGTGGTGGAACGGCGCGAGAAGGGTGGGCTCTTCGTCGAGTGTGCGGGCCCGCTGACCGTGGCACTGGATCCGGAGCTCACGCCGGCGCTGGTGGAAGAAGGCCTGGCGCGCGAATTCGTCAACCGCGTACAGAACCTGCGCAAGGACGCCGAGCTGCAGGTGACGGACCGCGTGCGCGTGCGTTTCCGCAGCAGCGCGCCGGAAGTGGCTCGCGCCGTGGCGGCGCACGGTGAAACGATCCGCAACGAGACGCTCGCGATCGAGCTGATTCAATCTCGCGATGAGATCGAAGGGGCCTCTGAGTCGGACCTCAACGGGCATTCCGTCCAGTTCCAAGTCGAACGCATCGAGGCCGGCACGTGAACCGCAGGCGGTTTCTGGTCCTGCTCGGCGCGGCATTGCCTGTCGCTGCCGGCGGCATGTGGTGGTGGGGACGCAGAGGCGAAAGCCTGCGCGTGGCGAACGCGGCCGGCGCCGGGGGCGCGATGCAGGCGGCCCCGCTCACGAGCTCCGGGGCGGTTGCGACCACGACGCCTCCTGCGAGCCCGTGGACAATGCGTTACGGTCCAGGTTTGCCACTCCACTGGTCCGACCCGGAAACGTCGAGCAGTCCGGTGGCCCAAGCACTGGCCACCGCACGCAAGCACATCCTCGCCCATTGCACCAATCTGGGTGAATCGAACCTCGTGATCCATGGCGTGCGCGCGCTCGGGGGCGATCTCCCGCTCGGCGGCGATGCGTATCGAGTGTTGCTGCAGACCTACACGCGCGAGTTCGCGTTCGGGGGCCGGCTGTGGCTCGAAGTTCCCGTGCACGACGAGGGCCATGGTCATTCGATGCTGAAGACGCTCGTCGAGCGGCAGTGCGACCCCGATCTCGAATTCATCCACGACGGACGCACGTATCGCTTCCGCGACTTCGTCGAGAGCGCGCGCATGCTGTCGGCGTACCCCGCGCCGGGACCGGTCGACGAACATTCCTGGACCTTGATGGCGCTCGCGCGCGTCACACCGCCTGGAGCCGCGCGCTGGACGAACGCGCGCGGCCAAGGCTTCGACCTCGACCGTCTGCTGGACGACACGTCGGCGGCGCTCGAAGCCGACACCCGTCTGGTGCGCGAAGTCGATCTCGGTGCCGCCGAGCTGCCGCGCGACTGCGCCGCATTCACACGCGCCTGCGGCGGCTTGCACATGCTCTATGCCTTGGCGGCGGCGTTGTCCTCGGGTCACGGCAACGCCCAGCGCAACGCCGCCTTCGCCGCGCACATGCGGACGCAAATCCGGCGCTTCACCTACGATCTCGGCGTCATCGATCAGGTGGAGAAGTTGAACGCGGCGCGCGGCAACCCGAATGGTGCGGCCGTGGCCGCCCTCGATCAGCGCGTCAAGTTCCTGGGCCATAGCCTCGAGGTGATCGGCCTCGTCGATCAGTTCCGACTCCACGAGTTCTCGCCCGCCGAACGCCGGACGATCGATGCGGGGCGCGCGCGGCTGTGCGCCGAGATCGTCGCCAACGCCAGCCGCGACTACGGCAGGGTCAAGGGCCACCGCGAACTCTACGAGAGCCTCGTCTCCGGACTCTGCCACGCCTACAACGGCTTGCGCATGAGCCCAGGCTGATCGTGCGATCGCTGGCCCTCGTCGATCCCTGGGGTGCTTTCGCCCGCAGCGTGGGTCCGCTACCATACTGGCTCGGACGAGCAAGCGCCTCTGTTGAGTCACCGCCTCCGGCGGCGTCGCTCTCGATTCCAATTGTCTTTCAAGGGAGTGTTCCCGTGATGAGAATGACGCGCAGGCGCAAGCTCGTGTTCGTTATCGGCGCCGCTCTCGTGCTGGCCCTGATCGCGAGCTCCGTCGTCCAGAAGAAACGCGCCCAAGTGATCGCCGTGCAGATCGGCACCGTGGCGCGGCAAAACCTCTCGTCCACCGTCACGGCTTCCGGCGAGATCCGGCCCCGACTCTACGTCAACATCACGTCGCAGACCTTCGGCAAGATCGTCACCATCGAGGTGGCGGAGGGTCAAGTCGTCGAGACCGGGCACGTGCTCCTGCGCATGGAGGCGGTGCAGCCAACGGCCGGGGTGGCGGCGCAGAATGCGATGGTCAAATCGGCGACGGCGGCGGTGGCGGCGGCCACGGCCAACCAGCGCACTGCTGCCGCCGAGCTGGCGCGTGCGAGTGCGGATTTCGAGCGCGCCAAGCTCGACTGGGATCGTGCCGAGCAGCTCTTCGGCCGCGGAGTGATCTCGCAGTCCGAGCGCGACGTGCGCAAGAGCAGCTTCGAGAGCGCGCGGGCCGGCGTGGATGTGGCTGAGGCGCGCGTGGGCCAAGCAGAAGCGGAAATGGACGGCAGCAACTCGCAGCTGCAGGAAGCACGGGCCGGGCTCAGCCGCTCCGAGGACGATCTGCACAAGACCATCTACACGTCGCCGATCGATGGGGTCGTGACCAGCCTCCCCGTTCACGTGGGCGAACAGATGGTGCCAGGGATCCAGAACAGTCCGGGAAGCTATTTGATGACCGTCGCCGACATGTCCGCGGTCACCGCGGAAGTGCGCGTCGACGAATCCGACGTGATCGATATCGCGCCCGGGCAGCCCGCCGAGGTCTCCATCGATGCTTACCCGGACAGCACGTTCCACGGCACCGTGAGCGAGATCGGCACGACCGCGTTGCTGCGCTCGACGGGTCAATCCACCTCGCAGCTCACCACCGGCAGTCAGGAAGCCAAGGACTTCAAGGTGGTCATCATCTTGGAGAAACCGCCTGCCCGCGTTCGTCCCGGTCTGTCCGCGACCGCGAAGATCACGACCGCGATTCGCGACAAGGCGCTCGCCATCCCCATCCAGGCCTTGACCATTCGTCGCCAGGCCGACATCGACATCGCGGAAAAGGCCAAGAAGAGCAAAGACAAGGACGAACGCAAGAGCAAGGAGGAAAAGGGTAGCGACGAAGCGGCAGCAGAGAATGTGCCCGCACAGGACAGCCTGGCGCATGCAAGCGTGGCGGGCGCCAGAGCTGCAGCCGTTGCCTCACCCGATGGCAACCTCGACAGCAAGAAGGAAATCCAAGGAGTGTTCGTCGTGCATGATGGTCGCGCGCGCTTCCATCGCGTCAAGACCGGGATCACCGGCATCACCGACATCGAGATCACCGACGGATTGCAAGAGGGCGACGAAATCGTGACCGGCAGTTACAAGATTCTGCGTGAGCTGAAGCACCTCACCCGCGTGCGCAAGGCCAAGGGCGAGGAGAATCGACCCTCCTGATGTTTCCCGGCCGGCCGGGAAGCGGTGAGCAAACCATGGCCGGAACAGCCGTGCGGAGATGGATGCGCCGGTCGACGACGCTGGTGTCGTTGCGGCGCCTGTATTGGCGCGAGCCGGCCCGGATCGCACTCGAAACCTTGTGGTCGCACAAGCTGCGCTCCTTTCTGACCCTGCTCGGCGTCATCATCTCCGTCACCACGCTCATCGGTGTCATCTCCATCATCGAGGGCATGAACACCTACGTCGCCGAGCGCGTCGCCAATCTGGGCGCCAATGTCTTCTACGTCACGCGCTTTCCCATCATCACGAACGCCAAGGACTATCTCGAGGCCACACGGCGCAACAAGACGATCGCGCGTGGGGACTACGAATACCTGCTCGAGCGTCTCACCCTCGCCGAAGAGGTGGGCGCGGTGGAATTCGGGCGGCGGGACGCACGCGCCGGACGCCAGAGCCTCGAAGACGTCGGCGTCCGCGGCGTCACCGCCAGCATGGTGTTCGTGAGCGCCGACCAGAAGGTTGCCGCCGGGCGTTACATCACCGCGGGGGACGAGGAGCATCGCTCCATGGTGGCGTTCATCGGCAGCGACGTCGTCGAACAGGTTTTCCCCGGCGTCGATCCGCTCGGGAAGACGCTCCACGTCGATGGACGTCCGTTCCAGGTCGTCGGCGTCGGGGAGAAGCTGGGATCGACGCTCGGCCAGAGCCAGGACGACTTCGTCAGCGTGCCGCTCAGCACCTACATGAAATTGTGGGGCTCGCTGTCGCCACGCGCGGGGGATCTGAACATCGGCGTCAAGTGCACCTCGCCGGAGACCATGGCCCGAACCATGGATCAGGCGCGAGTGCTCATGCGCGCGCGGCGCGGGCTCAAGCCCGATGCGACCGACACCTTCGGCATCATTGCCAGCGATTCGTTGACCAATCTCTGGGATCAGATCTTCGGCGGCCTGGCAGCGGTCGCGGTGGCCATCACGTCGGTGTTCCTCGTCGTCGGCGGCATCGTGATCATGAACATCATGTTGGCCTCGGTGACCGAACGCACGCACGAGATCGGCATCCGCAAGTCCCTCGGCGCCCGCCGTCGCGACATCCTCCTGCAATTCCTCGTCGAGTCGAGCGTGCTGTCCTCGGCGGGCGGGGTCATGGGTGTGCTCGTGGCGATGGGGCTGACGCAGCTCGTTGGGGCGGTGACGCCCGTGCCGATGCACACGCCCATCGGGGCGATCTTGCTGTCCGTGGCCATGTCCACCTCGGTGGGTCTGTTCTTCGGCATCTATCCGGCGCGCAAGGCCGCGAAGCTCGACCCAGTCGTCGCCTTGAGAGCGGAGTAGGAACCATGGCGTGGCGCGACAGACTCGGGACGCGCGTCGTCGGCGATGTGCGCGAGAACTTGTGGATGGCCCTCGACACCTTGCGGGCCCACAAGATGCGTTCTGGTCTCGCGGTGATCGGGATCATCGTGGCGGTGATGACGCTCATCTCGGTCGTCGCCATCCTGTCCGGATTCGACCGCAATATTCAGCAGGGGATCCAGAGCTTTGGCACCAACACCGCCTTCTTCAATCACTTGCCGAGCGGGCCCAGGCTCGGCCGCATGAGCAAGGAGTTGCGCATGCGCAAGGTCCTCGACTACGAGGATTTCGTCGCAGTGCGCGACGCCTGCACCGCTTGCGTCAACTCCACCGTCTCCGTTTTCAGCAGCGCCGAAGTGAGCCGGGCACGTTACAAGGGCGAGGAGGTCGTGGGTCTGGACTTCCGCGGCGCGACAGATGAGTTCTTCTCGGTCTACGCCAACGCCGTGATCCACGAGGGTCGTCCATTCACCGCCGCCGAGAACCTGCACCGCGTCCAGTGCGTCGTCATTGGCGCTGATCTGGCGCGCGGGCTATTCGGCGTCCTGGATCCGCTGGGCAAGGAGATCCTGGTCAACGGCCATGGCTTCCACGTGATCGGAGTGCTCGAGAAGCCGAAGGGCTCGCTCGGACCGGGCGAGGCTGGCCAGGACCGACGTGTCGTCGTCCCCTACTGGACGTTCCGGCGCGCATTCCCGAACGATCTCAACCACGGCATCCGCATCGAGGCGTATCCGGGGCGGCTGCCGGAAGCGATCGACCAGGCGCGCACGGCGCTCAGGCGCAGCCGCAAGTTGCCGTTCGACAAGGAAGACAACTTCAGCTACAACACCGCCGCTTCCATCATTCGCGAATTCCACAACATCGTCGGCGCCGTGGCGCTCGTGACCATGACCTTGAGCGGCGTCGGTCTCCTTGTTGGCGGGGTCGGTGTCATGAACATCATGCTCGTCTCGGTCACCGAACGCACGCGCGAGATCGGCGTGCGCAAAGCCATCGGCGCCAGCCGCCGCGACATCATCTGGCAGTTCCTCTTCGAGGCGATGGCGCTCACCGTCGCCGGCGGCCTCGTCGGCGTGCTCGCCGGCATCCTCATCAGCATGGGAATCCGCAGCGCCATGCCGGCGCTCCCAGCGTACGTGCCGCCCTGGGCCATCGTTCTGGGGGTGTCGGTCGCGGCCAGCGTCGGCCTGTTCTTCGGCATCTACCCTGCCGTCAAGGCCGCAAAACTCGATCCGGTGGACGCGCTCCGCTACGAGTGAACGCATCTCGGAGCCGACGAATGGCGTCGCAGGACGTCAATCAACGATCAGGCATCCTGAGATCGTTTCGCCCAACGAAGGCATCGACCACACTTGCTCGCGCCGCATGCCACCGTCTCTGTGGCGGTATGCAACTTGCAGCGTTTGGGCGCATTCGCAGCACCAGGAGGAGGCGCCCATGCGCGGCACGCGATCGCTTTCACTTCGGGACCTGAGCTCGTTCGGTGACGTGGCGGCGGAAGACGACGCCGTTCTCGATTACTTTCTCACCACCGACGCAGTGGACCGCATCCGCAACCAGGAGGCTCTGCTCGTCCTCGGGCGCAAGGGCTCGGGCAAGACGGCACTGGTGCGGCACTTCGCCGAAGGCAACGGCAAGACGGTGTCGCGATCGATCAACTTGGGCGGGTACCCTTGGAACGTGCACGCGCAGAGAATCGACCGCGGCGCTTCCGACGTCGAAGCATACGTCTCTTCGTGGCGTTATCTCATCGCCGTGCAACTCGCCTGGTTGACCCTGTCGCGCGCGCCGCAGTCGACCGAGAGCAGCGCGCAGGCGATCCGCCATTTCCTCGCCGACAACTACGGCAACGGTTCACCTCCGATCGACAGCGTGCTCAGGCCGTCGAAGCTGCGCCTGTCGAGCATGTCCTTCGAGCCGCAAGTCTTCGGCTGCAAGCTGGGAGCGATCGCACTCGATCGCGGCAGCAGCGACCTCAAGCTGGGCATGGAACTCAACGCGCTGTCGGATCTCCTGCTCGCGGCGACGATCGCGCTGGCGCGGAAGCTGTCGCTGCCGGCGCTGATGCTGCACTTCGACGAGCTGGACCAGGGGATTTCCACGGTCACGACCGAACGCGCTCGCATGCTCGCAGGCCTCGTTCTCGCCGCACGCTCGGTGCGCCAGGCCTGCCGCCACAGCGAAATCCCCATCCGCCCTGTCGTCTACTTGCGTACCGATCTCTGGGACGAGCTTTCCTTCTCCGACAAGAACAAGATCAGTGAAACCTTGGCGCTGCGCCTCGAGTGGAACAGCGATTCGCTCCTCGATCTGGTCGGGACGCGTCTTCGCGCCAAGCTCGGTCCGGTCGCCACCTGGGATTCGATCACGACCCCCGATGCGCCGCGTGGCGCGCCGTCGAAATGGGGCTACATTCTGGGTCGCACCTTCCTGCGGCCACGCGACGTGATCAAATTCCTCAACTCGTCACTGAACCAGTCGCGGCGCCGGCAGGACGACCCCCTTCTGCTCAGCAATCAAGACGTGGTGAACGCCCGCGAGCAGTACTCCGCCTATCTCAAGTCGGAGCTCGACGACGAGATCGTCGCGCACTGGCCGCGGTGGGAGGAAGCGCTGCAAGCCTGCTCGACGCTCAGCACGATCACGTTCCAACGCGAGCAGTTCACCGAGGAGTACGAACGCCGGCGCTCGTCCGAGAACACGGTCGGTGCAGACGAGGCCTTGGAATCGCTCTATCGCTTTTCCGTCATCGGTTACGAACGCCGGAGCGGCTATGGCGGCAGCTC
>DASRJO010000220.1:0-9187 GCA_035649435.1 Candidatus Krumholzibacteriia bacterium | reverse complement strand
TTGCAAACCTCTCTTTCGCGCCACTGTCGGCGCGGAATGATTTCGCCGTTCACCGCCACCGCCACGCCGTCGCCTTGTGCGCCGACGAACCGAGCGACGATCGCATCCACGTGCGTGCCTGCGGCCAGCATGTGCCCTTCGCCATTCACGCGCACCGTGTGCATCGCCTGTTCCTTGGCAGGGCGACTCATGACGTCCGTTCCCCCGCACGCACGGGCAACTCCGTGTCGCTCATGTGTCCATAACGCCGTGGGTCGAAATGGGTGAGCAATGCCGGGAGTGGGTCGTCGCAGACGAGCGCGGCGATCATGCGCGCTGTTCCCGGCGCCAGCAGGATGCCGTTGCGATAATGACCCGTCGCGACCAGAACGCGTCCTTCGACCCGACCGATGAGCGGCCGATGATCGCGCGCGCACGGGCGGAAACCGACGACAATTTCCCGCAGTGGCAGGTCGTGCAGGCTGGGGATGGCGCGCCAGGCGTGGCGCAACAGATCGAGCACCGCCCCCGCCGTGGGCCGTGCATCGAAGCCTTGGTCCTCCACTGTCGCTCCCACCACGAGATCGCCGTCGGCATGCGGCACGAGATAAACCTCGGGCGTGCGCACCACGTGATGCAGGAGACCGGGAGCATGCAGACGCAGGAGCTGCCCCTTCACCGGCCGCAGTGGCAAGTGCCGCACGAGTCCGATCCCGACGTTCGTCCAGCTGCCTGCTGCGAGCACGACCGTATCGCCGCGCACGACGAAGGCTTCGCCCGAGCTCGTCTGCCCGGCGACCTCTCCATCGGCGCTCACGCGGTCGACGACGGCATGCCCGCTGCGCCATCCGCCCTGCGCCGCGATTGCCGCGCGCAGCGACAGCACCAGCCGGCGTTGGTCGACGTGGAGATCCTGCGACAACCACAAGCCCTCGAGCACACGTGAGCTGATCGCCGGTTCGCGCGCCGCGACGGCATCCGCGCCGAGCGGCTGCGTGCCAATTCCTTGCGCCTGCAGAATGCGGCGCAGGCGCTCGAGCTCGGCCACATGATCGCGGTCGAGCGCGACGAGAAGCGTACCCTCCGCGCCCAAGCCACAATCGATCCCGGAGAGTCGCTGCACTTGCGCCACGAATTCCGGGTAGAGCGAATGGCTCCACTGGCGGAACTCGCAGAGCCCGGGCAGCTCGATGTCCGCTTCCGCCGCGGGCGCGAGCATGCCGGCAGCGGCATGCGTCGAGTTGCCAGCGCGATGTTCGTCATCGAGGACGACGACGCGCCGTCCGCGTTCGATCAACTCGTGCGCCACGGCGAGACCGATGATGCCGCCGCCCACGACGACCACATCCGCGCGCGTCGGGAATGTCTTTGTAGTGTTCTCGAGCGGGCTCATGTTCGCACGTGTCCGCGTTGGAGCGCTCGATCCAGCGCCGCACGATAGAGTGCCGTCGCACCCGCAGGATCGGCGGCACAGACAATCCCCGAAAGCACCGCAACACCCCAGGCACCGGCTTCGATCAGGACTTCGATCGCATCCGGCGTGATCCCGCCGATCGCGATCACGGGGATCGGCGCCTCGCGCGCGATCGCGGCGAAGCCCTCGACACCGAGCGCGGGAGCCGGGTCGGTCTTCGAGCGCGTGCCGAAGACCGGCCCGACACCGAGATAGTCGAGCGGTTCCGCGAAGCCGCGCCGGGCCTCGACGAGGCTGTTGGCCGTACCGCCAATGAGGCATCGCGCACCGAGCTGCCGGCGCGCTGCATCCGGGGCCATGTCCGTTCGGCCCAGATGGACGCCGTCGGCGCCGGCGATGTGGGCCGCCGCGACATGATCGTCGACGATGAGGTGCACGCCGAGTGGCAGCGCCCGCCGGATTTCACGCACCGCGTGCTCGTGCTCGGCCGTGCTCCGAGGGCGCTTCTCGCGGTACTGCACGGTGTCGGCACCGCCGTCCGCCGCCAGAAGGGCGAGCTGCAAGTGTGTCCATCGATCTTGAAACGACTCGTCGGTGATCACATGCAAACGTCCGACGGCCCTCGGCGCGAGCGTTTTGTTCATGTCGACCCTGCCTGCTTCCCACCGGTTTTTCTCGGTTGCGTGGCACCGCGCGCTGCACCTGGGAGCCCGGCTGCAGTGGCCAACTTGTCCATCCACGCCATGGGATCCGGACCTCGCAAGTAGAAGAAGTGGTCGGTCGGGCCGTGCCCCTTCCCGAGCGCCAGCCCATTTCGAATCGCTTCCGTCACGTAGAGCTTGGCGGCGCGAATCGCGGCCGACAAATCGGCACCCCGTCCAAGGTAAGTGGCGATCGCCGCAGACAAGGTGCAGCCGGTGCCGTGCGTGTGCGGTGTCGTGATGCGGTTGGCCTCGAAGACTTCCACACCATCCGCCGTGACGAGGACATCGACCGCCGACTGCGTCTCCAAATGGCCGCCCTTGACGAGCACTGCCGCGCAGCCGCTGCTCAGAATCACACGGCCGGCCGCTTCGGCGTCTTCGATCCGGCGCACCGGCATCCCCGCGAGCTTTTCCGCCTCGAGCCGGTTGGGGGTGATCAACGTGGCGAGCGGCAGCACTTCGGTGCGTAGACATTCGACGGCGTCATCGTGCAGCAAGGCATGTCCGCCTTTGGCGATCATCACCGGATCGACGACGACCGGGCCGGCGCGATGCCTTCGCAGCTCTCGGGCGACGGCACGCGCAATATCGGCACTCGCCAGCATTCCCGTCTTGACCGCTGCCACGTCCAAGTCGTCGAAAACCGCCCTGACCTGCGCGGTGACGAATTCGGGCGGTAGCTCGAACACTTCGTGTACGCCGCGAGTATTCTGGGCGGTGACCGCAGTAATCGCAGTCGCACCGTAACCGCCACAGGCAGCAATCGTCTTCAGGTCGGCCTGGATGCCCGCGCCGGCACACGAGTCCGATCCCGCGATGGTCAGGATGACGCGCGGGTTCGTAGCCTGTGCACGCGCTCGTTCCGCCGAGCGGGAGTCCATGTCCTCCGTGTCCTCGAACGACACACGATTCTCCAGGTCAGGGGCCGCACACGCACCCAAACGCCCCACGGCAGTGACGGCGCGCAGTGAAATCGAGATGGAGGGTTGGAGTCGTCGTGAATTCCCTGCGCCGGCATAACCCGGATCAGGTTCGACGGGTGTTCTCTCAGGCCCAGCCGGCGCTCTCTTCCCCGCCGGCCAGTCCACCCCGATTCACGCTCGCCATCCTAGCACAATCGAAGGCTCGAAGTTCGTCGCGAAGCCAGTCGACCCTTCCGCATCGCGCGCCGCCTCGGCCAACACAGTCGCTCCACGCCATCGCATTGATTGCCGCTCAAGCCACGCTGTCACTCCACGCCATCGTCCGCGACGGGCTGCGCTTGCATCGATGCCCCCGACCCACCGTTGCGCAACATGACGATCTCGGCCAGCACGCTGAGCGCGATCTCTTCCGGAGTCTCGGCGTTGAACTCGAGGCCCATCGGTGAGCGGACGCGATCGAGCTTCTCGCGTGGAAATCCCCGCCCCTCCAACTCGCGCCGCGCCGCGAGCCAGCGTCGCCGCGAGCCGATCACTCCCAGATAGGCGAATGGGGTGTCCAAAAGATGTGGCAAGCCCTCGACGTCGAGTGGCATGCCGCGCGTGGGCATGACGATCCATGTCTGCGAGTCAATGGCACACTTTCGCGGCACCTCCGCCATGGGCGTACACAGGTACTCGTCCGCTCCAGGAATGGCTTCGGGGTTGCAATGGTCGGGTCGGTCATCCGAGATGACGACACGAAACCCGAGCCATTTGCCGAGGTGTACGAGCGCGCGGCCCACATGGCCGGCGCCGATGACGAGAAGCGTCGGGCGCACCGTGATCGGGTCCAAGAAAATCTCGACCTCCCCACCGCAAACGCCGGCATCGCCGGCTTCGGGATTCTGGAGTGCGTACCGCACGAGCCGCGGCACACGCGCATGCATCACCTCGAGCGCAGCGCGGAGCGTGCGCATTTCCATCTCGCCGCCGCCAATGGTGCCCGAGAACGTGCCATCGCCCCGCACCAGCATCTTGGCGCCCGCGTGGCGAGGGACAGAACCACGGGTCGCGACGACCGTGCAAAGGACGACCGGTTGCCCGCGCCGCTGCGCCTCTGCGACCTCCTCGAACATTCGACGCTCCCGGCGCTCGGGCAAGATCTCCCCGCGCAGCATGCCGTGACCTCGCTCGCTCTACCTTATCACGTGTGCTCGGAGCCACGAATAGACCTCTGCACACTCCGTCAACGCCGGCGACACTCGCCGTACACTCCGCTCACACTTTCAGATTCATGCCAAAGCGAAACGCAGCCCCAGCCTCGACATTCCGCCTGGAACGATTCTTTCATCACTCTACTGGGACCCAGACTGGGAAGAGGAGCGCCGCCGAGCACGAGCGGCGGGCCGACAAACGAAATCCATCCCAGAACCCGAGGCGGGAACGATGAACAGACCGACAATCGAAATCCATCGCCGAACTGGCGGCCGGGAGCGACGATCAGACCGACAATCGAAATCCATCGCCGAACTGGTGGCCGGGAGCGACGATCAGACCGGCAATCGAAATCCATCGAGGATCAATGGCTCGGGAGAACGAGAAGCGAGTTCATGCTCTGCGGACCGATCGCAAGAGTAGGCGTGAGAGTGCGAGGTAGCTCGACGACGACGAAAGGAGTCCCGTATAGCTGAACCTGCCCTGAATGACATCCGTCATCGTCTCGCAGAGCTGCGAGCCCAGGCGCCGGAACACCCAGGTTCGCAGCGAAGCGTCTGCGAGAACGTGGGCCAGCAAGCGCGCCATCCGAAGCTCTGCGTGCAGGCTGTGATTCAAGGCGTGCTCGTACGCAGTGCAAACGGAATGAGGATCTGCTCTCGAACTGAGCAGCGCGCTGGCCGCCATCGCGCCGCTGCGAAGGGCATACGAGATCCCCTCGCCGGTCACCGGGTCGACGAGGCCGGCGGCATCTCCACACAGGAGCACACGATCGCGCGCCGGTCCACCGCGGCGTGGCGCGATCGGGATGAGTGCGCCGTGGTAAGATGGCGCTGCCGAAGGTGCGATGTGAAGACGCGCGAGATAGTTCTCGAGCTGCCGGCGCAATGCGTGCGCGCCGCGTCGCAGGCTCAGAATGCCGGCGGAAAGGTGCTGCGACTTCGGAAACACCCAAGCATATCCGGAAGGCTCGACATCGAAATCGAAGCGGGCGGCTGTACTGAACCGTCGTAGCGTGTCGCTCGCGACCGGGATCTCCCACTCGAGCGCGGGGATCGTGCGGACATCCGCGTCCCAGCCAGCCCAGCGCGCCACGCGGCTCGTGGCGCCGTCGGCGCCGACGACGAAATCGGCGCCGAATCGGCCCTGAGGAGTCCAAACCTCCACGCCGTTTGCTGACTGTTCCAAGCCCTGCACCGGGCAGCCGAAGCGGAGCGTCGCGCCCGCGGCGCGTGCCCGTTCGCAGAGCCAGCTATCGAACTCCGCGCGCATCACGGTGTAGAGAATCGGTTGCGAACGCTGCACCTCGAAATGCAGTCCCGCGCGCGGAAGGTGCATCGTCGCGACGCCCAACGCCCGCTGCACACACGAGGCCTCGTCGAGGGGGATCTCGTTTGCGATCCGACCGACGATGCCACCGCCGCACGTTTTGTAGCGGGGCAAATCTTCTTTCTCCAGCAGCAGCACGCGCTTCCCAGCTTGCGCCAGGCGCAATGCGGCACTGCTCCCGGCCGGGCCCGCGCCGACCACGATCACGTCGACGTATTCCGCAGTTCCCGATTGCCGCACGCCACATTCCCTTCGCCATCACACGCGCTCGCGGCACATCGCCACCGACATCGACACCTGTGCGTCCTACGGTGTCCGGCTTGACGCCGCTGCAGAGACCGCGTAGTGTGCGCGGTCGCACCTCGAAGCCGCGCGCCATCGTTCCCACTCGCAGCGGAGTGCCGCCGGTGATCACCGCGACCAACCTGACCAAAATCTTCAAGGACCGCAAGCGCCGCAAGAGTGGATTCCGTGGCCTGGTCTCCTTCGGTGGCCGGTCGCGTCAGGGCGACGTACGCGCCGTGGATGACATCAGCTTCACCTGCAAGCCCGGCGCCATCTATGCGCTTCTCGGCGCCAACGGCGCCGGCAAGACCACGACTTTGCGCATGCTCGCCACCATCCTCACACCGACCTCGGGCACGGCACAAGTGGCCGGGCATGACATCGTGCGCGCGCCCGAGCAGGTGCGCCGTTCCGTCGGCTTCCTGTCGACGGCGACGGCGCTTTACGGCCGGCTCACGGCGCGTGAGATGGTCGAATACTTCGGGCGGCTCAACGGCATGGATTCGGGCACGCTGCGCCGGCGCGTGGGCGAGCTCTTCGACCTTCTCGACGTCGGTGAATTCGCCGACCGCAAGTGCGACAAGCTCTCGACCGGTCAGAAGCAGAAGGTATCGATCGCACGCACGCTGATCCACGATCCACCCGTGATCATGCTCGATGAACCAACCTTGGGTCTCGATGTCCGCGCCGCGCGCACCATCGTCGAGTTCATCCGCGACTGCCGCAAGCGCGGTAAGACGGTCGTTTTCTCCACTCACGTGATGAGCGAGGTCGAGAAGCTGGCCGACATGGTGGGCATCATCCACGGCGGCAAGCTCCTCGCCGAAGGCACGGTCGAGGAGCTGCGCCACAGGAGCGGTTCGCACGATCTCGAAGACGTGTTCATCGACCTCCTGGATGCATCGGAAGGCCGGACGGCAGCGGAGGCCAGCCGATGAACCGCCAGATCTGGACGATCTACCGCAAGGAAATGCACGAGACCCTGCGCGACCGCCGCACTCTCATGTCCATGATCGTGGTGCCGATGCTGGTCATTCCGGGCCTCATGTTCGGGCTCGCCGAGCTCGGAATGAAATTGGTCAAGCGCGCCGTGTCGGAGCGCGCCACGATCATGGTCTTGGGCGAGCAGCACGCGCCGGTCCTCGCCGCGCGGCTGCGCGCGCATCCCCTCCTCGACATCGTACCTCCCCGCAGCGACTACGAGCGCAGGATCGCCGACAAGGAGATCCGCGCCGCCATCGAATTCCCGCCCCAGTTCGAGAGCGCGCTCCAAGGCGAACCGCCGGATGCCAAGCTCGCCGTGCGTATCAGTTACCACGAGGGGGAGATCCGGTCGGAGCACACGCTGCGCACGATCGAAGGGTTGCTGACTGGATACAAGAACGAGGTCATCGCCCAGCGCCTGATAGCGCATGGCCTGTCGCCGCAAGCGCTCGAACCCTTCGCCCGGGAAGAGCGCAACGTCGCGCCGGCGGAGCGCGTGAGCGGCGCGGCGCTCGGGGGCTTCATCCCATACATCATCATCATTCTCACCCTGACGGGGGCGATGTACCCGGCCATCGACCTCACGGCCGGGGAGAAAGAGCGCGGCACGATCGAGACCATCCTGGCGAGCCCGGTCTCGCGCGGCGCGCTCGCCGGCGGCAAGTTCCTCACCGTGCTCACCACCGCCATGGCGACGGCGCTGCTGTCGTTGCTGTCGCTCACGTTGTCGGCGCGTTTCACCAGCTCCGGGGGCAGTGAGATGCAGCCATTCGCGCTCAATCTCAGCGCCCAGGGCGTGATCGCCATGCTCATCATCATGATGCCGGTGGCGGTGTTGTTCTCCGGCGCGCTGCTCGCCATTGCGCTCACCGCGAAGAGCTACAAGGAAGCCCAGAGTTACGTCACACCGCTCATGATGGTGGTCATCATGCCGGCGGTCGCCGCGATGTTGCCCGGCGTCGAGCTGAACACGCTCCTGGCCCTGATCCCGATTCTCAACGTCAGCCTGGTGAGCAAGGAGCTGGTGGCCGGTATCTACGATTGGCCGGTGATCGCGGTCATTTTTTCTTCCTCGTGCGTGTACGCCGGAATCGCCCTGGCCATCGCCGTCGCCTTCTTCCGCCGCGAGTCCGTTCTCTTCCGCACCTGACCACGTGAATTGGCGCTCGAAGCTCGTGCCTCAGCGCGATTGTCCGCCTGGCTTTGGAATCTCGATCTCGTAGGGTTGCTGCACGGTGCAGTACCACTTGCCGCCGAGCCTGCCGACGGTTGGCAGCTTCGTGGGATCCACGCGACCGCGCGCATCGAGGATCTCGGGCGCGACGTGCAGCACGCGCACATCGCCGAGCACTGCGTTGCCCGCCCCGGGGCCGCTGCCGAAGTGCAGGATCTCGCGCACGGTGCACTCCATGTTGACCGGCGACTCCTGCACGAGAGGCGCCGCGACGCGCACGGCGGGTGCCGGCGTGAGCCCGCTCCAGTCGAACTCGCTGCTCTCGGGGGCCAGCTCGCTGGCGCATGCCACCGCCTGCCGCGCGATGCTGGCGACGACGGTGGCGATGACGAACTCCCCCGTGGCCTCGATGTTGCGCAACGTGTCCTTCGCCGCGCCATCGGGATGATTCCCAGGCCCGAAGATCACGACCGGCGGCTGCGACGACACCATGTTGTAGAAGCTGTACGGCGCCAGATTGGTCACACCGGCAGGCGACACGGTGCTCACCAGCGCGATCGGCCGCGGGTTCAAAAAGCCGATGAACAACGGGTAAAGATCGCGCCACTGCTTCGGGTCCGACTCGATCAGGAAGCGCGGCACGAGAACCTCCAGGCGCTGCGAACGCCGCGTGCTGTGGCGGCGCGAAGGCCCGTGCTCGAGGCGCGAAGGCCCGTGCTCGAGGCGCGAGGACCCGTTCGCGAGACGCGAAGAGCCGTTCGCGAGACGCGAATGCCCTTTTCGCGTCGCAATGCCATCCTCCCACGTCTCCGGGCCCGGGTCTACGGCGAACCCCGTCGTCCATTGACCCGAACCCGGACTCGGCTTAGCCTTGGACGACGGATCGACCCGATCCCGACCTCTCCGTCAAGCCGAGAGCCCGAATGCGCCACGCGTGTCCGTGGCTCGGAGGAATGCGAATGGCCGAGGACAAGAGCAGCAAGGAACGCAGCCGCCCGGCGCGCGCACCGCGCACGCCGCGCGCAACGGCGCCAGAGACGGCGCCACAGCGCGAGACGGTGCACACTTTGCCGGTGCTGCCGATCAAGAACACGGTTCTCTTCCCTTACCTGATCATGCCGCTCTCGGTCGGCCGGCCCATGTCCGTGGCCGCGATCGAAGCCGCCGCCAATACGGAGGAAAAGGAGCTCCTCGTCATCAC
>DASRJO010000219.1:0-14701 GCA_035649435.1 Candidatus Krumholzibacteriia bacterium | reverse complement strand
ATGCTCTTCTGGCACGCGGTGACTCTCGCCGGAGCGGGGCGTGTGGACGAAGCCAAACCGCTCCTGGCGCGTGTCTATGCCCAGGACCCGAATTGGCGCACGGTGCTCGAGCGACTGCCGGCTTCCGGCCTCCTGCCCAAGGACGCCCTGCGGAAACTGGGCAAGATCGAGCCTTGAATCTGGGAGGGGAAGGGAGTGGATGTCGATGCACGCATCGGCCGAATCCTCATGGTCGCGCCCCCCGATGATTGGCTCCAAGGTTCGCGCGACTGGTTCGACGACTTCCAGCCCGCAGGCATCATCCTGTTCCGCCGCCACTTGCCCGGCGATCTCGAGGCGGCGCGCGCCGCGGTGGCGCGATTGCGTGCATGGGGTGGGGATCGACCGATCCTGATCGCCGCCGACGAAGAAGGCGGCTTCGTCACCCAGACGTCGCATCTCTTTCCCGTGCCGCCGAGCGCACGGAGCCTCGCTTGGGCCGCATCGCCCGCAGAAGTTCGCGGCGTCTACGCCCGCTACGGCGCGAGACTGCGCGATCTCGGCATCGATTGGGATTTCTCTCCGGTCTGCGACGTCAACGACAACCCGCGCAATCCCGTCATCGGTGTGCGCGCCTTCGGCGACACCGCGGATCTCGTGCGCGACTACGCCGGCGCGGCACGGGCCGGGCTCGAGGATGCCGGAGTGCTCTCGTGCCTCAAGCACTTTCCCGGCCACGGGGACACGGATGTGGACTCGCATCTCGCGCTGCCCGTGCTCGCGCACGGGCGCGACCGGCTCGACCGGGTCGAGCTCGTGCCATTCCGCGGGCTGCTGGGCGTTGCGCCGGCGGTCATGGTGGCGCACCTCGCGTGCCCCGAGCTCGGCGATGGCGATTTGCCGGCGACGCTCTCGGCGCGTGTGACCACGCATCTCTTGCGCGACGAGCTTGGATTCCGCGGCGTCGCGATCACCGATGCCATGGAGATGGAAGGTGTGGCCGGCGTTTTCGGCCGTGGCGAAGCCGCCGTGCGCGCCTTGCTCGCCGGCTGTGATCTGCTGCTCTATTGCTTCGCGTTGGAGGGCGTCGAGGAAGCCCGCGCCGGCATCCGCGCCGCACTCGATTCGGGCCGGCTGCCGATGGCACGACTGATGGCCGCGTCGGAACGGGTCGAGAAGCTCGCCAACTCGCGCCCGACGCCCGCGGCGAGTCGAACCGCGAAAGCGGAGGACGATACACGGGTTTACCGCGAGATCTGCCGCCGCGCACTTCGCCTCGAGAACGCACCGGGTTGGCGAATGCTGGCGAAACGCACCGCAGGCAAGCGACTCTGGCTCTTGGGTTCGAACGACGAGGTCCTGCGGCAACTGTCGCAGCATTTGGCCGTGCACGGGGTCCAAAGCCAATGCACGGCGCCCGATGCGATCGCAGAGTGGCCAGCGGATTCGCCGACGTTGGTGGTGCTGGCGGAGCGCCGGCCGCTCGCGGCGGAAGCGGTTGCGGCGTTGCAACAGATTGCGGCGCGATCGCCCGGTGCGGGTCTCGTCAACGTTTTGACCCCAGAGGTCGATGCACCGCTCAGAGATCTCTTCCCGACTCGCTTGCAGACCGCCGACAAGAGCGATCTCATGCTCGATGTGGTCGCCGAAGCATGCTTCGGTCGCGAGCACGCTTGATCCGATCGATTGCCACGCCGATGGCTTCGCCAGTGCCAAGCGGCCGGAAGCCCGAAAGCCCGAATGCCCGGAAGCCCGGAAGCCCGAAAGCCCGAATGCCGCAGACTCTGCGCCGGCAAAACAGAACGGCCGCCAGGTCGGCGGCCGTTCGCGAAATCTCGGCGTCTTGGTCTCAGTCGCGGTATCGAACCTTGATGTCGCCCCAGACGCTTTCCTTGACACTCACCGGGCAAGACGGGCATTGGCCGACGATGCTTTCGGTGCACACTTGCTGGCCGTTTTTGATGACGATGACCGGCACGTCGCTCGCGTGCGGCGGGAGGTCGACGTAGAAGCTCACGGTGGCGCTTCCCGTCCGGCCTGGTTCGCAGCCGCTACTACCGAGCGCATCCCACTTGACCGTGGGGCCGATGAGTCCTTGCGACGGCGTGCCCTGGCAGTCGAACATGCCGGCGAATGGCACCGTGCATTCACCCGGCGTGCCCTCGTCGGAGGCGACGCCATCGCCCGCGCCGGCCGGAGACTGGAAGGCCCAGCCGCCTTGGCAAATGCCCGCGCATTCCCACTCGCACTGCAGGGCAATGTTGCTCAACCCCTGGGGCAGGTCCCAATTCACCGTCAACGTGTACTTGAAAAGTCCTGCGAAGGGTCCGCCGGTTTGAAGCGCGGATGTGATGGTCCCATCCAGGCACTGAGCCAGAGCGGAAGTCGCGAGAAGGCAAGTGCAGGCAAGTACGCCCACAATGGCGCGTAGCGAACGCTGCATCGGCACACCTCCGGGAGCGTGGCGTCGGTGTCGAGCGGCTGCCGCGAATCGGGTCACGATGTAGAGGTCACCGTGCGTCCGAGCGCGGTTTCGAGTGACGCATCACTTTAGCGCAAAAACTCGCGACGGGTCAACGTGTTAGCGCTAACCACATGACAGTTTCGAAAGGAGTGTCGCAAACTGAACATGCGATGAGCCGTGCGAATCAGGCGACAGGTGGTGAATTTCACCCGAGGATCTTGAAGCGGTACGCGGTCGCGATCTTCGGCGAGTCTGCAAACCGCGCGGGGTCGAAGAAGTCGATGTCGAAAGCCTTGCAGGCGCCGTACACGATCGATTCGGCGACCCCTTGCCCGACGACGGGAGCGAGCTTGAAGCCGTGGCCGCTGAAACCGGTGACGAGAACGAAGCCCTCCCAGCCTGGGATCGCGCCGATCGTGGCATGCGCATCGGGTGTCACGGTGTAGAGCCCGCTGCCTCCTCCCCAGATCACCGACTGGTCATAGGCCGGGAAGCGCCTGGCCACTCGACGACGCGCGTCCTGGAGGAAATCGACCGTGGCGCCTTCCTCGTAGGCATCGGGATCGGACACGCGTTCGTCCTGGTCGTACGAGATGCTGCCGACGCGCGTCCAGCGACTCTCGGGCTTGTAGTACACCTCGTGCGGCAGGTCGGCCACGATGGGATGCTGGCTGCCGGAAGCCACGGGAGGGCCCAGGAAGGCCTGCTGCGGCCGCACAACTTCGAGCGGCATTGCGGCGCCGATTCCATCCAGAAGACGCGCCGACCACGGGCCGGTCGCGGCCACGACGACACCGGCGGCGATCGGCCCCACGTTCGTTTCGACACCGTGCACACGCGATCCGGTGCAATGGAGACCGCGGACCTCGCAGCCGAGATGGATCTCCACACCGGCCCGGGTTGCCTCGGCACCGAAAGCTCCGAGCGTCAGAATGGGATCGACGAAGGCGGCATCGGGTTCCCACGCCGCCACCACGCCTTCGATCTCGGCTTCGGGCACGAGATCGCGCAACGAGGTCGAATCCAGAACCGAGGTGACGACACCTTCGGACTGCTGCAAGCGGACGTTCGCCTCCAAGCCGGCGCGCTCGCCAACAGGCACCAGGAACAGCATGCCGCTCCGGGTGAAGCCGATGTCGTGGCCAGTCTCTCGCTCGAAGTCGGCGAACTCGCGCAGGCTGTCGCGCGCCATGCGGATGGTGACGGCGTGCGAGTAGTGCTGGCGCAGGATGGCGCCCGACTTGCCGCTTTCGCCGGCGCCGAGGAAGCGGCGTTCGAGCAGCGCCACCGAGCCGGCGCCCAGACGGCGCAAGCGCGTGGCGATGGCGAGCCCCATGATGCCGCCACCGATGACGACGACATCGTAGCTCGCGCGCATCGAATCTCCGCGTGCGTGATGGAATTGCGCGAACGCCCCGCGGCTCAAACCGTCCAGGTGTCGCCGCTGTGAATCAGCGCGTCCAGGTCACCGACGCCTTTGCGCGCGGTGACCTCGTTCACTTGCTCGTGAACGTCGCGGTCGAAGATCGGGTGCTGGACGCTGCGCAGGATGCCGATCGGCGTCGGCAAATCCGGCGGGCCCAGGCGGGACAGCAGGAACGCCAAGGTTGGGTCGTCCGCCTCGGCGTCGTGCACCAGGATCTGGTCGATGCCGACGTCTGCGACCTGCACGACCTCGACACCGGCGCCGCGCAGCCGCAGGCCCTTCTCCAGCTTGGATCCGAAGAGGATGGGCTTGCCGTGCTCGAGCTCGAGTGTGTTCTCGTCGCGCACTTCCTTGCCGCGCATGAAGTCGAAGGCGCCGTCGTTGAAGATGTTGCAATTCTGGTAGACCTCGACGAAGGCGGCGCCGCGGTGGGCGGCTGCGGCTTCGAGGATGCGCATCAAGTGCTGGCCGTAGACGTCGACGGTGCGGGCGACGAACGTCGCTTCGGCGCCGATCGCGACCGACAGCGGGTTGAACGGCTGCTCGACCGAGCCGAAGGGCGTCGATTTGGTCTTCTTGCCCTGCTCCGAGGTCGGCGAATACTGGCCCTTGGTGAGACCATAGATGCGGTTGTTGAACAGCACGATCTTGACGTCGACGTTCCGGCGCAAGACATGGATGAGATGATTGCCGCCGATCGAGAGACCATCGCCATCGCCCGTGCCGATCCACACCGACAATTCCGGGTTCGCCACCTTGACGCCGGTGGCGATGGCGGGCGCGCGCCCGTGAATCGTGTGGAAGCCGTAGGTGTTGACGTAGTACGGTAACCGGCTCGAGCAGCCGATGCCGGAGACGACGACGAACTGCTCGCGCGGGATTCCAAGCTTGGCGAACACCTGCTGGAACGATTTCAAGATGGCGTAGTCGCCGCAACCCGGGCACCAGCGCACTTCCTGGTCCGATTCCATGTCCTTGCGAGTGAGCTGCACGGTGGCGGTGCCGGCGGCGGTGTCCTGGCCGTTGTCGTCGAGTGTCATCTTCCGACCCCCAGCTCTTTTTCGATGCGAGCCATGATCTCGCGGCGTTTGAACGGCTGGCCCTGGACCTTGCTGTACGACACGATGTCGATCAGGTAGCGCGCGCGCAGGATCATCGCCAATTGCCCGGAGTTCATCTCGGGGACGAGGACGCGACGAAAGCGGCGCAGGACCTCGCCGAGGTTCTTGGGCAGCGGGTTCAGGTATCGCACGTGGGCCTGGCTCACGACGATGCCCTTCGCCGCCAAATCCGTGACCGCGCTCGAGATGGCGCCGAACGTGCTCCCCCAGCCGAGCACCAGCATCTCGCCCGATTGCGGCCCCCGCACTTCGATCGTGGGGATGTCGTCGGCGATGCGCGCGACCTTCTCGGCGCGCACGTGCACCATGTGTTCGTGGTTCTCCGGATCGTAGCTCACGTTGCCCGAGCCATCTTCCTTCTCCAAGCCGCCGATCCGGTGCTGCATCCCGGGTGTGCCCGGCCGCACCCAGGGGCGGGCGAGCGTCTTGGGATCGCGCATGTAGGGCTCGAAGCCCTCGGGGTCGGTGCGGAAGCCGGGAACGATGGCGGGAAGATCCGCGGCGTTCGGCAGCAGCCATGGCTCGCTGCCGTTGGCGAGATACCCGTCCGAGAGCAGGATGACCGGCAGCATATGAGTGATGGCCAACCGAGCGGCTTCGAAGGCCATGGCGAAGCAGTCGGATGGTGTCTGCGGCGCCAGCACCACCACCGGAGACTCGCCGTGCCGGCCGAAGATCGCCTGCAGGAGGTCGGCTTGCTCGGTCTTGGTCGGCATGCCGGTCGATGGACCGGCGCGTTGGATGTCGACGACGACGAGCGGCAGCTCGGCCATCACCGCGAGGCCGATGGTCTCGCTCTTGAGCGCGAGCCCAGGCCCGCTGGTGGTCGTGAGGCCCAATGCACCGGTGAAGGAGGCGCCGAGCGCGGCACCGACGGCGGCGATCTCGTCTTCGGCCTGGAACGTGATCACATTGTAATTCTTGTAGCCGGAGAGCTCGTGCAGCACGTCGCTCGCCGGCGTGATGGGATAGCTGCCGAGGAAGAGCCGCAGGCCCGCCTTCTGCGCCGCCGCCACGAAACCGATGGCGAGCGCGCTGTTGCCGTTGATGTTGCGGTACTTGCCGGGCGCCAATTGTGCGGGTGGCACTTCGTAAGTGACCTGGAAGATCTCGGTCGCATCCCCGAGCGCGTAGCCCGCTTTGAGCGCCAACGTATTGGCCTCGATGAACTCCGGCTTGTTCTTGAACTTGGTCTTCAGCCACAGGATGGTGTTGTCCATCGAGCGGTTGTACAGGTAGTACATGAGCCCGAGGGCGAAGAAGTTCTTGCAGCGATCCTTTTCCTTCTGGGTGATTTTGACGTCCTTGAGCGCTTCCTTGGTCAGCTTGGTGATGGCGATGGGGAGCACCCGATAGGCGTCGAGGCTGCGATCTTCCAGCGGGTTCGTGGCGTAGCCGGCCTTCTCCAAGTCCTTCGGCGCGAAGGAATCCAGGTTCACGATCAGCCAGCCGTTGGGTTTGAGATCGCGCACGTTGACTTTGAGCGCTGCCGGGTTCATGGCCACCAGGACGTCCGGCTCGTCCCCCGGCGTGATGATGTCCTCGCTGCTGAAGTGGATCTGGAAGGCGCTTACGCCGGGCAGCGTCCCTGCGGGCGCTCGGATCTCGGCCGGAAAGTCCGGTAAAGTGCTGAGATCATTGCCGATAGCCGCGGCGGTCGCGGTGAAGCGGTCGCCGGTGATCTGCATGCCGTCGCCGGAGTCGCCGGCGAATCGGACGACGACGCGCTTCAGGCGCTCGACAGGCTGCTTCGAGACGATCTGGTTCGTGGCCATGCTCTCCTCGGAGTGCAACTCGGGGAAACGTCGCATGCGACGGAGCCGATTCGAGGCGAGCTTGGGCTCCGTGAAGGACCCACAATCTACCTTAAGGCCTTGCCCGAGGAAGGGTCAAGGACGCGCCGCAAGGACTGGCGCTCAGCGCTTTTCGGCGTGCAGAGACTGGATGAACGTGCGCAGCGGCTGGCCGGTTTCGCCCACCGTGCCATCGCGCACGTGAAAGACGGCGCGTTTGCCCGGCTCGAGGATGAAGTCCTGGTCGGCGCGGCTCAGGAAGAGGATCACTTGTTCGTCGCGCTCGAAACGCGGCGAGCGCGGGAATGAGCTGTACGCGAGCTTCAAGCTGTCGGGCTGGGAGCCCTTGATGATTTCAATGGGTTCGAATTCGACGTAGATGCGCAGCTCGACCGGTACGCCTTCGATCACACGATTGCGCCGGTCCACGAACTGGACGCGCGCGTGCACCACCAGATCGCTTCGCCGATACAGCTGCGGCGGCAGCAAAGTGTATTCGAGCTCGCGCATCTCGCGCTGCAAGTCGCCGCGCTTGACCTCCTCCGGGAACATGCTGCCGCTGCGCAGCTTGATCTTGTTGTCGTGGAACGGCAGCGCGTATTGCGCGAAGGGCAGCAGGTACGTGGTGATCGAGTCCGAGCCGATGCGTGTCCAGACGTCTTCGCCGTAGCGCTGGCGTGCGGTCTCGATGTAGGAATCCGTCGCCGCGTTCAAGCGATCCCACAACATCAGAAGGACCTGCGTGCCGGGCTCGACCTCGATGCCGCGCGGGGCCTTGAACACCAGGCGTCCGCTCGGCACTTGTCCCATCCAGGACTCGCGAACGGCCGCCGTGTGGTAGCTGGGTCCCAAGCTGGAGTCGACACCGGTGTAGTCGCCAAAAGCGACGGCGTCGGCGGCGAGCCAGGCATCGCGCACTTGCGCGCGTGTGGCGACGAATTCGGTGGTTTGCGCCGAAGCGGCGCTCGCGAGCGCGATGAGCCAGAGCGAGACGAGGCAGCTTCGAGTCAGAGCAGCGGTCATGCGGCTCCGAACAGACCGCAGGGGACGAACTGGCCGCGGCCGGCGCGGCCCTTCCAGGTGTCGCCATCGACGATCAGCTCGCCGCGCGAGAACACTTTGACGATCTTGCCGCGCACCGTCATGCCTTCGTACGGGTTGTAGTCGCAATTCATGTGCTGCGTGCGCACGCTGATGCGGTGTTCGCCGCTCGGGTCGAAGAGGACGATGTCGGCGTCGGAGCCCGGCGCGATCGTGCCCTTGCGCGGGAACAGGCCGAAGATCTTGGCCGGCGCGGTGGCGGTGATGGACACGAAGCGATGCAGGTCGAAGCGCTGTTCGGCGACGCCGCCGTGGTAGAGCAGCTGCATGCGGTTTTCGACACCGGGGGCGCCGTTCGGAATCTTGGCGAAGTTGTCCTTGCCGAGCTCCTTCTGCTCCTTCATGCAGAACGGACAGTGGTCGGTGGCGACGACGGAGAGCTGGTCGGTCTGCAAGGCGCGCCACAGGCGTTCGCCGTGCGCGCGCGGCCGGAGCGGCGGCGACATGACGTACTTGGCGCCGCCGAAGTCCGGCTCGTTGTAGCGCTCCTGGTCGAGGAAGAGATACTGCGGGCAGGTTTCGCCGAAGACCGGCAAGCCGCGCGCGCGCGCGTGGGCCACCGCATCTGCGGCTTCGGCCGCGGTCATGTGCACGATGTAGAGCGGGGCGCCGGCGATCTCGGCCAGTGCGATGGCGCGCTGTGTCGCTTCGCCCTCGGCGATGCTCGGCCGCGTCAGCGCGTGGTAGATGGGTGCGGTCTTGCCGGCCGCGAGCGCTTGCTGCACCAGCACGTCGATGACCCCGCCATTCTCCGCGTGCATCTGGATGAGGGCGCCGATTTCGCCGGCGCGCTGCAAGGCGCGGAAGATCTCACCATCCGAAGACAAGAACACGCCGGGATACGCCATGAAGAGCTTGAAGCTGGTGATGCCTTCGCGCACCAGCTGGCGCATTTCGTCCAGGGTGCCATCGTTCACATCGGCCATGATCATGTGGAAGGCATAGTCGCTGGTGGCGCGACCCTCGGCGCGCTCGCGCCAGGCGTCGAGGCCGGTGCGCAGCGACTGGCCCTTGTACTGCACGGCGAAGTCGATGCATGTGGTGGTGCCGCCGAAGGCCGCGGCGCGCGTGCCGCTCTCGAAGTCATCCGAGGACACGGTGCCGCCGAATGGCAGCGCGAAGTGAGTGTGGGCGTCGATGCCGCCCGGCAGCAGCAGCAGGCCGCTTGCATCCACGGTCTGGTCGCAGTCGGCGGCGACACCTTGTCCGATCGCCGCGATTCTCCCGTTCTCGATGCGGAGGTCCGCCGTGTAGCGCTCGACGGCGGTGACGACGGTGCCGTTCAGGATGCCGAAGCGCACGAAGACCTCCACCTGCGTGCAAGCCGCGCAACGGCTGTGGTCAGCTGAGTCCGTCGAGCAGCTCGCGCTGCAGTTTCTGCAACGACACGAGCAACGACGCCGGATCGGGGCTGTCCGTGGGCGCAGCTTCGGGTAAGGTGCGGCGCCGCACGGCCAGGTGCGAGGCGCCTGGATTCTCGTCCAAGTGAGTGAGTGCCACGGAACCGACGACGAGCGCGGCGCGCCGCATCCGACCGAGAGCGGACGCCACCTCGCGCGCACCGGCTGCGCCCGTGCCTTGAACCGGCGGATCTAGTGGATCGCTGGCTGTCGCGGCGCGCAGGGCGTGTTCCATGAGTTGCATGCTTTCACGCAGTCGCATGTACGGCACCGGTTCACGCGAGCGGAAGATCGGCCGCAGGGCGCCCGAGCGATCGGCCCGTTCGGCGCGGGTCTCGAGCTCGAAGCCCATGCTGCGCATGAAGCTCTCGGTGGCGCGCTCTGCCTCTTCCATTTCCTCGCGCGGAATCTCTCCGTAGGACCGGAGCAATGTCGGCAGCAAGTAGGTTCGCGGCGGACCCATCGTCACCGGCACCGCCATCGGCACCGGCACCGCACGCGGCACAGGGCCGGTCATGTGCACCTTGGCGTTCAGGATCACGCCTTCGTGAACGACGATCTGCGGTGCGATGACTTCACCGCCCACGATGGCACCCGCCCTGATTTCGATGCGATTCTGCGCATGCAGAGTGCCCTGCATGCGTCCGAGCACCAGGATGCTCTCGGCCACGACGTCGCCGTCGATGCGCGCTTCGGGCAGGATCCGGAGCGATTTTTCGACGCGCAGCTTGCCCTCGAAGATCCCGGACAGCACCAAGTCATCCACCGAGTGCAGCTCACCCATGGCGCGCGTGCCCGGCGACAGCACGGTGGTGGCCACTCCTGGGATGGTCGGTGGTTCTTCCTTTGGGCTCATGGTTTTCCGCTCCGGTTTCATGGATCCCCTGTCTGGAATGAATCTCGGCGAGTCGCAGGCAGGATAGCCGCAGCAGCGTTCTCTCGCCAGGGGGTCAGGCGGCAAGTTCGGCCGCGTCGGCCTCGCGTGCTTGGCGGCGCCCCGCGTCCACGTCGACGAGGCGCAGCAGGAGACCCCCCACGAGGAAGAATCCCACGATAGAGAGCACCGCCAGGCGGCTCGAGCCGGAGGCGCCGCCGGTGGCGCCGATGATGACCGCGAACAACAGGGGGCCCAAGATCCCGGCGAATTTCTCGGCCACCGCGAAGAAGGCGAAGAACTCGGACGAGCGCGACTTGGGGATCATGCTCGCGAACAGGGAGCGCGACAGCGCCTGAGTGCCGCCGAGCGCCATGGACACCAGAATCGCGAGCAGGAAGAACTCGGCCGGCGTCGACAATCGATAGCCGAGGATGCCGATGCCGACGAAGAGCGCGAGCGCGAGATAGATGCAGGCCTTGGCTCCGACGCGGCCGGCGAGTGCACCGAACAGGAAAGCGAACGGCACGCCGACGAAATTGACCAGCAGGATGGCAAATATGAGTTGAGCCGTCGGCAGGCCGATCTCGGCGCCATAGATGGTCGCCATGCGGATGATCGTGAGAATTCCGTCGTTGTAGATCAGGAAAGCGATCAAGAGGAGCGTGGCCTGGCGATAACGCCGGAGCGCCGCGAACGTGTCGAATAGTTGATGCATGGTGGCGCGCAAGGTGCCGCGATCACCGACTGCGGCGCGTGCGGGCGGTTCGGGAACGCGACGCAGGAGCGGCAAGGCGAACACCAGCCACCAGATTGCGACCGAGACGAAGGCGAGACGCACAGGCAAGGTGGCGGCGTCACCCGTGGCTCCCGGCCCCGGCAAGCCGAACGCGGTGGGAAAGTGGATCCAGGCGACGTTGAGCGCGAGCAACAAGCCGCCGCCCAAATAGCCCAGCGCATAGCCCGACGTGGACACGCGGTCCATCTCGTCCGGTCGCGCCACGTGCGGCAAGAGCGAGTCGTAGAAAACGAAGCTGCCCGAAGCGCCGATGTTGGCGAGCATGAACAGCACGGCGCCGAGAAGCCATTCGCCTTCGCCGAGGAAGAACATCCCGGCGCAGGCCAACGTTCCGATGGCGAGGAACACGGAGAGAAGGCGTTTTTTGAGCGGCCGGGCGTCGGCGAGCGCGCCCAAGACTGGCGCGAGCAATGCGACGAACGTGAGCGCCAGGGTGGTGGCGAAGGCGTGGCGCTGTGTCGCAAGCGCGGGTGGGAGGTCGCGACAGACGACCTGGAGGTAGTACACCGGGAACACCGCGGTCACGATCGTGGCCGCCATCCCCGAGTTGGCCCAGTCGTACATCGCCCAAGCGCGCAACTCGGGGCGATGTAGACAGAGTCGCTGCAGGAAGCTGCTCATGAAGATTGTCGCGCCTTTCCAGTTCCAACTGCCGACGCAACGTCGCGGCCGGCTCAAGATAGACGCGGTCCGCATCGCAGTCTATGGCAAGGATTGTGAGATCTCCGCGCGATGGCCTACGCTGCCGGTAACCCCGAGGGCGAACGTGACGTATGACCTGTCGGGGAAACTGCCGAGTCGAGCACAAAAAGGCGGGGAGGCGAGTTGATGGACGACGAACGCCTGCCAAATGACGCCCGACCTCGGTGTGGAGCGTCCATCGACCGCCGTCAGTTCGTGGCCGGCGCCTCCTTGATCCTCGCCGGCGCAAGCTTGGCGCCGTTCGCGTGGAGCGTAGAACCTCCGGCCGCAGAACGAACCGCACGCGCGGTCGACGATCCCTCGGTCGAGCACGGGATCGTGGCGCTTCGGCGCGGAGACGCGCACATCGACGGCTATCTCGCCCGGCCGAAGCGCAAGGGCACGTTTCCGGGAGTGGTCATCATCCCAGGCAATTGGCTCATCGAGCCATACATCGGCGAGTTCGCGGCACAGCTCGCTCAGTCGGGCTTCGTGGCCCTGGCCGTCGACGTGTACAGCCAGTTCCCGAAAGTGAAGACGTGGGCGGAGGCGCAGGCAGTCCCGTGGGAGGAAACGCAGAAGATCATTCGCGAGCAGTGGACGGACGACGGGATGCTGAAGGACGTGAAGGCCGGCGTCGAATATCTCCGCGAACAGGAGTACGTGTCGCCCAAGAAGGTGGGGATAAGTGGGTTCTGCGGTGGTGGATGGAATGCGATCCTGTTCACCATCGACAACCCCGACCTCGTGGCGGCCGTGGTGCCTTTCTACGCGCCGCCCGATGCGGCCGAGCGCTTCGATCGCCCGCGCTCCGTGCTCGCAGTGATCGACAAGCTCGCCGTTCCGCTCCAGGCCCACTACGGCACCCGCGACCAGAACTTCACGATGGAGGACGTCGAGCGCTTCCGCGCCGCCGTGTCCAAGCTCGACGTTGCGATCGAGGTTCATTTGTACGACGCCGATCACGGCTTCATGGCCTACAACCGCGAGCAACGATACGTCCCCGAAGCCGCCAATCTCGCTTTGGCGCGCATGGTCGAGTTTCTTCGTCATCACGTGAAATGAGGGCGAGGAGGCGGTGGTCCGCAGCCGCTTCTCGCGGCCCGGTCGCTAGCCGGGAACGTTCGCACCGGACGGGGCGTTTTCGATGTCGATGGCCAGATCGCCATCGCGGAAGTCCACTCGTACCGTGGCGCCGTCGGCCACTTGACCGGCGACGAGGGCGCGCGCCAAGCGCGTTTCGAGCTGGCGTTGCAAGGTGCGCTTGAGCGGGCGGGCGCCGAACACAGGATCGAAGCCTGTGCGCGCGATGTGCTCGCGCGCCGCGTCGGAGAGCTGCAGGTCGATTCTGCGGTCTGCGAGGCGCCGGCGCAGGTCGCGCAGCAGCAGGTCGACGATTTGCTGGATCTCGTCGAACGTGAGCGGCTTGAACAGCACGATGTCGTCGACGCGGTTCAGGAACTCCGGGCGGAAGTGGGCGCGCAGCTCGCGCAAGACCGCATCGCGCACGGCGGGACGAATCTCGCCGCTCGCGCTCACACCTTCGAGCAGCAACGGCGAGCCGACGTTGGACGTCATGATGATGACCGTGTTCTTGAAGTCGACGGTGCGGCCCTGCGCGTCGGTGGCGCGGCCGTCGTCCAGAATCTGCAGCAACACGTTGAAGACATCGTGGTGCGCCTTCTCGATCTCGTCGAACAGCAGCACGGTGTACGGTTTGCGCCGCACTGCTTCGGTGAGCTGGCCGCCCTCCTCGTAGCCGACGTAGCCCGGTGGCGCGCCGAGGAGGCGCGACACAGTGTGCTTCTCCATGTACTCGCTCATGTCGATGCGCACCATGTTGTCTTCGCTGTCGAAGAGCGCCTGCGCCAGCGCCCGTGCCAGCTCGGTCTTGCCGACGCCGGTCGGTCCCAGGAAGATGAACGAGCCGATGGGGCGGCGCGGGTCCTTGATGCCCGATCTGGCGCGCAGCACCGCATCGGCCACCAACTGCACCGCTTCGTCCTGGCCGATGACGCGCTCGTGCAGGATCTGGTCGAGCCGCAGCAGCTTGTCGCGTTCGCCTTCGAGGAGGCGCGTCACCGGGATCCCGGTCCAGCGTGCCACGATCTCGGCGATCTCGCCTTCGGTGACCTCTTCCTGCAGCAAGCGCTTGCCACCGGGCGCGGCGAGCGCAGTTTCGCCGGCGCGCAGCTGCTGTTCCAATGCCGGCAGCTTGCCGTGCTTGAGCTCGGCGGCACGGTTCAAGTCGTACTTGCGCTCGGCGTCTTCCATCTCACGCCGGACTTGCTCGATCTGCTCGCGTAGCTTGCGCACCGCGGCGATGGCTTCCTTCTCCGACTCCCATTGGGCGCGCATCGCGCTCGATTGCGTTTGCAGCTCGGCGAGCTCGGCGCGGAGAGCCTTCAGGCGTTCGCGGCTCTGCGCGTCTTTTTCCTTCTTGAGTGCAGCTTCTTCGATTTCGAGCTGCATGATGCGGCGCGTGACCTCGTCCAGCTCGGCCGGCATGGAGTCGATCTCGGTGCGGATGGTGGCGCAGGCCTCGTCGACGAGATCGATGGCCTTGTCGGGCAAGAAGCGATCACTGATGTAGCGGTTCGAGAGCACGGCGGCCGAGACGAGCGCGCCATCCTGAATGCGGACGCCGTGGTGCACCTCGAAGCGCTCGCGCAGGCCGCGCAGGATCGAGATGGTGTCCTCGACCGAAGGCGGTTCGACCGTGATCGGTTGGAAGCGTCGCTCGAGCGCTGCGTCCTTCTCGACGTGCTTGCGGTACTCGTCGAGCGTGGTGGCGCCGATGCAATGCAGCTCGCCTCTCGCGAGCATGGGCTTGAGCAAATTGCCAGCGTCCGGCGAGCCCTCGGTGCGGCCAGCGCCGACGATGTTGTGCAGCTCGTCGATGAACATGAGAATGCGCCCGTCGCTCTGGCGCACCTCGTTGAGCACGGCCTTGAGGCGCTCCTCGAACTCGCCGCGGAACTTGGCGCCGGCAAGCAAAGCCCCCATGTCGAGCGCGAAGAGGCTGCGGTCCTTGAGCCACTCGGGCACGTCGCCGCGCACGAT
>DASRJO010000218.1:0-35866 GCA_035649435.1 Candidatus Krumholzibacteriia bacterium | reverse complement strand
GTCCCATGCGCTGGTGTCGAGCTCGCGGATCGAAGGCGGCGCCAATGTCGTTTCCGAGGCCGCGGTGCACGGCGTGCCCGTCTTGGCATCGCGCATCCCCGGCTCGGTGGGTTTGCTCGGCTCCGACTACCCTGGATACTTCACGGTGGGGGACACGCGTGGCCTCGCCACGCTCCTGCATCGGATCGAAACCCAGCCGCGTTTCGAAGCAAGGTTGCGCGCGCGCATGCGCCGTCTCGCGCCACGCTTTCACCCGCGCCGCGAACGCGCGGCGTGGGCCCGTCTGCTGCAAGGTCTCATCGGGAATTGATCAGTTCGAATGCGCCGTGACCGAACCGGTGCCCGTCTGCGCCGCGGGAGGCCCTGGCGGCGCGGGAGATCCTGGCGTCGTGGGGGGACGCGTGTCCTCTGCTTTGGGTGCAGGGATCGGCGTCGTCGCGCGCAGCGTATCCGCCGACATCGGCGTATGAACGGAGTCGTCCGGCGCGACCCGAGCGAAGAATATCGCAGCCTCTTGCCAGTTGGCGCGGACCTGGGAGCGCACGCGGGAAGCGGATGGCACATCGCCATTCGCTTCGAAGAGTGCGGCGGCATGGAGAGCGTAGGCTGGGCGCGCCGGATCGAGAGTTCGCGCCAGCTGCGCGAGGCAGAGCGGAATCCGACGCATTCCCCCGCGCTCCAAATAGGTCGCCAGCCCGTTCGCGTCACGAGCCATCGTCGTGGGTTGGGATACGAGACACGCCACGATCAACGATGCCAAGAGCACGAACATCAAACGGTCGGCCCGAATGCTGGCGCCAACACGCGTGGAAATCGACGCCTGTCGAATGGAGTCGAACACGGACACGGTCCAGACGAGAGCCCCGAGAAACCCGACGGCGAACGCTGCCAGAAATACGGTTTCGAGCATCGTGGATGGAATTGACCCGTTCGCGCTCGCACGGTTCGCCCGCCACAGCCATGCCGCCTGCCAGAAGACCGGCACCGCCAACGTGGCCATGCACGCGTTCCAGAATGTCAGCGCTGCGCGCCCCGGCGCACCCGTCGCGAGGAGACCCGCGCCAGGCGCGATGATCCCGAGCACGCTCGCCGACACCGGATTGCGCATCCAGTTGGGTAGCCGCGTGTGCAGGAACCGCACGTCCGTCCCCGCCAGATAAACACTCCGGCTCCACGCCCCGACGCCGAGCGCGCTCATGACCAACATGCCCGCCAGCCATGGCGCGAATGGAATGCGACCGGTTGCGATCCAGCGCGAGAGATCGTCCCAGCGCCACACGGTTCCCCCCCACACCGCGACCGCCGCCATCCCGACAGTCGCCCATAGGAACCGCGCCCGCCCTTGGCGCATGACCACCGCCGCGAACGGGCCAAGCGAATAACACAGCCAGAAGAGACTCCAGGTGCGATCGCGCAGCGGCATCGCCTCGTAGCGTCCGGACTTGCCGGGCTCGCCGCCGTGCGCGGGCGGTTTGGGCTGATCGATGACCCAGACTCGCTTGGAATCGCTCACGTCGTCTCGACCCCTCGGATTTTGCAGCGAATGGAAGTCGCTCGAGGTGTGGCAAGGAACCAAAGGATTCTCTTACACGCGTGCACGCAACGCTCGTGCCCCCAGATGCGCGGAATCTTGTTGTGCGCATGTCGAGGCATCATGAGGGATCCGGAGGCAGTCCGAGGATCGGTGAGGACGATCGCCTAGCCCGCCGTGGCTTGCACGCAGCACGCCGAGCGCTTACAGTGCTCGCATTCTTGCGAGGCTTCGACGTCACCCGCGGAGACACGTCCATGAACCTGAAGGAACTGTTCGCAGATCACATCCAGCGCGTGAGTGCCCATACGGACAAGGCATTGACGGTGGCAGCCGAGGCCGAAGCGGCCTACGACGGCATCGTTTTCCACGCCGGCACGCAGGACAACTATCACGCCGACGATCAAGGCATCCCCTTCCGGCCGGTGCCGCATTTCGCGCGCTTCGCACCGGTCGCGGGTCCGGAACACCTGCTCGTCTACCGCCCCGGAATGCGACCGCGCTTGTACCACGTCGTGCCGGAGGATTACTGGTACGAGCCTCCCGCCGCCCCCCAGCATCCGTACGCGGAAGTCCTGGAGGTCGTGCGCGTCGGCTCGCGCGACGAGGCCAGCAAGGCGATGGGCGACGTTTCCCGCTACGCCTATGTCGGCAACCACCCGCGTGCGGCCGCGGCGTTGCGTATCCCCTTGGCTCAGATCGAGCCCAAGACGTTGCTCGCCGCGCTCGATTGGTTCCGCGGCTACAAGACCCCCTATGAGGTGCATTGCATTCGCGCCGCCGCCCGGCGCGCCGCAAGCGGGCACCGCCGTGCACGCGAAGGCTTCGCCGCGCAGCACAGCGAGCGCCACCTGCACACGAGCTACCTCGACGCGACGACGTCGCTGGAGTTCGAATCACCCTATACCAACATCATCGCCTGGGACGCGAACGCCTCCGTCCTGCACTATCAGACCAAGAGCACCAGCGCCCCGAACCCCGGGGCGGTGATGCTCATCGACGCTGGCTCCGCCGAGCATGGCTACGCTAGCGACATCACCCGCACCTACGCCAACGATCGGGCGCATCCGATGTTCCGCACCATGCTCGACCGGATGGAAGATCTGCAGCGTCAGCTGGTGCAGAGCGTGCGCCCGGGTGGTTCCTATGTCGACTTGCAGGCGGACACGCACCGCGGGGTGGCGACGATCCTGTGCGAAGCGGGATTGCTCCGCACCTCCGTCGACGATGCGGTCGAGCGCGGCTTGACGCGACCATTCTTCCCGCATGGCGTCGGGCATCACCTGGGCTTGCAGGTGCATGATGTCGGCGGACGCCAGGTCGACGTCAAAGGCGCGCGCCGCGAGCCACCGGCAGGCGACCCCTACCTGCGCACCACGCGCGATCTCGAAGTGGGACACGTGCTGACGGTCGAACCCGGCCTCTACTTCATTCCGATGCTGCTCGAACCGTATCGCGGATCGCGCGACTCCAGCGCCTTCGACTGGAATCTCGTCGATCAGCTGGTGCCTTGTGGCGGCATTCGGATCGAGGACGACATCCTGGTCACGACCCACGGCAACGAGGATCTGACGCGAGAGCACGTGCCGGGACACCGGACTGCCTGAGGTCTGCATGCGTTGGCCGGGCTATACGACGCGTTCGCACGCGCGCGGAGTCCGCCCCTTGCACGTCTTCACCGGCCGTGAGATTGCCGGCACCGCGCTGCCGCCGGTGCGAGGGCAGCTCATCCTGCGCTGGTGCGCGCGCATCACGAGCCTTCTCGTCCTCGTCTTCTTGCTCGCCTTCTTCATCGGCGAGGGGATCGATCCGTCCGTCATGCGACCGATCGAGTGGGCCTTGATGGCGTTCATGGCGACAGCGTGTGTCGGCATGGTCATGGCGTGGCGCTGGGAGGGATGGGGTGGTGCCCTGTCGCTCCTCGGGATCGGCGCATTCCACCTGACCGAGTGGTCGGTGTCCGGGAGCTGGCCTGGGGGCTGGGCGTTTCCAATCCTCGCCCTTCCCGGAAGCTTGTTCGTGGCCGCACGCCTCGTCGGCACTGCACGCGCCGCGATCAACCGCGATAGAGATAGGCCTTGAACTTGCCGTTGCACCGGGCCACGACGGGGACGTAGGGCAGCTCGAGGACGCGCTGCGTGCTGGCGTCGCGGACACGGATCGAGACGTCGCGGTAGAGCGTGAAGTTCGTGTACTCGACGACGTCACCGTACTCGACACCCACGAGATCCAGCTCTCGACCCGACTGCTCTTCCAGCGCCTTCACGACTCCGCTCATCGTGCTCGCATGGTGCATGGTCCAGGCGTCCGCCGGCAGGATCCGGACATAGGGACGGCTCTGCGGAAACTCTGGCCACAAGATGTGCTCGAACTCGTCGCGACTGATGCGCAGGCGCAATACCGCGAGCTCGTCGCCCGCGCCGATTGCCTGCAGGTATGCACGGGCGAGATCGTCGAGCGAGCCGGCACCGCCATCGAAATGCACCGGCGCGCGCGCGGTGGTGCGCTTGCCTCGAACGACGCTGCGCCATTCGGGGTCGTACGGCAAGGCGTAACCTGGCAATCCTTCGAGCGTCGAGCGGAAGTGTGGATCCTGCAGCATCTGCTGGTAGTCTGCGTATTCCGGATCACCGGGCGCTGGGACGGTGAAGACCATCGATCCATCGCGCGAGGCGAAAGAAACCTTGGCCGCGACAGCTGGCGTGCCGGTCGCAGGCGAGACGATTGCGCCGGCGGCCGTCGCTGGAACCTGAATCGCCGGCTGCGCCAGGACCTCCGTCGCCTGCGGTGTGGCTGATCGGTGAGTCTTCGGCGTGGCTGAAGGGTAAGCTGGCGGCGTGGCCGAGAGGCGAGCCGGCGGCGGCACGGAGGGCGTTGCAGAAGTTAACGCCGTGGGTGCCTCCGTGACCGCCGAAGCGACTCGCGAATCGCGCGCAGAGTCGGCGCTAGAGTTCGTGCGAGAACCACCGCCAGACATCCACCCGGCCAGCACCACCGCGATCAGCACGCCACCGATGACCGCGAGGGCCAGACCCCCGCGCGCGATCCCGTTGTGGCGTGCGCCTGAGGGGTTGCTTTCGTTCTTCACACTCGTCCCGCCTTCCTTCATTCAAGTTGGAGTGACCGTGGTGTCGATTCGCTAGACGTTGTAACGCAGCGACAGATTCCAGCCGCGTCCCTCCAGCCAGCGACGAACGACCAGATCCCCTTGTTTGTACGTCATCGGGTCGTTCAGGATGTTTTCCAATTGAAACTTGATCAGCATCGAGCGCCCGATCCGGGCGCCGAAGGTGTAGTCGAGCGATTGCATCGGATAGGCATAGACATCGGCGAGCTCGCCGGCAGTGAATGCATGCAGTCGCTTACCCGCGGTCTTGTACAGCAGATTGGAATTGAATCGGTGATTGGTGAAGAACACGCCGGCGTTGGCCGAGTACGAGGATTGACCGGTGAGCGGCGCCTCGAAGCCCTCGTAGACAACTCGACTCTCCACCCGCGCATAATTGAACCCCCAGGCCCAATGGCGCAAGGCCGTGGGCTGAGCGGCGCCGAAGAGCTGCCACAGGCGTCCGAGGCTCGCGCGTGCTTCGAATTCCGCCCCGGTCAGGTCGCCTTCCCTGCCGTTCACCGGCACCAGCGCCTCGCCGGTCACTCGCGTGCTGAGCAGCGTTTGAATCGGCTGATCCATGTCCTTGTGGAAGACGCTGACACCCAGATACTCGCGTGAGGATGGGTACATTTCCCAGCGCAGGTCGTAGCTCGTGAGCTCGGCGTTCTGCAGCTGGGGGTTGCCGATCTCGGCGTAGAACTCCTCGTAATTGAACATGTCGAAGGGAGACAGTTCGCGCAGCTGCGGCCGATTGAGCGTCCGACTCCACGCCGCCCGCAGGTTCTGGCGGCGTGTCACGTTCCAGGTCAAGCTGGCGGCGGGGAGCAGGTCATCCGTCTCGAGCTTCGCCCGCTCGGTCGGCCCGTTGACGAACGGGCTTCCCGTCGACACATCCATCGTCGATTGCTCGAACCGGGCGCCAGCCGTGAGGCGCAAGCTCTCGTTCAGCCGGGTGTCGAGCATGCCGTATGCCGCCGTCAGGTATTGTCGGGCGTACCACGAGTCGTTGGGTAAGGTCAGCTCTTCGAACAGGACCGTGCCCGCGTCGAGATTCGCCTGGGTCAACAGCTCCTCGGGCGGCAAACTGCGGTCGCCGGCCTGGGTTCCCCGGACGGAGAAACCGAAGCGGCGATATTCCGAATCACGATTGCGATAGCTGGTGGCGAACCCGGTCTTGAAGCTCGGCTGCAGGAAGCCGACGGTTCCCATGGGAAACAACCAGTTCGCCTTGAAGGTGCGGTCGTACTCGGAGCTGATGCCGAAGACGCGCGTGAGCGGTTGGGCGAAGCGCCGGCTGAGCTCGTGCACCTGGTTGACGGGGTTCCATTCGTAGACGCTCAAGCGGCGATCGAGCTCGTTGCGAGATCCCTCCGAATAGCTGAGCTGCCAGTCGAGCTTCGAGCCCTCGTACCAGGTTTCATGCTCGCCCTTCATCGCGGTCGAAAGCAGGCCGCGCTCGATGTAGCCGAGCTGGCGTTGCAGCACGCTTTCGTTGCCGTAGTCGGTGTTGGGGCCCTCCGAGATCCAGACACGATCCTCGGAATCGCGCGTGTAGAGCACGTTCGCATTCAGGAAGCTGCGCTCTCCGGTCTTGTAGTTCAGCGAACCGGTGATGCCCCCCAGCACGTTGGCCGAGGATTCCTGCACGTCGTAGAGGAACTTGGGTTCCGGAGCCTCGATCGTGCCCTGGTACGAATTGTTCTCTTTCGTGGTGGTCTCGAAGCCGTTGCTGAGCGCCATGGACATCAGGATCCCGAGCGGACGGCCCGCGACTTCGAACTTGTCGGCGTACAGCCCGGAATAGCTGAAGTTCGGCTGCGCCCCGGTATTGCTCGGGGTCCACGTGTTCTTGAACGAACCTCCCATCGCGGCTCGATCCTCGATGCTGAAGCCGTTGCGTGTGACTCGCGCCGTTCCCGCAATCTGGGACACGCGGTCTGGCAGCGCCCGGGTACCGTCGTCGATGCCGAGGAAGTCGGACCATCCTCCCGGATAGCTCATGAACCCACCGCCCGGAGCGCCGCGGCTGCTCAAGCCCAGCGACAGCGAGCTTTCGATCGCCCGGCGGTCGAGGTTCTGTTTGGTGTTGATGTTGACCACGCCGCCACCGAACTCGCCATCCATGTCGGGCGAATAGGTCTTCTGGATGACGATGTTGTCGAGGACGCCGACCGGAAAGATGTCCAGCGGCAGGACACGCTTGTTGGCTTCGGGAGCACCGACGTTGCTGCCGTTGACCTGTGCCGAGCTGTAGCGATCTCCAAGGCCCCGCACGTACACATACTTACCGTCCTCGACGGTCGTGCCGCTCACGCGGTCCACGGCCTCTGCCGCATTCGAGTCCGTCGTCCGTGCGATCTGCTCGGCACCGATGGCGTCGGTGATCGCATCCGATTTCTTTTGCTTGTCGAGCAAGGAAGATTCGCGGTCGGCGAGTCGTGCCGCTCGGACCTTCACCGTCTCGACAGCGAGCGCCGCAAGCGTGAGTTTGGCCACCACGTGCGTGGTTTCACCGGAACGCACGACGATGTTCTCCAGCACCTCGTTCTTGTAGGAGATGTAGCGGCATTCCAGCCGATAGGTCCCCGGCTTGACCGAGGCGGTGAAGCGACCGTCCATCGCGGTCATGACGCCGCCGGCCTGGACGCTGCCGGCGAGCCATTCGGTCACCCGGTTGAACGAGATGTTGGTGTATGGCAGACCTTTGCCGGAGGCTGCATCCTCGACTCGGCCGGTCAAATAGCCTGGGACTGGCTCCGCAGACACGACCGAGTCGAGGATCGCGAACGTGCATGCCGCGACGGTGATGACGACCGCTTTGAGCAGCACGTTCTCCCCCATCAGTTGAGCACCATCAATCGCCCGCTCGCCTTCTGCGTGCCGGCCAGGACTTGATAGAAGTACGCGCCCGCGGCGCCGTTCTGCGGCTCCCAGGGCAGTCGGTGCGGACCGGCGCCCATTGGGCCATCGATCACGGTCTGCACCAAACGACCGGCCGCGTCGTAGATGCGCACCGTCACATGCGACTCGCTCTCCAGCTCGAATGCCAGGGTCGATGGCCCGAAGGTTGGATTCGGACCGGCGGAGACGACGAATTGCCGCGTCTGATCCGGACCGAGGGCGCTGGTCGGACAGGTGTAGAGCGCCGGCACGGCGCCAGCGCAGTTTTCGAACGTCGGCGCGTTGTCGATATCGAGGCCGAACCCCGTGAAGCCCACGATGATCGAGTTGACGACGACGCCGTTCGTGCCACGCCGCAGGTTGATCCCCGCCGTGCCGACGCCGGAGACATTGAGAACTCCGACGAGAGTCAGGTTGGCGAACATCGGGTTGGATTCGAGCGGACAGTTGTTGTTGAACTCGTTGTTGTCGGCTTCGATGCCCTTGTCGGCGCCATCCTCGGAGTTCTGGCGGCTGACCGCGAACTGGACCCGCCCGCGATAGCCCATCTGCCAGTCGAGGTTGTCGTCGGAGTTGGAGGTGGCGACGAGGAAGCGGCAGCGCGCGGTGCCGCCGAACCATTCGAAACCGTCGTCGCTGCCACGATGCGTTTGCAAGTATTCCAGTGTGGTGTTCCTTCCGACGCCGTTCATGGTCAGACAGTTGAGCTCGTTGTTGGGTGCGATCTCGACACCGGAGTACTCGATGCGGCAATAACGCATGGTGCCGCTGTTGTCGTCGTCATCGGTGCCGCCGAAGCTGCCGGCGCCGCCTTCGCTGACGCAGCTGTTGATCCCATCGGTGGTGCGACAACCGGTCCCGCCCTGCACCGGTGGTACGTCGGCGCAGTTCGCCCGCGCCAGGCCATGGATCACCACGCCACCCCAGTCGCCGGGAAGCTGCTGTCCACAGAGCGCATCGCTGGTGAAGATGATGGGACTCTGCCGCGTCCCTTGGGCGTCGATGTTGCCGCCGCGCTCGATGACGAGGAACGAAGTCGTCCCCGTTCCCACGACGATGGTCCCAGGCTGAATGGTGAGAGTCACACCCGAGAGAACGCCGATGCGTCCCACGAGCGAGTAGATGTTGTTGGCGGTCCAATTCGTGTTCGCAGCGATGTCGGCCATGACCATCACGACTGGGCGCCCCGCGAGCCTGGCGGCTTCGAGCTCCGGCGTGCAGCCGTTCTGGCCGTACCACGTCCAACCGGTCGTCCAGTCGTTGGCGGGATTTCCATTCGCGAACGGCACGGCGCCGGCATAGCACACGTCGGTGAACCACGGATCGAGTGCCGAGACCTCGGTCACCGGCGCACCGTTGCGTCCCAAGGCAGGGCTCGCCGCTTGGGGATCCCAGCGCGGGTTGTCGACGGTGGCTAGCTGCGGATTGAGCCGTGGGTCCACCACCTGGTTGTTGGGAAACAGCGTGTTCACCAGGTCGCAATCACCGTAAGTCGCGCCGCAGGGGACGAGCCCTCCGGTTGCCCCCGAGCACGTGCCCGCCGTGTTCTGAAACAGGATGTTGGTGTCGAAGACGAGCTGTGCGGATGCCGGGAGAGCCAACGCGGCGAACACTGCCGTCGCCGCGAATCCCCGGCCCAATGCCCGTCTCCTTGCGAGAAGCCGTACCATCGGAGACCTCCGAACTCGAAAGGTGTCTTGCTGCGGATCAGTCGGCGTGAGTCTAGAGAAGGCCTGCAAGTGTCCCGTCATCTCCCCGTGAAGTATTCGCGAAATATGACGCAGATGCGTTGCGACTGGCGTCGTGACAGCGCGCTCGGACTGCGCGCTGGTGCCAGTGGAACGCGGGGGCGAATCGTTCACGGTGTGAACTCCGCCAGCATGGGGACGATTGCCGTTTCGGGCGGGGTGGTCCGCGCAGGCTGTCGTTCCAAGCTGAAGCGGACCACCACTCCCGTGCCTGACGTTCCTGAACCTTTCGACTCGTCTGCGAGTCTAGAGACAAGCTGCAAAGATCGGGTGAAACTCGGCTGAAGATTCCACAAATTCACCCGATGCGGAGAGTTGTGGATGGAATGGTGCCGCCTTCCCATGCGATGTGCACCCGCTGGCCACCTTTTCCCACGCGCGATTTTTGCCCGATGTTGACACGATCTTCACCGCGGGAGTGCTATCGTCGTGATTGCCCCACAGAGCCACCAAGGTTTCGCTATGACCAAAAATTGGATGCGGCAGCTCGCCCAGCACTACGAAGCAACGCGCCAGCAGCACCCCGATCGTGATTTGCTCGTTCTGTTCGACATCGATGGCACGATCGTCGACGTCCGCGAGATGATCCTCTCGGTCCTGCACGCCTACGATCGAGCCCACGGCACGCGCTGGTTCCGCGCGCTCGTCGCCGATGGCATTTCCGTGCAGGAAAACGCCCTCGCGCAGTTTCTCGAGACCCTGCGACTGCCGCCGCCGGCAGTGCAGTCTGTTCTCGATTGGTACGATTCACACCGATGGTCGGCTCGGGCCCTGCTCGAAGCCCACCGGCCGTACCATGGCGTCCTCGAGGTCATCCGGTGGTTCCAGATTCAGCCACGCACGTTCGTCGGCATCAACAGCAGCCGGGGGGAACGTCTGCGCGCCGAGACCTTGCACATTCTCAACACCCTCGGCCGCGAGTATCGGGTGCAATTCTCCTCCAGCCTGTTGCACATGGCTCAAGACAGTGAATCGAGGCCGGTGACGGCGATCAAGATGGACGGCGTGCGCCATTTTCAGCAGAACGGCTACCACGTACTCGCTGTCGTCGATGACGACGGCGACAACCTGCGGGCCATTTCGAGCCTCGACCCACAGGGCGATATCTTGCTCCTGCAGGCGGCGACGATCTTCGCCGCCAAGCGGGCGCGCGTGCCCGCCGGCGCCGCGCGTGGCGATTCCTACGACCTGACCGAGTTGATCGCGGAGCACACGCTGCCGCAACACATCCAGTTCATTTGGCGTGGCGTGAACGACGATGCCAATCTGCGCCAATTCCTCGGCTCCAACATCCACTGGGCGGAGTTCGACGTGCAGACCGACGCCCGGAGCGGCCACCTCGTGCTGAGGGAAGACTCGCTGCTCGCGCGGCCGCCCGACGAGCACGAGGACCTCCTCGGCCTCGACCATGCGCTGGCGCTCATGCGCGACCATGGCGCCGGCGTGGTGCTCCACCTGCATTCAGCGGCATGCATCGAAGGAGCGCTCGCTGCGGTCGACCGCTTCGGCTTCGAGGATCGGCATCTCTGGTTCCGAGGCGACTTGGAGAAGCTGCAGGAAGAAGGATTCCGTGAGATCGTGCGCCAACATCCGGAAGCCATCGTGGAATGCCCGATCGATTTCTTGGCGCCACTGATCCATGCGGTGCCCGCTCAAGCCAAGGGCATCCTGGACATGCTGCGGGATTGGGGCATCAACCGCTACGGAATCCGTTGGGAAACGCCGGCGTCGCGGCTGGTCTTCGACCGCATGGACGAATGGGGAGTTCGGGTGAACATCGACGCCGTTCCCGACCTGGAAGCGTTCCTCCAGGCAGCGCTGCTGCTGCCGCGCTCCATCACATCGGACTTCAATTTTCCGAAGTGGCACTACTACGGTTTGGGCGGCGGCGGCCAGCGTCAAGGCCGGCGCTACACCGAGGGTGAACGCCCCTTGCGGCGCGCCTGAACATGGTCGGGGCGCGGAAGCGCGAAACAACCCGCGGACAGGAAACCAGCGCCCCATTCTAGCTGCGCGATCATGTTCACATGATCGTTACACAACGCTAACCATCTCATAACTTGTCCATCCACCTCTGCTGGTATCAGATTGGCTACTCCCAGGCCGCGGCGGGGACCAGCGGTACCTACGCCTCTGAGGAGTTCAGATGCCACGGGTCATCATGGCCTTGCTGCGTCATGGGGCGTATGACCAGCCGCCGGACGTTCCCAGTGCTCACCTTCCCTATCCTTTGAACGAAGAAGGACGGGAGCAGGCGAGAAATGCCGTGTCTTTGGTCCTCGATACCGCTGCCGGCGAGCACTGGGAAATCGACACGACCCTCGACAGCTCGCGGCTGCTGCGCGCGGCGGAGACCGCCACCCTCATGGCACACGGATTTGCCGCGCGACAAGATCGCCCCTTTCGCGTCGTCGAGTACGACGAGCTGGCCGAGCGCTCTGTGGGGAGTGCCGCGAACCTGACCACCGACCGAATCGATGCCATCTTGCGTATCGATCCGCGCTGCGCACCGCTGCCGTCCAACTGGCAGCGCGACGGTTTCTATCGTCTGCCGCTGCAGGGGGCCGAATCCCTGATCCAGGCTGGCGAGCGAGTGGCGCGGCATCTGGAGGCACGCGCCTCCCAGATGGCGGGCCGGCAGGCGAACGACGTGGTGAAGGTCGTCGTCGGCCATGGGGGCTCGTTTCGCTACGCCGCGGTTCGACTCGGAATTCTGCGCGCCGACGACGCCGCCAGATTGTCCATGCACCACTGCGCTCCAATTTATCTCGAGCGGCGCGACGCCTTCACCTGGGTCCAAGTGGCCGGTGCATGGAAAGAGCGCATGCCTGCGACGGCTCGCAGCGATTGATCGTCCCGGGAGGGACCGGATGACCGACACGAACGTGGCGAGCCTCGATCTTCCCGACTATGCGGGTCTAGAGCTCCTCGGAGGCAACCTGCCGCGGGAGCGCGAGGCATGGCCGAAGTTCGCGACTCGGCGCACCTTGGACGCCTCGGGCGATTTCTACGATTTGGCGGCGGAGGAAATCGCCGAGTACATCTCCGGCAGAAACTGGGAGTGGCCGGACCACGACATCTTTTTCCTCTGCGATGTGCATGCGGATGCGGACGCCTTCCTGCGTTCGCTCGTCGCCACCGGCGGCGTCGAGAAGACCGGCCCGCGCGACGCCGATCTCCAACTGAGGCCCGCCGGACGCGCAGCGACCTTCGTCCTGGGCGGCGATTTCCTCGACAAGGGTCCCAGTAATCTGCGCTTGCTGCGTACGCTGCGCGCGCTGATCGACACCGGTGCGCGCGTCGACATCCTGGCGGGAAACCACGACGTGCGTGCGCTCGTCGGTCTCGAGTACATGGGACGCAAGGAACCCTGGCTGGCGCATCTGTTCGTGCGCATGGGCAAAAAGGCCATTCCCCTGTTGAAGGAGATCCACGACACCTACTTGGCCGGCGGCGACCAAGCGCCCCGCAGCTCCGTCGACGACGCTCGCCTGCGTGAACTGCTCTTGCCGGAGCCGACGTGGTTCGACGAGTTTCCGCAAGCCGTGCAAGGCTTGGTGCCGGAGAAGCGCGTTCACAACGAGCTGAAACGCATCCGCGAGAAGATCGAGGAAATGGACGAGAGCCGCCGCGAGGCCGGCTTGAGCGTGGGCGCGGTGTACGCGGCGGCGCTCAAGGCGCGCGAGCTGTTCCGCGCACCGTCCGGGGAGTTCCGCTGGCTTTTCGATTCGATGCGGCTGGCGCGCCGGGAGGGTTCTTTCCTTTTCATCCATGCCGGCGTCGACGACGTCGTCGCCGGCCAACTGGTGCATGCGGGCGTCGAGAAGTTGAACGACCGCTTCCGCCAGCTGCTGAACGAGAACCTCTTCGAGCTCTATCATGGCCCGATCGGCAACACCATCCGAACCAAATACCGCGACTGCGACATGGCGCTGACCGATCGCGGTGTGAGCGCATTGCACGAGGCGGGAATTCTCGCCATCGTGCACGGCCACCGCAACATTCCGCGCGGCCAGCGCATCGGTTTGCGCAATGGAATGCTGAACTTCGAGTGTGACGCGACCGTGGACATCAACACTCGAAAACTGCTGGGACTGCATGGCATCGGCGGTGCCGCCACCCTCGTCAGTCCCGCAGGAATCATCACGGGAATCAGCACCGACTATCCGTACGCGAAGTCGTTCGACATCCGGACGATCGCGGCGATGGCGGCACAGTTTCCCCTGGTTTTGCGAAGGACGCGAAGCAATGGTCATCGCAAGGGAGGACGGGTCATGGAACAGACGCTGGAAACGATCGAGAAGAAGCACAAACACACGACCGATGGAACTCTCGAGATCCACGCCAAAGCCGAAGTGAAGTTCGAGGACACCCTTTCCCTGGCGGAAGCGGTCTCGTATTTCGAAGCCATCATCGCCGGGCTCAAGCAGGGCAGCATCAACATCCGCCGCGGCGACCAGGACGTCACCCTCACCCCGACCCCGCAAGTCGCTGTCGAAGTCAAGGCGGTGCGCAAGAAGAAGAAGGAAGGGATCACGTGCAAGGTTTTCTGGCACACCCTCGAGGTCGACGCACCCATTCCCCCGCAATAACGCCAACGGAGCCGAACCCATGGGCAAGGAAGAGAAGGAGTTCGACCACGAGTCGCTGCAGAGCAAGCGCTCCATCAGCGCCTACTTGGCGGCGCTGCAGGAGGGCTTCGCGAGCGGCAATCTGATCATCAGCGATCCCGAGGGTCGGATCGAGCTGAAACCCGGTGGCCTCGTTCGCCTCGAGGTCCGCGTATCGGAACGACGCGACCGCGTGAAGCTGGTCCTGCAGCTGGAATGGAAGAACAACGGCCAGGAGCAAGGGCGCAACTGGCCGCTGGTGGTGAAGGGGAACGGGAATGCGGACTGAGAAGGCAGGGGCCGAGATGGCCGTGATCCCTTCACTCGATGGAATCGACAAGAACCTGCGTTTCTTGATCCACGAGGTGCGCAAGCAGCTGGTTGCAACCGCCGAGTTCCTGGAGGCCCCGACGCCGAAGCGCTTCGAGGGGTTGCTCGCCAAGGACGATTACATCGACAACCTCAAGGATGTGATCCTGCGCAAGTGCTTCTCCTTGGTCCCACGCACCGACGAAGATGACCAGATCAGCATCGCCTTCCTCAAGGCGGTGGATGTCGTGACGGTGAACCTGGAGCGAATCGCGGATTTTTGCGAGAACATCGTCGGGCAGACCCAGTACATCGAGCCCGCGCTGCTGACGCGCCAGAACATGCGGCCGTTCTTCGAGGCGATCCTCGACGGCATCGACCGGATCGGTGAAGCCATTCTTCGCCGGGACGCGCGCCAGGCGCTCGAGATCTGCCGTGCCGAGCACGTCACGGACCGTCTCTACGTCGTCGAGTTCCGCCGCCTGTTGCGCGAGATGGAATCCGGAACCAACCCCCAGGGCCTGGTCACCAGCATCTTCATCTACCGCTATTTGGAGCGGATGGGCGACTCGCTGCTCAACATCGGCGAGGCGATCCTGTCCGCCGCCCTCGGCGAACGCATCAAGATCGACCAGTGGCGCACGCTCGAGGAGCTGCTCGGTGCCTCCGGACTGCAGCAGACGGTGGAGGACCTCGAGCTCGAACCGCTGGCGGAAACGCGGTCGGGCTGCAAGGTCGGGCGCGTGCGCACGCACGCGTTTCGTGACGAAGACCATTGGGTGGTGTTCAAGGAAGGCCGGCGCGAAAAGCTGCTGGCGGAAAAAGAGGCCACCGCGCTGTGGGAAGAGATCATGCCGGGCCTGGCGCCGCGCATCCATGCGTTCCACGATCGCGGCCCGAGCGGATCGATCCTGTTCGAGTACCTCTCCGGCCACACCTTCGAAGAGTATCTGCTGCGCGGGGACTTGGGTGGAATCCAGCGCGCACTCGAGTCAATCTGTCGTACGTTGTCGCATGTCTGGGAGCGCACGCGCAAGGACACCCCAGTCAGCCCGCGTTTCGCCCAGCAGCTCGCCGAGCGCTTGGGCGACGTCTACTCCTTGCATCCCGGATTCCAAACCGCCACCGCCGGCATCGGCCGTCTCGCGCTGCCATCTTTCGATACGCTGGTGGAAAAGGCCAAGGTGCTCGAGGCGCAGCTCGTCTGCCCCTTCTCGGTGTTCACGCACGGTGATTTCAACGTCGACAACGTCATCTGTCATCCGACCGATGGCACGGTGCATTTCATCGATCTGCATCGCTCGCGCACTGGCGATTACTTGCAGGACGTCTCGGTGTTCCTGGTGTCGAATCATCGCTTGCAAGTGTTCGATGAACCCATTCGTCAGCGTATCCGCGATGTCACCCTGCTGTTCCACGATTTCGCGCGCGAGACCGGCCAGCGTCTGGGCGACCCGACGTTTTCCGCCCGGCTCGCTTTGGGGCTGGCGCGCTCGTTCGCCACCTCGACGCGCTTCGTCCTCGACCACGAGTTCGCCAAGAACATGTTCCTGCGCTCGCGTTATCTGCTCGAGGCGGTCCTCGCAGTTCCCGACGGAGGGTTCGGCAGCTTCGAAATCCCGCGCGAGGTGCTCGTTGACTGAGTCGCTGCGCATCGGTGTGGTCGGCGTCCCCGGGCAATGGTCGTCGGAGTGGCTGGCCGACGTGATGGCCGAGCGCACCGGGTTTCGCCTGCTGCTGGACCTCGGTCGCGTCGTCTTCGACGGCGAACGCGGATCCGTCTACGAGGGCGACCTCGACTTGAGCACGCTCGATGGTCTGGTGGTCAAGAAGATCGGCGCCACCTACAACCCGACGATGTTGGACCGGGTCGAGCTCTTGCGCCATGTCGCCGAATCGGGGGTCACCGTGCGTTCGCGGCCGGAGAGCCTCCTGCGCGTTCTCGATCGCCTGAGCGGCACAATCACCTTGCAGCGCGCCGGCATTCCCATTCCGCCGACTGTGGTCACCGAAGACGTCGAATGCGCCGCCGCCGCCGTCGAGCGTTTCGGCCAAGCGGTGCTCAAGCCGCTCTACTCGTCCAAAGCACGTGGAATGCGGCTGCTCGAGGCGGGACGCCGGGAAGATCTTGTGCAGCAGATGCGCGAATTCAAGAAGGTGATGGGGCCGGTGCTCTACGTGCAGCAACGAGTCGAGCACCCTGGACGCGATCTGGGTGTTGCGTTCCTCTGCGGGCAGTATCTTGGAACCTACGCACGTGTTTCGGGAGACGGGGCATGGAACACCACGATTCGCTCCGGAGGTCGCTACGCACCGCACACGCCACCAACGGCGATCATCGACCTGGCCCATCGTGCGCAAGCGCTCTTCGACTTGGATTTCACCACGGTCGACGTCGTCGAGACTCCCGGAGGTCCGATGGTGTTCGAGGTCTCTGCCTTCGGCGGCTTCCGCGGCCTGCAGAATTGCCTGGGCCTGGACGTTGCCGGCCTGGTGAGCGATGCCATGGTGGAGCGCGTGCGCGAAGGACGCCAGCTCCGCGTCGTCGGAGGCAATCATGCTTGAAACGAGAGCCCCCATCGCCGCTCGCCGGGATCTCCTGGGTCTCGCAGCCGCGGTGCGTGTGCGCCATCCGGTGCGCGCGCGGCGCGATTTCCGCTTTGGTGGCCTCTCGATCCTCGTCGAATCGAATTCGCCGGCCCTCATCGACACGCTGCAGCAGTATTTCCATTGCTTCGAGCGCGACTGGAAACCCGCCGACGGCGGGGAACGGAACGGCATCGTCGTCACCGCACTCGAGTCGGAGCCGGCGTGGTTCCCGCTCGCCTACCGCGACTGGCCACGCGACCCAGGCAAGCTCCATCTCAAGGAGCGCGTCGCGGATCTGGCCGGCGGACGAGTCGTGCACAAGGTGCGCACCGGCATGCAGTTCCTCGTCGGCGGCTCGATGCGCCTCGCGATCGGCCCATGCTTGGCGAACGCCAACCAGATCATCAACTTCATCGTCACGCAGTACATCGAACACCACCTGCACCGCGGCTGGCAGCTCTGTCATGCCGCGAGCGTCAACGCGGGCGGCCGCGGATTGATCCTCGCTGGCTTCGCGGGCGCCGGCAAGTCCACGCTGGCCCTGCATCTGGTGGGCCGAGGGCTCGACTTCGTCAGCAACGATCGAGTTCTCGTCCAGGCGCACAGTTCCGGCGCGACTGCGGTTGGTGTTCCCAAGCTGCCGCGTATCAACCCCGGGACGGCCATGAACCAATCGCAGCTGCACGGCATCCTGCCCGCAGCACGCCGGCTAGAGCTCGCCGGCTTGGCGGCCGATGCGCTGTGGCGGTTGGAAGAGAAATACGACGTGGATGTGGATGCCGCCTTCGGCCCCGGGTTTCTGGCGCAATGGACCCGAGCCGCGGCGTTCGTCGTCCTCGCGTGGCGGCGCGAAGACTCGTCGCCTCCCCGTCTGCGCGAGGCGTCTCTCGCCGATCGCCCCGATCTCCTCGCGGCGATCGCCAAGAGCCCGGGCCCATTTCATGTCGGACGCGGGGGTAATTTGCAGGCCCCGGTTCGGCCCGATTCCGAGGGCTATCTTCGCCACCTCGCGCGCGTTCCGCTGTTCGAGATCACGGGGGGCGTGGATTTCGCGCGCGCTTCGGATCTCTGCATGGAACTGTTGCCGCAGCGCGGCGCCTCGGTGGCATGACCACGGTCCGCGTCACACGCACCGCGCACTTGCCCGATGACATTCGCAGCGCCCGCTGCCGCCGCAGCCCGGACCTCGGACCGGCCCTCCTGTTCTGGAGCGGCGGCACCGCACTGCGTGACTTGTCACGAACGCTCAAACACTACACGCACAATTCGGTGCACGTGATCACGCCGTTCGATTCCGGCGGCAGCTCCGCTCTGTTGCGCACCGCCTTCGGCATGCCATCGGTCGGGGATCTGCGCAATCGCCTGCTGGCGCTCGCCGACGATTCGTTGCACGGCAATCCGGCAGTACAGGAGCTGCTCTCCCATCGGCTGCCCGCGCAGGCAGACCTGGCCCGGCGCGATCTCGACGACATGATCGCGGGACGGCATGCGCTGGTGGAACCACTGCCATCCCCCATGCGCCGCATCATTCGCACCCACCTGCGTGTGTTCGCAGAGCGGAAGCCCCATGGGTTCGATCTGCGCGGCGCGAGCATCGGCAACCTGGTGCTCGCGGGCGGCTGGCTGCATCACGAGGGCGATCTGCAATCGGTGCTCTATTTGTTCTCGAAGCTCGTCGAGGCGCGTGGCCTGGTGATTCCGGTCGTCGAGGAATCGTTGCATTTGGTGAGCACGCTCGAGGACGGCCGGCGCCTTCTCGGCCAGCATCGGCTGACCGGCAAGGAGGTGGCTGTCATCGACTCCCCGGTGGCCGATCTGTACCTGACGCGCGACCTCGAATCACCCGAACGCACCACGGTCGAGGCCTCGGCGCGGGTGCTGGAAGCTGTTCGCGGCGCCGATCTCGTCTGCTATCCGATGGGGAGCTTCTTCTCCAGCCTGATGGCCACCTTGCTGCCTCGCGGCGTGGGACGCGCGATCCGCCAAGCCGGCATCCCCAAGGTGTATGTGCCGAATACCGGGCAGGATCCCGAACAACTGGGCCTCTCGGTGTCGGCCTCGGCCGCGCGATTACTTGCGACATTGCGCCTCGACTCGGGCTCCGAGACTCCCGCCTCCGACCTGCTCGATTTCGTCGTAGTGGATTCCCTGAGAGGAGACTATCCGTACGGTCTGGAACTGGAGCAACTCCACGAGCTCGGCGTGTCGGTCGTCGACTTGCCTCTCGTGAGTGCCACGAGTCCGCCCGACCTCGACCCCGATCGCCTGGCCCGCGTCCTCCTCTCGCTCGCCTGATGGGCGGTTTCACCAACTCTTCAGGCTGGAAACACCAGATCTTTGCACGGTCTCCCTAGTGTTTGGGGTACTTGGCGATCCGCTCGGGGGCCTCGGCGCCCCGGGTATACCTCGAGGCAGATCCCAGGTGCTGGAACCAAGGAGCACCGTGCCGCGCACGGTTCGGAGGTTCGCCATGATCGCAGTCCGTTTGACCGCCCCCCGATCGTCCACTGAGGAACGTGAGAACATGCGCTGCTGGTGCGATCTCGAAGCCCGCTACACGCTCGAGCTGGTGAACGCTCGAGTCGGGACAGGCCGCTTTCCGCGCTGCCGCGAGCACGCCCGGCTCGATCTCGACACCGGCGACTTCAAGGTCGTGGAGGCGTGGATTTGACCCAGGCCGAGAGAGCGCCTTCGTTCGAGGAACCGCGACGTCGGACGAAGGTCCTCATCATCGACGACGAGCCGGATATCGTCGAATTCATCGAGTACAACTTGCGCCGCGAGCAGTTCGACACACGCAGGGCGTCCGACGGCCCCGCGGCGCTACGGCAGGCGCGCGAGGAGCAACCCGACATCGTGCTCCTCGACCTCATGCTGCCCGGAATCGACGGGCTGGAAGTTTGCCGCCAGCTGCGGCAGTCGCCGGAAACGGCGCACATTCCCATCATCATGCTGACGGCGAAAGGCGAAGAAGCCGACGTGGTTTCGGGCCTGGAAGTCGGGGCCGACGACTACGTTCCCAAGCCGTTCAGCATGCGTCTCTTGTTGGCGCGCATGCGGGCCGTCTTGCGGCGTCAGGGACGCAGCGACCAAGACGGGCCCAGCGTGACGCACGTCGGCGAACTGCACATCGACGACGAGCGCCATCAAGTGACGCTGCGCGGCCGTGAGCTGCAGTTCACCCTCACCGAGTACAAGCTGCTGCGGTTTCTGGCACGCAACGCCGGCCGCGCCTACACCCGCTCCCAGATTCTCGGCAACATCCAGGACGAGCACGTCCTCGTTGTCGATCGCGCCATCGACGTGCATGTCGCTGCGCTCCGCCGCAAGCTCGGCGAGGCCGCGAACATCATCGAAACGGTGCGCGGCGTCGGCTATCGCTTCAAAGTCTGAGCCGCGCGGGTTCCCTCTCGGCTCCGCCAACCGGTTCATCCCCGGCACCGGGGCACACCCCGGCCTGGTATACTCCGCCGCTCGAGAGGGTCGTTGCCACTTTCCATTCAGAAGGAGCCCACGAACAGCATGAAACCATCGACGAACATCCGCGGCGTTCTGGTGGCGTTCGCGTGGGGATGCGCCGCGCTCGCAGTGGTCCCAGCATGCAGCGCCACCCCGGACACCGATGCGTCCCAGGTCGCTCAGACTACCGAGAAGCCCGCCGCGGCCCAGCCCGCGGAAAAGCCCCAGGAGAAGAACCTCTTGCTCGATCCCAAGAATCCAAGCGTGAACGAGAAGGCACCGGACTATTTCAAGGTGAAGTTCACCACGACCAAGGGTGATTTCACCGTCGAAGTCGACCGCGAGTGGGCCCCGAATGGGGTCGACCGTTTCTACAACCTGGTCAACGCCGGGTTCTACGACGGCTGCCGCTTCTTCCGTGTCATCCCGAACTTCATGGCCCAGTTCGGCCTCAACGGCGACCCGAAGGTGTCGGCGGCCTGGCAGAACGCCAAGATCAAGGACGATCCGGTGAAGCAGGGCAACAAGCGTGGTTATCTGAGTTATGCGATGGCAGGGCCGAACACGCGCACGACACAGCTGTTCATCAACTTCAAGGACAACACGCGGCTCGACAGCAGTGGCTTCGCGTCCTTCGCCAAGGTGATCGAAGGCATGGATGTCGTCGACCAGCTCTACTCCGTCTACGGCGAGAACCCTCCCGAGACCCAGGGGTCGATCCAGGAACAAGGCAATGCCTACTTGGACAAGACTTTCCCGAAGCTGGACGGGATCAAGACCGCGCGCGTGGTGAAATAACTCGCAGCGCAGCGTTTACAAGAGGCGGCCCGCATCGGCGAGCCGCCTCTTTGCATTTCAGCAGCGCATGAAGCGGTCCAGCGATTCCACTCGACCTGTAGCGGTTGGGCTCCCCGACATCGGGAGTTTCCGGCCGAACAAATCAGGTGACGGCCCGACTCACGCTCGGCGTCGCAATCCATAACATGGGGCGACGTGAGCACGTGGAAGGTGTCCCTCGACCCAGATGGGAAGGGGCAGGCGAGACGACCAGGGGCCCTCCCTTTAGCGAGTGGTTGGAGCTTCGGGTGGGGATGTCATCGCGCTGCGCTGCAGCACGATCGAAGGGAGGGCCCGTTCCCCGGCAGAATCACAAGAGGGGCCGTCGCGGTGCGACGACCCCTCTCGACAGCACGAACTCGACTGGACGTCGTGTTCGCTCCGCGCTGCAACTCTAGCGCTGGGCGGCCTCCGCCAGCGGCTTGCCGTCCACGTCCAGGAACTCGATGGGCCCGAGGTTGAGCTCACGAATCTTGGGCTCGACCACCTTGCGATCTCCCACCACGACGAGGACCATCTGGTCGGGGAGAACGCGCTGCTTGGCGAGCTGTGTCAAACCATCCACGGTGGTGCTGCGTACCTTCTGCGAGTACGTCTTCAGATAATCCTCCGGCAGCCCATACGTCACCAGCCGGTTGATGTACCCCGCCACTTCGCCGAGCGACTCGTGCTCGCCCGGTTGCTGCAGCACCAGATTGTCCTGCGCCTTGCGCAGCTCGGCGGCCGTGATCGGCCGCGTGCTGCGAATCTCGCGCAGTTCCTTCATGAGCTCGGTGATCGATTCCTTCGTCACGTCCGTTCGCACTTGCGACGAGCACAGGAAGAGACCCTGGCCACGGGCGTCGAAGGCAGCGCTGCGGGCTCCGTAGGTGTAACCCTTGTCCTCGCGCAGATTCATGTTGATGCGCGAAGTGAACGTGCCGCCCAGGATGGAGTTCAGCACGTCGAAGGGCACGCCAGTCGGATCGTTCTTCGGCGGCGCCAGGTGCGCGGCCAACAACACGGACTGTGCGGCCTCGGGCTTGTCGACGATGTACACCGACGTCGCCCGCGGCTGAGCCACCTGCGGCAGCTGGATCGCCGGCACTGTGCCTGCCGCCCAACCGCCGAAGGCCTTTTCGAGACGCGGCTGGATCTCGGCCAGGGTCACGTCGCCGACCACGACGAGCGTGGCGTTATTGGACTTGAACCACGTGTCGTGGAACGCCACCAGGTCCTGCTGTGCGAGGCTCTTCACCACCTCTTCGGTGCCCGAGCCGGTGAATGGCTGGCCATACGGATGATTGGCGCCGTACAGCAGCCCCGGAAGGATGCGCAGCCCCATCGGCACCGGCTGCTTCTTCTGCTGCAGGATCTGACCCAGCACCTGCTTGCGCTGGCGTTCGATCTCTTCGGCCGGGAACGAGGGATGGAGCACGACGTCGGCGAGCAAATCGAGCGAAGCATCGAGACGCGGCTTGAGCGCGTTCAACGACACCGTGCAGTTGTCGAGCGTCGAGTTGGTGCTCAGCTGGGCACCGAGACGCTGGGCCTCGTCGCTGATCTGCAGCGCATTGCGTGCCTTCGTGCCCTCGTCCTGCATGCGCGACATGAAGGATGCGACGCCGAAGCGTCCGTTCTGATCGGCCGACCAGCCACCGCCGACGAGGAGGTTCACCTGCACGAGTGGCGTCTTGTGCACCTCGGCGAGGACGACCTCGAGACCGTTCGACAATTTCGTCCGCTGCAGCTGCGGCAACACCATCGCCGGCTCCGGGCCGAGCGCCGGTTTGTGGGCTCGATCGAGCCCCGCCACTTCGGTCCCCGCCTTGAGAGTCGGGTACGGATCGACGCGCATGACCACGCGGCCCTGGTGCAGCCAGCGTTTGGCGGCGGCCTGCACGCTCTTCGGCGTCACCTTCTCGAAGCGCTCGAAGTCCTTCGTGATGTAGCCGGGGTCATCGGTATAGGTGTTGTACATCGCCAGCCGGTCGCTCACGCCACCGAAACCGCCGATGCGCTGCAGCCCTCGCAGCATTCCGGAGAGGATCTCGGTGCGCGCCGCGTCCACCTCTGTCCCGCTCGGAGCGCTGTTGCGCACCTTCTCGATCTCCTCGACGACGATGGGCTCGATCTCGTCCAATGTCCGGCCTTCCTTGGCGGTGACGGTGACATAGAACAAGCTGCCGATCTCGCGCGTGTCGATGAAGGTGTTGACGTCCTGTGCGATCTGCAGGTCGTAGACCAGACGGTTGTACAGCCGCGACGTCTTGCCCGACGACAGCACTCCGCTCAGAACTTCCAGCTCGGGCTCGCCTTCGGTGTAACCAGCAGGCGCGTGCCAGGCGAAGTAGATACGCGGCAGTGGCACGCGGTCTTGCATTTGCAGGCGAATCTCCTGCGTCAGCTCGGGGATCCAGACGTCGCGACGGTAGATCGGCGACACCGGCGGGATGGAACCGAAGTACTTCTCCACCATCGCCTTGGCCTGCACTGGCTCGATGTCGCCTGCGAGCACCAAGGTGCAGTTGTTGGGACCGTAGTAGGTCTTGAAGAAGTCCTCGACGTCCGATTTGGTGGCGGCGGTCAGGTCTTCCATGTACCCAATCACGTCCCAGCTGTACGGGTGATGGCTCGGATACAGCGCTGCATACATGCGCTCGTCGACGGTCCCGTACGGCTGGTTGTCGACACCTTGCCGACGCTCGTTCTTCACCACTTCGATCTGGTTGTTCAGGCGCTCCTGCGTCATCGACGGCAGCAGCCAGCCCATGCGATCGGCTTCGAGCCACAGGGCTTGCTCCAACGCGCTCGTCGGCACGTTCTCGAAGTAGTTGGTGCGATCGTTGTTGGTGGTGCCGTTGCGGTCGGTGGATCCGATGGCGTCGAGTGCATTGAAGAAGTCGGTATTGTGGTGCTCCGAGCCCTGGAACATCATGTGCTCGAAGAGATGCGCGAACCCGGTGCGGCCGACCTTTTCGTTCTTGGAACCCACGTGGTACCAAAGGTTGACCGCCACGATGGGGATGGAATGATCCTCGTACAGGATCAACTGCAGCCCATTGTTCAGCACGTGCTTCTGGAACGGAAGCTGGGGAGGCTCGATCTTCTGCGCCCAGGCCATGGGTGGCGCCACCAGGAACGCAATCAAAGCGCACCCGGCGATCGAGGCTCGTCGACTTGCACCGCGAATCCTGCTCATCTGTACGTCCACTCCTTCCGAGGAGATTTCCTCGACGATCACCGCAACGCGACTGCACGCTCGTTCGTTCGTCCGCCGCTCGGAACGCAGCCGACGTTGACATGCGAGGAACTTTGATTCTAGGGATCCCACCCCGGTCTCGGCAAGCGGATCCTGGAAGGTCCGCATGCGGGTTCCATCCGATTCAGGCAGCTGGCCCCCTCCGCGACCGCCTGCCTTGACACCCCGGGTTCGACACCGATAATCCGGCAACGGATGCACCCGTGTACGCAACCAATGGCTGAAACCGGCCTTTGCGCCGGCTTCGCGAAGGGGAATGACCATGTTGAAGGAGTTCAGAGACTTCGCCATGCGCGGCAACGTGCTCGACATGGCGGTGGGGATCGTCATCGGCGCCGCATTCGGCAAGATCGTCAGCTCTCTCGTGGGCGACCTCATCATGCCGCCCATCGGCGTCCTCCTGGGCCGCGTCGACTTCAGCCAACTGTTCATCAACTTGAGCGGCACCCCCTACGAAACGCTCGCGGCGGCCAAGGAGGCCGGCGCCGCCACGCTGCGCTACGGCGCCTTCCTGCAGACCATCGTCGATTTCATCATCGTGGCCTTCGCCATCTTCATGCTGATCAAGGCGGTCAACGCCGCCAAGAAGAAGGAAGCCGCCGCACCCGCCACACCTCCGGCTCCGAGCAATCAAGAGCTCCTGTTGGGCGAGATCCGCGACTTGCTCAAGGCCCGCGCGTGAAACGAAAGGACGAGGGAGAAAACATGCGCTTCCAATACCTTGGATCCGTGCTTCTGTTCTGGCTCGTGCTCGCCGGCAGCGCGCGGGCAGCCGCCCCCGGCGACACCTTGTTCCCGGGCTGGGCGGTGAAGGCATCGGCCGGGCTGGCGCTCAACCAGTCGAACTTCAACCAGGCGTGGCAGGGCGATGAAGTGGGGACGGTGTCTTGGATCGGCACGGTGTCGGCGAGCGCCGACCGCTGGCTTGCGAGCCAGATCATCTGGAAGAACGGGCTGCTGCTCCAGTTCGGTCAAACCCACCAGCAGAACGCGACACGCGATGCGTGGCTGGCGCCGCTCAAGAGCTCCGACAAGATCACCTATCGTGGCATCGTGCTGTTCAAGTACTGGGGTTTCGTCGATCCGTTCGTCGCCTTCGATGTCGACAGTCAGTTCTACACCGAGATCGACCCGATGCGAAAGTGGCTGACGCCGGCACAGCTCACGGAGTCGGTCGGAATCGCGCGCTACCTGGTCAGCAACGCGCACGCGAGCGTTCTCACCCGCGTCGGATTCGCTTTCCGCGAGCGTATCGATCGCTTCGGAACCTTCAACGTCACCAGCTCCGACTACGACTCCAAGACCACCACCGAAGGCGGTTTCGAGTGGTACACGCTGTCGCGATTTGCCGCCCCCGAGGATCGCACCGTGCTCACTTCCGAGCTGCGCCTGTTCGAGGCGGTGGACACCTCCGAGAAAGATCCGCTCGCACGCCAGGACTGGTCATCCGTCGACGTCGACTGGCAGAACAAGCTTAGCAACAAGCTGTACAAGTGGATCTCGTTCGATCTCTTCTGGCAGATCTTCTACGACAAGCAGCTCGACAAGAGAGGGCAGTTCAAACAGACGCTCGGCGCCGGGCTCACCTGGCAACTGATCTGAGCGCGGCGACGATGCGCAAGGCCCCGCCGGGTTCCCGCACGCACGGGACCCAGGCGAGGGCGATGCGTTCGACGGCAATGTGAGTTCTCTTCGGACGCACCGTCAGCGTTTCGCACACGAGAGTGCCGGCGTCGAAACCGGCGCCCAGCTCCTCGGTCTCGGCGCCCACGGCCGCTTCGAAATCGGCGACCTCGGCGCGCGCGGCCTCGAGGTCGGCCCGCGCTCGCGCCACGTCCTGCGCCTGCGTTTGTGCGCGCCCGGCACCGCGTGCCGCCGTCGTGGCGCGCCCGAGCGTGCCGCCACGCCGTCCCCCCAACACGGCGCCGAGAACGGCGGCGCCGATCGAGATCGCCGTCTGTGCCTGCGCCTGCTGCATCTGCTCGCTCTCGCGACCCACCGCCGCCTCGGCACGCCGCACCTTCTCCTGCAATCGCGCAAAGCGCGCTGCATGTTTGGCGCGAAGTTTCGCGAGCGCCTGATCGCGCCCTTCGCGCGCCAGATCGCGCAGCCGAACCTTGAAGTCCCCTTCACTTTCGCCGGGTCGCGAATCGACTCCGAGGCTGGCGCTGCGCTGCAACGTCAGGGTTCGATTGCGGCAGAGCCAGCTCGTGAGCGTGTTGCGCCACGCCGCGTAGTACTTCGGCGTTGCCGCGGCGGGCGGCAAGTCCTCGTAGCTGGCGGTGTCCGCGGCGGTCGTCGCTGATCGCTCGTCACCCAGTGTGGCCTCGAGCGCTGCACTCCAATCGATGTCGTTGCCGGCGGATGGGAACGGTGCCACCAGACAGAGACGCTGCGTATGATCGAGCGGCGGTCGCGCCTGCACGTATCCGACTTGCACCTGGGCGCACAGCATGGGTCGATAGATCACCGGCTGGCCGGCTGGCGCATCTGGCCCCGCGACGAAGTAGGTTTCGGCAATGCCGGGAGGCAGCATCGGCCGGGCTTTTCCGCGAACGGATGCTCCTGCATCCATCGCCCGCACGCTATCCGGACCGGGTGGATCGGCCATCGCTGTGTCGCTCGCCGGTGAAGATGTGGACGGTGTCGTCGCCGGCTGCGTCGATGGCAGGCGTTTGATCTCCTCGCGCGTCATGGGACCGCGCAAGTACGACAGGGTCCAGCGGGTGCGCAACAGAACGGGGCTCGGCCGATGCACGTCGTGCAGTAGAAACACTCGCTTTTCCAGTCCCGCGATCAGCTTCTCCAGATCCTGGCGCTCGAGCCCGGCACCGCCTCCCGCGCTTTCCAGCCCATCGAGCAGACGCAGCTTGTCGCGTTCGGTTTGCAGACGGCCGATGAACCAGGTTCCCGCATTCGACAGCGCCTTGTAATCGAGATCCACCGGGTTCTGCGTCGACAACACCACGCCGAGCCCGAAGGCCCGTGCTTGTTTGAGCAAAGTCAGCAACGGCGGCTTCGATGGTGGATTCGCCGTCGGTGGCAGATAGCCGGCGATCTCGTCCATGTAGAGCAGGGCCCGCAAGCTGCTGGTGCCCGTCTGCGTGCGCACCCAACCCAAGACCTGGCCGAACAACAGCGAGACGAAGAACATCCGTTCGGCATCGCCAAGGTGTGCGATCGAAAAGATGGCGACACGCGGCTTGCCCGCTTGCGTGTACAGCAGGCGCTGCACGTCGAGGGGCTCGCCTTCGAGCCAGCCCTGGAAACCGGGAGACGCCAGGAGGTTGTTGATGCGCATCGCGAGAGCGAACCGCTGCGCGGCCGGGTAGAACGTTTCCAGATCGACGACGCCGATGCGCGGCATCGGCGGCTCCTGCACCAGCCGCACGAGCATGGCGAGATCCAAGTCCTGCCCCTGCTGCCAGCGATTCTCCAAGAGGCTCGCCAGGAGAATGTGATCGCGGCTCTGCAGCGGGTCGGCCTCGATTCCGAGCAGGCCGAGCAGGCTCTGGACCGTGGTGCCGATGCGCTCGCGCAGCGCTTCGGTGTCGTCGCGCATGGCTGCTGCAGGCGCCGCGAAAGATTGCAGCACCGAGACCGGCTGCCCGGCCCGGCTTCCGGGCGTATAGACGGTGAACTCCGCGGCCGCGCGCAACCGGCGGATGCGTTCGCCATCCTGCCCCCACTCGGCGAGGCCGCGGGCCCATGATTCGGCCTGCTGTGCGGCGAAGAGGTCCGGCGACAGACCACGACGCTCGGCTTCCTCGACGGCGATCCAGGGGCGAAAATCCTCGGCACGCAGATCGGGGAAAGTGAGCAAGAGGTTGGCGAGATCCCCCTTCGGATCGATGATCAGCGAGGGGATCGAATCGATGGCGGCCTCTTCGAGCAGGCCGATGCAGAGCCCGGTCTTGCCGCTCCCCGTCATGCCGACACAAACGGCGTGTGTCGTGAGGTCGCGCGAGTCATAGAGAAGGAGATCGGATTCGCCAGCGGCCGGCGCTGCCAGTGTTTTCCCGAGGTAGAAGAAACCGAGTTTCTCGTAGGCAGGGATCATGCGTCTCCTCAGCGCCCGCATGTGATTGCCGGGCCGCCCGCATTGATTGCCGGGCCGCGACACATCGGCGTTTGCTCGTCATGACCCGAAACCCTTGTGTGGCGGCTGCTCTGGGGTAGAATACCACCCAGGAGAGAAAGCAATGGAGCGCAAACACAAGATCCATCTCTGGTACGTGTTCGTCGCCCTGTGGGGGATTCTCATCCTGCACAATGTCTTCTCTTCGTTGCGCCAGGTCGAGCACATCCCCTACAGCCAGTTCCTCTCCTACTTGCAGCAAGGCAAGATCGAAGAGGTCAACATCACCGCGACACACGTGAGCGGCAGCTTCAAGGAGCCGCACGAAGGCTTGCCGAAGCGCTTCATCACCGTGCGCGTCGACCCCGAGCTGGCCCAGAGCCTGGCGAGCACCGGCGTCAAGTTCTCGGGCACGATCGAAAGCACATGGCTGCGCGACATCTTGTCGTGGATGCTGCCGGTTCTCTTCTTCCTCGGCATCTGGATGTTCGTCATCCGCCGCATGGTGCAGCGTTCCGGGATGGGGGGCGGCGGCTTCATGGCCATCGGCAAGAGCAAGGCCAAGGTGTACGTCGAGGACGCCACCAAGGTCACGTTCGCCGATGTCGCCGGCGTCGACGAGGCCAAGGACGAGCTGCGCGAGATCATCGAGTTCTTGAAGGACCCGCGTCGCTACGGCCGGCTTGGTGGCCGCTTGCCCAAGGGCATCCTGCTCGTCGGCCCTCCCGGCACCGGCAAAACCTTGCTTGCACGCGCCACCGCCGGCGAGGCCGGTGTCCCCTTCTTCTCCATCAGCGGCTCCGAGTTCGTCGAGATGTTCGTTGGCGTCGGCGCCGCGCGTGTGCGCGATCTCTTCGAGCAAGCGATGAAACGGGCGCCGGCCATCGTCTTCATCGACGAGCTGGATGCGCTCGGTCGGGCGCGCGGCCTCGGGCCGCTCGCCGGCGGCCACGACGAGAAAGAACAGACTTTGAACCAGCTCTTGGTCGAAATGGACGGCTTCGATCCGCATCAGGGCATGGTGATCCTCGCCGCCACCAACCGGCCGGAGATCCTCGATCCGGCGCTGCTGCGCGCCGGGCGATTCGATCGCCAAATCCTCGTCGACCGGCCCGACAAGCCCGGCCGGATCCAAATCCTGCAGGTGCACATGCGCAATGTGAAGTTGGCGCCGGACGTGGATTTGGCCGAGATCGCCGCCCTCACGCCGGGTTTCACCGGCGCCGATCTGGCCAATCTGGTGAACGAGGCGGCGCTTCTCGCCACGCGCCGCAACGTCGAGGCCGTGAGCGCCGATGATTTCACCTCTGCAATCGAGCGCATCGTCGCCGGCCTCGAGAAGAAGAACCGCCTGCTCAACCCCAAGGAGCGCGAGCGCGTCGCCTTCCACGAGATGGGGCATGCGCTGGTGGCGCTGGCACTGCCGGGCAGCGATGTCGTGCACAAGGTGTCCATCATCCCGCGCGGCATCGGCGCGCTCGGCTACACCATTCAACGGCCCACCGAGGATCGCTATCTCATGTCACGACAGGAGCTGGAAAACAAGATGGCGGTGCTGCTCGGCGGGCGCGTCGCGGAGACGCTGGTCTTCGACGACATCTCCACCGGTGCGTCCGACGATCTCGCCAAAGCCACCGACATCGCCCGCAACATGGTGACGCGCTATGGAATGTACGAAAAGCTCGGGCTGGCAACATACGACGAAACGCCGACCACGTTCCTCCCTGGCATGGGCACGAGTGCGCGCCAGTACAGCGAGGAAACCTCGCGCGAAATCGACTGTGCCGTGCGCGACATCTTGAAGCGCGCCGCCGACAGCGCGCGCTCCATTCTCGAGTACAACCGCGACGCGCTCGAGCACGGCTCCCGCATGTTGCTCGCACGCGAGACCCTCGGCGCCGCCGATCTTCCTGCCGTCGAACGTCCCCCGCTGTCTGCGCCGATGGGCGCCGGCATGCACACCAGCCGTCCAGACTGACACCGCCCGGGACCCCACGTCCCGCCTATCCGCGCGCCGGATCGCATGATAGGATGCCCCGGATCGCGAGTGACCATGCGCCCTCGACCAAGATTCAGGAATGGGTCCGCAGGGTGTGGCGCTGGAAAGGAGCCTTGGGTATGGCCGACACTTTCGCCGACCTGGATCGCTACGTGAACGACAACCGCGCGCGTTTCGAGGCCGACCTCAAGCAGCTCGTCGAGATTCCCACCGTCAGCATGGACCCCGATCACAAACCCGACATTCGCCGCGGCGCCGATGCGGCAGCCAGCGTGCTGCGTGCATGCGGCGCCGATGCGCGCGTCGTTCAAACCGCCGGCAACCCGGTGGTGATCGGCGAATTGAAGAGCGACCCGAGGCATCCATGGCTCACGGTCTACAACCACATGGACGTGCAGCCGGCCGACGAGCCGGAATGGAAGAGCGAACCGTTCAAAATGCAGATCCGTGACGGCAAGTACGTCGGACGCGGCAGCACCGATGACAAAGGCCCAGGTCTCACCGCGCTCTACGCCGCGCGCTACGCCCACCAGCACGGCGTGCCGCTCAACATTCGCTTCTTGTGGGAGCTGGAAGAAGAGATCGGCAGTCCGTCGTTCGAAGGCATGGTCAAATCCGAGCTCGCGAAGTTGAAGTCGAACTCGGTTCTCGTCTCCGACACCATTTGGATCGCCAAGGGGCGCCCGGCGGTGCCCTACGGCTTGCGCGGCGTGCAAGGCGTCACCATCCGGCTCACGACCGGCGCCAAGAACACGCACTCGGGGTTGACCGGCGGACCGGCGCGCAACCCGGTGGCGGAAATCGCCGGGCTCGTCGCGCGCATGCTGGACACGAAAACGGGCAAGGTGAAGATCCCCGGCTTCTACGAAGACGTGCGGCCGCTGGGCAAGAAGGAACGCGACAGCTTCGCTGCCGCCGGGTTCAACACGGCGCGTTACAAAGCCGCGCACGAGCTCACGAGCCTCCGTTTCGACGATCCCATCGAGATCATGAAACGCATCTGGGCACTGCCCACGCTCGAGGTTCACGGCATCTCCGGCGGCTATCACGGACCCGGCGTCAAGACCGTGGTGCCTGCGTGGGCCGAGGCGAAGATCTCCTGCCGGCTGGTGCCCGACATGAAGGCCGCGAAGGTCTTGCAGCTCATCCGCGCTTTCACCCGCAAGCATCTGCCCGACGCCAAGGTGACAGCGGAGCATCATCTGGACTGGTTCCTCGGCGAGATCTCGGGGCCGCATGCCGCTGCCGCCACCACGGCCTTGCGTTTCGGCTTCGGCCGCGCGCCGGCGTTCACGCGCGAGGGCGGCTCCATCGGCGCCGTCGTGACGATGGTGCGTTACCTCAAATGCCCGCTGGTCATGATCGGTCTGTCGTTGCCGGAGCACGGCTACCACGCACCCAACGAGAACTACGACTGGGGCCAGGCTTCGGGCGGGATGAAGACGTTCGTCAAGTACTTCTCCGAAGTGAGCAAGATCGCCTGACGTCGACGGAAAGGGGAGAGCGGATGAACCAGAAGGAGTTCAAGCCCTACATCCCGGCCCATGAAACGGGGGTCGCGGAGTTCAGCCTCAAGGCCATCCTGCTCGGCGCATTCTTCGGCATCCTCTTCGGTGCCGTGACCGTGTACCTGGCGCTGCGAGCGGGGCTCACGGTTTCCGCTTCGATCCCGATCGCGGTGCTCGCCATCGCCGTGTTCAAGCGCGTCGGCAACTCCACGATCCTCGAGAACAACATCGTGCAAACCATCGGCTCCGCCGGGGAATCCATCGCCGCCGGCGTCGTCTTCACCACCCCGGCATTCCTCTTCATCGCCAGCGGCGGGGCGCAGGCGTATTTCAACTTGATGCAGATCGTGACCCTGGCGGCCGTGGGCGGCATCATTGGCGTCTTGCTCATGGTGCCGATGCGGCGCGCCCTCATCGTCAAGGAGCACGGTGAGTTGCCTTACCCCGAGGGCACCGCCTGCGCCGAAGTGCTGATCGCCGGCGAGCGCGGTGGCGAGATGGCGAAGACGGTCTTCGCCGGCTTCTGGACCGCCATCATCTATGCCTTCGCCAACAAGCTGTTCGCATTGTGGCAGGAAGTCCCGGTGCTGCTGCACACGGGTGTCGAGAAAGCATTCAAGAACGCACGGCTCAACAGCGAGATCACGCCCGAGTATCTTGGCGTGGGCTACATCATCGGACCGCGCATCTCCGGCATCATGGTGTCGGGAAGCGTGCTGTCGTGGCTCGCCCTCATCCCGTTGCTGTCCATGTTCGTCCCCGAATCGCAGGTGCACCAAGACTTGTTGAAGCTCGGGTTCACCCAGGGCTGGATCGATGGCCACGATCGCGCCGACTGGTTCTATCGCGCCTACATCCGCTACATCGGCGCCGGCGCAGTGGCCATGGCGGGCCTCATGACTCTGGTACGCACCATGCCCACCATCGTGTCGTCGATCCGCGATTCGATTCGCGAGCTGCGTGCCGGTGTCGGTAGCAGCGGCAGCATGCTGCGCACCGAGCGTGACATCCCGATCCTGTGGGTCGCCATCGGCTCCCTGGTGATGGCGCTCATCATTCCCTTCGTGCAGGAGATGCCGGCGCCTTTCCCGGTGTCGCTGCTGGTCAGCCTGCTCATCGTCATTTTCGGCTTCTTTTTCGTCGCGGTGTCGTCACGCATCGTCGGCCTCATCGGCTCGTCGAGCAACCCGATCTCGGGCATGACCATCGCGACCTTGCTCGGCACCTGTCTCATCTTCCTGCTCGTCGGCTGGGCCGACAACGCCGCCTCGCAGGCCGCGGCGCAAGCCGCGGCGCTCTCGGTGGGCGCCATCGTCTGCATCGCTGCCGCCAACGCCGGCGCGACGTCGCAGGATCTCAAGACGGGCTATCTCGTCGGGGCCACCCCGATTCGCCAGCAGATCGGTCTCCTGATCGGCGTGCTGGTCTCGGTGGCGGTGATCGGCTTCACGCTCATCGGCATGCACAACTCGTCCTGGGGCCCGATCGGATCCGAACGTCTGCCCGCACCGCAAGGAACCCTGATGGCCACCATCATCCAGGGTGTGCTGTCGCAGGATCTGCCCTGGGGCTTCATCTTCGTCGGCGCGGCGCTGGCAATGGTGGTGCAACTGTGCGGTGTGAGCGGTCTGGCCTGGGCGGTCGGTGCCTACTTGCCGATCTCGACCACGTTCCCCATCTTCGTGGGTGGCGCAATGCGCTGGCTCGCGGACCGCATCCGCGGCAAGAAGGAAGAGAGCGAAATCTCCTCGGGGATGTTGTTCTCGACTGGTCTGGTGGCGGGCGGCTCCATCGGGGGCCTCCTGATCGTCATCATCGCCCAGATCCAAGAAGGCCGGTTGTCGGAACGGCTCGGCTCCTTCGGTCACGGCTTGCAGACGACCTTGGGAGGTGCAGCGACCCTGGTGGCGGTGCTCGCCTTCGCGGCGTTGTGCACTCTGCTCGTGCGCCGGGCGCTACGGAAACTGGAGATGTGAAGGAACGGATCCGGCGACGGGAGAATGCCGCAGAGGCGCACGAATCGCCGCGGGTTCGTTCGGACTCGAAGGAGGACACCATGAATCGCCGCGAATTCCTCAGCAAGTCCGCCCTGATGGCGGCTCTCATCGGCGTGTCGGTGAAAGTGACCTCGTGCGGGAGCGACGATCCGGCGGCGCCAGGGACCGGGAACGGGAACGTGACCGGCTCGACCACCGACGGCGGCGACCACAGCCACACGGGCACGATCACCAAGGCTCAGCTCGATGCCGGCAATGCCGTGAACATCACCTTCAGCGGCGCCGGCCACACGCACAGCTTGCCGCTCACCAACACCGAGGTGACCAACATCGCCATGGGGACACGCGTGCAGAAGGACTTCACCGACTTTCAGCATCCGCACACGTACACATTCAATTGAGAGGCGGCGCCATGGGAAGCGCCACCTTCACGTTCTCCTCGCCCCTTGTAGCGCCACCCGTGTGGCAACACGATCAACCCCGGAAGCGCTCTCCAGCGCCGTCGAGGAGGACACGATGCGCCGGCTCGTTCCATTCGCTCTTGGCTTTGGTGTCGCCCTACTCCTGGCACCCGCCACCTTCGCCCAGATTCCGGATCAATTCACCAACCTGAAGGTCCTGCCGAAGGACATGCCGAAGCGCGAGCTCGTGAATATGATGCGCGGCTTCGCCGGCGCCCTCGGCGTGCGCTGCAACCACTGTCATGTGGGCGAGAGCACGACCTCGCTCGAGGGCTTCGACTTCGCATCCGATGACAAGGAGACCAAGCGCGTCGCGCGCGCCATGCTGCAGATGACCAACGAGATCAACGGCAAACTCCTGCCGACCATTGGACGCGAGTCTCCGATCCAGGTGCGCTGCGCTACGTGTCATCGTGGCGTCACCAAACCGCAGACCTTGGATCAGATCCTGCTTGCCGAGGTCGCGAAGGGCGGAGCGCCGGCGGCGGTGGCCCGCTACCGCGAGCTGCGCACGCAGTACTACGGCACGGGATCCTATGATTTCAGTGGTCGCAGCATGAACACTGTCGCAGAAACGCTCGCCCGCGGCGAAAAAAACTTCGATGCCGCCGTCGCGCTGATGCAGCTGCACATCGAGTTCAATCCGGACAAGGCCGACGCCTATATCAGCCTCGGTCAGTTGTACTCGATGAAGGGCGACAAGGAGGCCGCCATCACCGCGCTCGAACGCGCCGTGGCGCTCGAACCGGAGAACGCGCAAGCGAAGCAGATGTTGGAGAGCGCTCGCAGCGGCAAGTAGACGGCACTTCGGTCCGTCGGGGCAGGGCCGGATCGCCAGGCCTGGCTCACCCTTTGTCTCGGCATTTGTTGGAAAGGGTTCTGGATGTCGAAGAAATGGAGCCGCTGGCTCCTCGCCATCATCGTGGCCGCGCTGGGTGTCATGCAGATGATGCCGGTCGATCGGACCAACCCGAAAGTCGAGTCGGACGTGGGAGCGCCGCCCGAGGTCAGCGCGATCTTGCACCAAGCCTGCTACGACTGCCACTCCCACGAGACGCGCTGGCCGTGGTACGGCAAGGTGGCTCCGTCCTCCTGGCTCCTGGCTCATCATGTCAAGAAGGGCCGTGGCGATCTCAACTTTTCGCAGTGGCCGGTGATGGACCAGGAGGCACTCGAACACGCCTTCCACGACATCGAGGAACAGCTCGAGAAGGGCAAGATGCCGCTGCGCAGTTACAGGTGGATTCACCCTGAGGCACGCCTCACCGAAGCGCAGCGTGCCGTTCTCCTGCAGTGGGCCCGGTCTTCGTTGTGAGGAGTTCAGGCGGGGGACCCTGGGTCAGCGTCGTTTCTGAGTCGCCAGCTCTGAAAGGAGCTCGTCGAGCGTGAGCGCCCTCACCCCAGGAGCGACCGTGTGCAGACCCCTCGCTCGCGCCGGCCGATGCACGAGGACACGCTGCGTGCGGTAACGGCGGATCGCCTGCTTCAA
>DASRJO010000217.1:0-4211 GCA_035649435.1 Candidatus Krumholzibacteriia bacterium | reverse complement strand
GGACGAACCCTCGGCGTGACGTTGAGCTCGAACGCCTACATCGAGCTCCAATGGTACTTGTTCAGCCTCGTCTTCCTGCTGGGTGCACCCCATGCGCTCGCGCACAACGCCCACGTGCGCGTCGACGTGTTCTACAGCCGGTTCGCGCCACGCTGGCACGCTTGGATCAATTTGGCCGGTGCCCTGCTGTTCCTGCTCCCCTTCACGGCGACGGTGCTGTGGCTCTCTTGGCCCTCCGTGCACAATTCCTGGAGCGTGCGGGAGGTGTCGGCGGACCCGGGCGGCCTGCCGCGCTATCCGATCAAGGCCATGCTCCTCGTCGGCTTCGCGTCACTGGCCGTGCAAGGGCTGGCTGAAATCGTCAAGTGCGTCGCCGTCTTGCGTCACCAGCAGGCCGAGACCCCCGAAGAGCGGGAGGCTGTTTGAGCACGGACTGGCTCGCCCCGATCATGTTCCTGGTGTCGCTCGTGATGATCTTCACGGGGTACCCGGTCGCCTTCGCCCTCGGCGGCACCGCCCTGCTCTTCGCCATATTCGGCATCGGTCTCGGCGCCTTCGAGTGGAGCCTGCTGTTCGCACTGCCGGAGCGCATCTTCGGCATCATGTCGAACTACGTCCTGCTCGCGGTGCCGTTCTTCATCTTCATGGGCACGGTGCTGGAAAAATCACGCCTCGCCGAAGATCTGCTGCACACCATCGGCATGCTGTTCGGTCCCATGCGCGGTGGCCTGGCGCTCGCGGTCGTTTTCGTCGGCGCGCTGCTCGCCGCCGCCACCGGCGTCGTCGGTGCTTCTGTCGTGGCGATGGGTTTGATCTCGCTTCCGATCATGCTGCGCTACGGCTATTCGAAGGAACTCGCCACCGGAGTCATCGCCGCCTCTGGGACCCTGGGTCAAATCATCCCGCCGAGCGTGGTGCTCGTCGTGCTCGGCGATCAGCTCGGGGTTTCCGTCGGCGATCTCTTCCTCGGTGCCTTCGTGCCGGGCGTGACGCTCGCGGGCCTCTTCGCCGTCTATGTCGCCCTGCTCGCCTTCTTGCGCCCGCAGCTGGCTCCTGCACTGCCGGCGGCGGAGCGCAGTCTGCGCGGCACGCAGCTCCTGCGCCGAGTGCTGATCGTGATGGTGCCGCCACTGTTCCTCATCCTGCTGGTTCTCGGCAGTATTTTCTTCGGCGTGGCGACGCCGACCGAAGCCGGCGCGCTGGGAGCGGTGGGCGCGCTCGGGCTCGCCCTCGCGCACCGGAGGCTGAGGCTCGCCGCGATCCGCGACGCCACCATGGATACGGCGAAGCTCACCGCCATGGTCATCCTCCTGCTCATCGGTTCGACTTTTTTCGCCCTCGTCTTCCGCGGCCTCTCGGGGGACGTGTGGATCGAGCACTTGCTCACCAACTTGCCCGGCGGCAAAGTCGGCCTGCTGGTGGTCGCCAACCTCGCGATCTTCATTCTCGGGTTCTTCATCGATTTCTTCGAGATCGTGTTCATCATCGTGCCGCTCCTGCTGCCCGCGGTGCGCGCGCTCGAAATCGACCTGGTATGGTTCGGGGTGATGCTGGGGGTCAACCTGCAGACGTCTTTCCTCACACCTCCCTTCGGCTTCGCACTGTTCTATTTGCGTGGCGTGGCGCCGCCCTCAGTGCGCACGATCGACATCTACCGCGGCGTGATCCCATTCATCCTCATCCAAGTGCTGGCACTCTTGGCCGTCTGCTTCTTCCCGCAGCTCGTCACGCGCTCGGCGCACTAGGAGGATGCGATGCTCGCCCGATGGCTCCTCGTCCTCGCCGCTGCACTGGGACCACGGCCCGCCGCCGCCAGCGACCTCCCTTCTCTGCAGCTCGTGGAGTCCTTTCCGGTCGAGACCACGCTCGACAACCCCGATCTGCCCGAGGCGCACACGGTGTGGCTGGAGATGATCCGCGGCGCACGACACAGCCTCGATTTCGCCCAGTTCTACGTCAGCAACGAATCGGGCTCCCGGCTCGAGACCATTGTCAGCGCCATCGAACGGGCGGCCGCGCGCGGCGTGCGCGTGCGCTTCCTGACCGAGGAAAAGTTCGCCCGCACCTACCCCGAAAGTTTGGAGCGGTTGGACAAGCAGGCCCGCATCGAGGTCCGTCGTTTCGATGTCGGCCGGGTCTCGGGAGGAGTCCTGCACGCCAAGTATTTCGTGGTCGACCGCAAAGATGTCTTTCTCGGCAGCCAGAATTTCGACTGGCGTTCGCTCACCCACATCCAGGAGCTGGGTGTGGTCGTGCGTTTGCCGAGTGTGACCCGTGCCATGCTCGACGTGTTCGAAACCGACTGGGCACTCGCCGGCGGTGAAGCATTCACTCCGCGCATTCCACGCGAGACAGGCTTCCCCGTCCTCGTTCCGCAAGATGGCGACACCCTGCGTGTCACCCCGGTGTTCAGCCCGGAGGGACAGCTGCCCGACAAGCGGCTGTGGGACTTGCCGCGGCTGGTCGATCTCATCGCCTCGGCGCGCCAGACGTTGCGCGTGCAGCTCTTGACCTACAGAAGTACCGGTCGGGACAGCGTCTACTTCGACACGTTGGAAACCGCGCTGCGTGGCGCCGCCGGGCGCGGCGTCGCCGTGCAGCTCTTGCTCTCCGATTGGTGCAAGCGACCAGGCACGCTCGAAGGCCTACAGAGCCTGCAATCCGTCCCCAACATCGACGTCAAGCTCGTCACAATCCCCCAGGCGGCCGCAGGCTTCATCCCCTTCGCACGCGTCATCCACGCCAAGTACTTGGTGGTCGACGCCCGCGCTTTCTGGCTCGGCACCAGCAATTGGGAGAAGGATTATTTCTACAACAGCCGCAACGTGGGATTGATCGTGGAGGGAAGTTTGGCCCGCCGCCTCGACCAATTCTTCACCGACAATTGGAGCAGTGCATACGCGTTCGACCTCGATGCCTGCGCCACCTACGAGCCGCCGCGCATCGGCCCCTGATCGAGCGCTGCGGACGTGCACCGCATCGGTGCTCTCGATCGAGGGCCGGCTGTTTCCAGGTCCCGAGTGTCGAAGCAGAAAGAGAGCATGGAGCAGGTAGTTCGCTGCTGTCGTCAAGACTCTCGACTCGGCGTGTTCGCCGCGTGCCAGAGCTCGGTGAATTTGTCGCGCACCGAGGGGTCGAGGTTGTCCGCGAACGCCACAGGAAGTCGATTGGCCCGAACGAGTGCCACGACATCGGCGAGGTCCTGCAAGCGATCTGGCGCCGAAATCCCCGAGGCCAGCTTGAGCTCGATCAAAGTGCGCAGATCCAGAACACGCAATGCACCTGGGGCCTTCGGGATGTTCGCCGGATCCGGAAAGCGAACCGGCTTTGGTTTCCCATCCCCTGGGAATTCCCCGGTGAGAAGGAAGTCGATCTGAACTTGGGTTTCGGCGTCGCGCACTCCGCGCGATCCGGAGAATTTTTCGACGTAGCCACGTCCGAGCCAGCGCTCCTTGAACCGTCGCAGGCCGTCCTCGCTGACCACGACATCGACATCTACCGTCAAGCGCAGGTGACCGTATTCCGCGACCGCGAGCGCCCCTGCCAGGGCGATTTCGACCCCGGCGTCCTCGCACGACCGCCGTAAGCGTTCGAGTGTGCGATGGACCTTCGATTTGCCCACGAGGAAGTCGTCCACCTCCCGTATCGTTTCATCGAAGTGCTCGTTCATGGCAAGGAGCATACCGCTCTCCGGCATCCCTCGCCAGGCGTGTGCTAATGTTGTTTCCTAGCCCTCGCCCAACACAGACAGGAGGAACGCGCGTGTCCACCCTTTCGAATCCGGCGGGGAAGGCCGCCGATGCAGCCGCCAAGTACACGCAGTCGTTGGCCGATGTGCTCGGCGATCGCGCCCCACTCGATGTGATGCGCGAGCAAGTCGCGGCATTGCGCCACGCCGTCGCCGACTTGTCCGCCGCCGAGCTCGGCAAGCCCGAGGCGAGCGGCAAATGGTCGATCCTGCACGTCCTCGATCACCTGGCCGACGCAGAATCCGTTTTGAGCTACCGGTTCCGTTCGGTCATCGCAGAAGACCAGCCCCCGCTGCGCGGCTACGATCAGGAGCTCTGGGCGAAGCACCTGCGCTACGGTGTCACGCCCGCGAGCACCGTTCTCGCCGAGCTCGAACCGCTGCGCGCGCGCAACCTGCGCTTGCTCGCATCGCTCCGTGCCGACGAGCTCGAACGCGCTGGACTGCACAGTGAACGTGGTTT
>DASRJO010000216.1:0-55624 GCA_035649435.1 Candidatus Krumholzibacteriia bacterium | reverse complement strand
CAAGGGATGCGAGCGGGCGGTACGCTACGCGTACGAGCTCGCGCGCCAGCGCGGCAAGCACCATCGTCTCACGCTGATCGACAAGGCCAACGCAGTGCGCGGCCAGGACATCTGGACGCGCGTCTTCGCCGCGGTGGGCAGCGAATACCCCGACGTGACCTGCGACCATGCCTACATCGACGCCGCCACCATGTGGCTGGTGAAGAACCCCGAGTGGTTCGATGTCGCGGTCGTGCCGAACATGTTCGGCGACATCATCACCGACCTCGGCGCGACCATCCAGGGCGGTCTTGGGCTCGCGGCGTCAGGCAATCTGCACCCCGGGCAGGTGTCGATGTTCGAGCCCATTCACGGCTCGGCGCCGAAGCATGCCGGGCGCAACGTCATCTGCCCTCTGGCGGCGATCGCAGCGATGCAGATGCTGCTCGACTACGTCGGCGAAAAGCGGGCGGCGGCGCGCATCGAACGCGCCATGGCCGGTGTGCTCGGCTCCGGCAAGCTGACGGATCTGTCGACCGCGAGCGGAATCCCGACGCCGGAATACACCGAGCGGGTGCTGGAAGCGTTGCGCGCCGATGGCGCGCCGGGCTGACCCAGCGCGTCCCCCCAAGGATTTCCCGCACTCAGGGCTTCTCTTCCTGCTCCTGCCGGAATACTCTCGGGAGGGCCCCTGCGCGAACGGGGTGGGGCGGATCTCGCCCTCGGTCGCAGAAAAATCGCGCAAATGACTGCATTCGATCGACTTGTGCGGGAGTGGCGGAACTGGCAGACGCGCTAGACTTAGGATCTAGTGGGGGCTCCCCGTGCGGGTTCGAGTCCCGCCTCTCGCACCACGCACCGGAAGAGGCCGCCGACGGCAAGCGAAGGGATGGCTGGTGGAGACCCCGATCGAACTGAAAGTGCAGACCACGAATGCCTCGACCTGGGGCCGGATTCTCAGCATCGAGTTCGCGCGAACCCACCTCGAGGCCGAGCGCGCACGCGTGGTGAGCGATCTGCGGCGGAAAGTGGTGCGCCCCGGCTTCCGCAAGGGCAAGGTGCCGCGCGAGCTCATCGAGCGCGATTTCGCCGCCCGCATCGATGCGGACGCGCTCGAGAAGCTGATCCCGACCGTGACCAGCCGCGCCATCGAGCAGGAGGGCCTGGACGTCATCTCGGTGCCCAGCGTGCGTACCCTCGACCTCGATCATCCGGAGTTCGTGCGCATGGACGTGGAGTTCGACATCCGGCCGCGCTTGCCGTCCATCGCGCCGGAGGCGCTCAGGGTCGAACGCTGGACGCCCGAGGTCCGCGACGCCGACATCGAACGCGCCCTCGATTCCATTCGCGAGGAGCAGGCGCAGTACGTTTCGGTGCCGCGCGAAGCCCGGGATGGCGACTTCGTTCTGGTGCGATACGTGCCCCTCGATGCGGCAGGGAACGAGATCGCGGCCAAACGGGTAGAGAATTATCCGTTTCAGCTCGGCGAGGGGCAGGTCGTGGCCGAGTTCGAGTCGGCAGTGCGCGGGCTCGTGGCGGGGCAAACCGCACGCGCGGAGGTGCATTACGCCGCGGATCACGAGGATCCGGAGCTCGCTGGCAAGCTGGTTGCATTCGTCCTGACGTTGCAGGACGTCAAAGAGAAGCACCTGCCGGCGGTCGACGAGGATTTGGCGCGCGACCTCGGTCTGGAGAACCTGGAAGAGCTGCGGCAGCGCGTGCGCACCGATTTGGAGCAAAAGCTCACCCAGGAATCCGATCGCGACCTGCGCGAGAAGCTGGTGGATGCGATGATCGCCCAACATGCTTTCGACGTGCCGCAGTCCATGGTGGAGCGTTATTTGGATTTCGTCGTGGCGGATTACGAGGAGCGTCACCAGCGTCTGCGGCTGGAATTGCCGGCGGAGAAGCGCGACGCCTTGCGGGTCTCGGCGCGGCCGGCGGCCGAGCGCGCCGCTCGCCGCTCGCTGCTGCTCGATCACCTGGCGACGCTGCACGATCTGCAAGCCTCGGCGGAAGAAGTTGACAGGTGGATCGAAGAGAAGGTACAGGCAGACGGCCGTGACGCGCAGCGCATCCGTGGCTTTTTCGCCGAGCCCGAGCGCCGGCGGCGACTGCGCGGTGATCTCACCGAGGACAAAGTGTTCGCGTTCGTCCAGGGTCAGGCGCAAGTGGTGGAAGTTCCCCGTCCCTGAAGCGTGCACGCTTCGGGTGTGAAGGAGAGCAATGGGTTACATTCCGATGGTCATCGAGCAGGAAGGCCGGATCGAGCGGTCCTTCGACATCTATTCCCGCTTGCTCAAGGACCGCATCATCTTTCTCGGTTACGAGATCAACGATCACGTCGCGAACCTGGTCATCGCGCAGATGCTGTTCCTCACCGCCGAGGATCCGAGCCGCGACATCCATCTCTACATCAACTCGCCGGGCGGCTCGGTGTCCGCCGGGATGGCCATTTACGACACCATGCAGTACGTGGAAGCCGACGTCGCCACCACTTGCATGGGAATGGCGGCCAGCATGGCGGCGGTGTTGCTGACGGCCGGCAGCAAGGGCAAGCGCGCGGCGCTGCCGAACTCGCGCATCATGATCCACCAACCGATGGGCGGCACCCAGGGCCAAGCGTCGAACATCGAGATCTACTCCAAGGAAATCCTGCTCATGCGCGAGCGCCTGAACGAGATCCTGGCCAAGCACACCGGCCAGCCGGTGAAGAAGATCGCCAAGGACACCGACCGCGACTTCTTCCTGTCGGCGGCGGAGTGCAAGGAGTACGGCATCGTCGATCGCGTCATCGATCGCAGCGCCTCGCGCCCGGGACCCGAGCGCACGCCGGTCGAGAAGGTGCCGCAGGAAAGCGAGACCGGCGCGGCGTGAGCGGGCCGCGTGGGGCTGTGCTACAATTTGCGGCGTGTCGGTGACGCGCGCGCAACCGGGGAAGTGGTTTCCGTGATCAAGTGCTCGTTCTGCGGCCGCGGCCAAGACGAGGTCACGAAGCTGGTTTCGGGACCTTCGGTCTATATTTGCAACGAGTGCATCCGGCTGTGCAACGACATCCTCGAAGAGGAAATGAGCAGCGTCCCGTCGCTGGACGTGGCCGAATTCCCCAAGCCGCACGAAATCCGCAATTTCCTCGACCAGTACGTCATCGGCCAGGAAGGCGCCAAGAAGATCCTCTCGGTCGCGGTCTACAACCACTATAAGAGGATCTTCCACGAACGCTCGGCCAACGACGTCGAGATCGACAAGTCCAACATCCTGCTGCTCGGTCCCACCGGCACCGGCAAGACCTTGCTGGCGCAGACCTTGGCGCGCTTGCTCAAGGTGCCGTTCGCCATCGTCGACGCCACGACGCTGACCGAGGCGGGGTACGTCGGCGAAGACGTCGAGAACATCCTCGTGCGTTTGCTGCAGGCGGCCGAGTTCAACATCACCAGTGCCGAGCGCGGCATCGTCTACATCGACGAGATCGACAAGATCGCGCGCAAGAGCGACAGTCCTTCGATCACCCGCGACGTCTCGGGCGAAGGTGTGCAGCAAGCGCTGCTCAAGCTGCTGGAGGGCACGATCTCCAACGTGCCGCCGCAGGGTGGGCGTAAGCACCCGCAGCAGAAGTACATCGAGGTCAACACCAAGAACATCCTGTTCATTTGCGGCGGCGCCTTCGAGGGCCTGGAGAAAGTCGTCGAGCACCGCATCGGCAAGAAGATGCTGGGCTTCGGCGCCGAGATCCACCGCAAGGACCGCCGCAAGCGCACGGCGGTGCTCAAGCAAGTGGAGCCGGAAGACTTGCTGCGTTTCGGGCTCATCCCCGAGCTCATCGGGCGCCTGCCGGTGTTGGCGGTGCTGGAGGAGCTGGAGGAAGACGCGCTGGTGGACATCCTCGTGCGGCCGAAGAACGCCCTGGTGAAGCAGTATCAGAAGCTGTTCGACATGGAAGGTGCCGAGCTGGTGTTCGAGCGCGAGGCGCTGGTCGCGGTGGCGCGGCTGGCGGCCGAGCGGCAGACCGGCGCGCGCGGCTTGCGCTCCATCCTCGAGAAGACCATGCTCGAGATCATGTACGACCTGCCGACGCGTGCGAACGTGCGCCGGCTGACGGTGACCGCCGACACGATCTTGAATCGGGTGGATCCCGAATACGACTACGAAGAGGAGAGCCGGGCGAAGGGCGCTTGACCCCGCAAGGGATCCGCGGCCGCTCGTGGCCACGGACCGCGGCGCACCGAGGCCCGCTCGGTGCGTTTTTGTTTGCGGGCCCCTGGCTCGGGACACCCACCAAGCCTAGATTCGAAGAGCCAGCCGCAGGCCGGAGCAGACACACGAGGCCGTAGGAGAGGTGCATGAGCAAGATCCGGTATCAGGGCACGTCGTGCGACATCCCGGCGCGTCTGGCGCTGCTGCCGCTGCGCGATGTCGTCGTCTTCCCGCACTTGGTGCTGCCGCTCATGGTGGGGCGAAAGAGCTCGATCGCCGCGGTGCAGGAGGCCGCTCAGGGTGACCACCTGTTGTTCGTCACCGCCCAGCGTTCGCCCGAGATCACGGATCCCCAAGAGGCCGATCTGTTTCCGGTGGGCACGGTGAGCCGGGTCGTGCAGCTCCTGCCGCTCCCGGACGGTTCGCGCAAGGTGCTGCTCGAAGGCCTGGTGCGCGCCCGGATCGTGGCGTTCGAGGCCGGCGACGCGCCGCAGCGCGTGCAGATCCAGGTGCTGGCCGACGCCAACGAAGCCGGCGCCGAGCTCGAAGCGCTACAACGCAGCGTCGCGACGCTGTTCACCCAGTATGTCGAGACCAGCCGCCGCGTGCCCGAGGAAATCATGCGCGAGGTGGTGCAGGTGCAGCCGGCGGCGCGCTTCGCCGACACCATCGCCGCACACATCGCATGCAAGGTGGCGGTGAAGCAGCAGATCCTCGACAGTCTCGATCTGACCGTGCGCATGCGCGGTCTGACGCGTGTTCTGAACGAGGAGCTCGAGATCCTGCAGATCGAGCGCAAGATCGAGGGCGAGATCAAGAACCAAGTGCAGAAGAGCCAGAAGGAGATGTATCTCCACGAGCGTCTCAAGGCCATTCGCAAGGAGCTCGGCCACGAGGAGAGCGCGAGCGGCGAGGTCGAGGACCTGGCGCTCGCCGTCGAGCGCGCCGGCATGAGCCGCGAGGCGCGCGACATCGCCTACAAGGAGCTCGATCGGCTGGCGAAGATGCAGGCGCTGTCGCCCGAGGCGGCGGTGGTGCGGACCTATCTCGAGGTGCTGGCGGGGCTGCCGTGGAAGAGGATGACGCGCGATCGGCTCGACCTCCCGCGCGCCAAGGCCAAGCTGGACGCGGATCACTACGGCCTCGATCGGGTCAAAGAACGCATCCTCGAGTATCTGGCGGTGATGAAGCTGACGCGCTCGATGCGCGGCCCGATTCTGTGCCTGGTGGGCCCGCCCGGAGTGGGCAAGACCTCGCTCGGCCGCTCGATCGCCGACGCCTTGGGGCGCAAGTTCGTGCGCGTGTCGCTCGGCGGCATTCGTGACGAAGCCGAGATCCGCGGTCACCGGCGCACCTACATCGGCGCCATGCCCGGGCGCATTGTGCACTCGCTGCGCAAGTGCGGCAGCCGCAACCCGGTGTTCGTGCTCGACGAGATCGACAAGATCGGCATCGATTTCCGCGGCGATCCGGCTTCGGCACTGCTGGAGGCGCTCGACCCCGAGCAGAATCACAACTTCAGCGATCATTACCTGGAAGTCGGCTTCGATCTGTCGAAGGTGTTGTTCATCACCACGGCCAACGTGCTGTACCCGATCCCGCCGGCATTGCGCGACCGGCTCGAGGTCATCGAGCTCGCGGGGTACCTCGATCACGAGAAGGCGCAGATCGCGCGCCATTTCTTGCTGCCGAAGCAGCTGCGCGAACACGGCATCGAATCCAAGCGCCTCGAGGCCACCGATGCCGCGCTGCAAACGATCATCCACCGCTACACGCGCGAATCGGGCGTGCGGCACCTGGAGCGCGAGATCGGCCGTCTGTGCCGCAAGGTGGCGCGCGAGATCGTCGAGACCCCGAGCGTCGTCAAGCCGCACACCAAGCGCCGCGCGCGCAACTCCGTCCGCATCGACGGTCGCGACGTCGAACGCTATCTCTCGGTGCCGCCGTTCACCGGCAAGGAAGTGCCCGAGGAGCCGGAGATCGGCGTCGCCACCGGCCTGGCCTGGACATCCGCCGGCGGCGAGATCCTGCCGATCGAGGTCACCATGATGTCGGGGAACGGCCAGCTGATCCTGACCGGGCAGCTCGGAGACGTGATGAAGGAATCGGCGCGCACGGCGCTTTCCTACGTGCGCTCGATCGCCAAACGCCTCGGTGCCAAGCCGGGATTGTTCGATCGCAAGGACGTGCACGTGCACGTGCCCGAGGGGGCGATCCCGAAGGATGGACCGAGCGCCGGCTTGGCCATCGCCACCGCGCTCGCGTCACTCGTCTCCGGCGTGCCAGTGGATCGCAGGGTCGCCATGACCGGCGAGATCACCTTGCGCGGCAAGGCGCTGCCGATCGGCGGCTTGAACGAGAAAGCGGTCGCGGCTCTGCGCGCGGGCGTGCGCACCATTCTCGTGCCGAAGCTGAACGCCAAGGATCTGGCCGAGCTGCCAGAATCCGTGCGGGCGCGGCTGCGCATCATCACCGTGGACGGCATGGACGAGGTGTTGGCGCAGGCGCTGCACCGGCCCCGCCGTCGTGTGCGCACGCGCTCGGCTTCGGGGACGCAACCGGCGCAATATCCGCACTGATTGGATGCACGAGCGCGAGGGAGTCCCGCTGCGAATCGAATCGGTGCAGTTCGTGTGCAGCGCTGCCACGAGCGCGGATCTGCCACCGGACCGAACTCCGGAGATCGCCGTTTCCGGTCGCTCCAATGTCGGCAAGTCGTCATTGCTCAATAGCCTGCTCGGGCGCAACGATCTGGCGCGCGTGTCGCGCACGCCGGGAAAGACCCAGCTGCTCAATTTTTTCCGGGTGAATTCACGCTTCCATCTCGTCGATCTGCCTGGCTACGGCTATGCCCGTGTGCCGGAAGACGTGATTCGGCGCTGGCGGCTCACGATGCAGGAGTATCTGCGCCGGCGCCGCCAATTGGTCGGCGTGATCCAGCTGGTGGACTGCCGTCACGACCCCTCGCGCCAGGACCGCGAGATGATCGCTTGGCTCCGGGAGGAGCGGGTGCGCTTCTGTCTCGTCCCGACCAAGATGGACAAGCTGAGCCAGGGGGAGCGCAGGCCGGCTCTCGCGCGCCTCCTAGCCGAGCTGGACCTGCCGGGGGACCTGGCGCTCGTGCCGTACTCGATCCGGACCCGGGAGGGGCGCGACGAGCTTCTGGCGTGGCTCGACCTGGTGCTCGCGCCCGGCCAGGTGCCCGAAGCCGCCCCCCGGAACGGGCCCGAGCGTTGCTAGTTCCAGTCCTTGGGTAGTGTGCCTTGTCGGAGGGATACCCGAACGTTCCCGATCGGGGCCCGGCGCGACCGCACCGCGACCCAGCCGTTGACCCGATCGCGACCCCGTTCTTATACTTAGGGTTGCGATGGTCTGGGTTCCATGCCCTGATCGCCGAGGTGTGCATGCAGAGACGAATCCAGCTCGTGCTCATGGTCATCGCGCTTCAGAGCGCGTGCGGCATCGCACGGGCCACGCCGTCTCTCATGGAACAGCTGCCGGTCTCCAGTCGTTTCCGCTGCCTCAACTGTCACACGACTCAGAGTCCGGTGGCCGCGAATGCCGAGCTCAACCCGTTCGGAAATGCTTTCAAGGACAACGCCTCGCGCTGGGACGAGAAGCTCGCCCGCGCCGGTGCCGACGGTGACAACTGCACCAATGGGTTCGAGCTGGGCGACGAGAACGGGGATGGCAAGCTCGAAGACGCCAAGCTCACCGAAGAACGCGACAACCCGGGCGAACCCGGCTGTGCCTTGCAGCTCAAAGACGAGACCTGGCAAGCGCTGAAGCAGTTGTTCCGCTGATCTCCCGCGACATGTTTCGAAGTTGCTTGGGGTGCCGTCGAGACGGCGTGCGGGTGGGGTGCGCGAAATGTCGTGCCGCATCGTGTTGGGCGCCCAGTGGGGCGACGAGGGCAAGGGCAAAGTCGTCGATTACCTGAGCGCCGATGCCGACGCCGTCGTGCGCTGCCAAGGCGGCGCCAACGCCGGGCACACCGTCGTCGTCTCCGGCCGCAAGCTGGCGCTGCATCTCGTGCCCTCGGGCGCGCTGCACCCGCATTGCGAGATCATTCTCGGCAACGGCATGGTCGTCGATCCGCTGGCGCTCGTGGACGAGATCGAAGCGCTGGAGCGTGCCGGCGTCGAGCTGCGCTCACGACTGCGCCTCAGCACTGCGGCGCACACCGTCCTGCCGTGCCATCGAATCCAAGATCAGGTCGAAGAGCGCCGGCGCGGCAACGGCGGCATCGGCACCACCGGGCGTGGCATCGGACCGGCCTACGCCGACAAGGCGGCGCGGACCGGCATTCCACTCGGTTGGTTTCAGCGCGATGATGCCAATCTGCGCGCGACCCTGCGTGTGGCGATCCAGCACAAGCTCGAGTGGCTGCGTGCGCTCGCGCCGGACCTCGCGCCCGAGATGGACGGCGACATCGAGCGCTTGGTTGCTGCCGCCGCCGTGCTGCGGCCACTGCTGTGCGATACGACCCAGCGACTGCATGCGCTCGTCGACGCGAACAAGCACGTCGTGCTCGAAGGCGCGCAAGGCGCCTTGCTCGATCTCGACCACGGCAGCTATCCCTACGTCACCTCCAGCTCGTGCACGGCAGCGGGAGTGCTGTCTGGATGTGGTTTGGCGCCGCGAGACGTGACCAGTGTCATTGGTGTGGTGAAGGCATATGCCACGCGCGTCGGCAACGGCCCGTTCCCATCCGAGATCGCGGGTGCGGACGGCGAGCGCTTGCGACAGATCGGACACGAGTTCGGGGCCACGACCGGCCGGCCGCGGCGATGCGGTTGGTTCGATGCCGTGGCCGTGCGGCATGCAGCGCGCATCTCCGGCTGCTCGGAGCTCGCCCTCACCAAGCTGGACGTGCTCGATGGCTTCGATCGCGTACTGATCGCCGATGCGTATCTCTGCCATGGGGAATTGCTCCGGCACTTCCCGAGCGACAGCGAGACGCTGGCCGCGTGCAAGCCGCGCTACGTCGAAGCTGCAGGCTGGTCCACACCGACGACGAACTGCCGCCGCGCGAGCGATCTGCCCGCTGCAGCGCGGCGCTATGTCGCGCGGATCGAAGATCTCGTCGGCGTGCCGGTGCGGCTCCTCTCCGTCGGTCCGGAACGCGAAGCGACCCTGCACTGGGGCGATTCCGGCCGCTGAAGAAGTCCGACGAGAATCCGTCTGCAATGACACACGAACACGAATAGACCGTGCACATGGCGCTGCTTACTTCGCCAGGACAATTTCATCGGTACACGGACTTGAGTCGGCTCCAGGTGGTGGCCTCGACTGAGACTGTCGCACATCCGACGGGTGCCGCCCCGATGAGCGCGCATGACGCACCGTCGGGATGGTTCCCAGGGGCGCAGGGCGAGTCGGCCTGGAGCGCGAAGTTCAGCCTCGTGACCGGGTCGACGGCGCAGTACGCGAGGCAGAACGCGTGGCAGGCGATTGGCGCTAAAGGCCGTATCCGGAGTTGAATCGGGCGCAACCGCGGGAACGGCTCGACCGCCCAGGTCTTGGACAGCTCCGAATCGCATGTGATAATCTGCGAAGCCGCATCGAGTTACTGTGGTGTGAGCCGCTAGCTCATCCGGTAGAGCATCTGCCTTTTAAGCAGACGGTGCCAGGTTCGAGTCCTGGGCGGCTCACCATTCTTCGGTGCCGAGCCTCCCGAGTTGGGGGGCTCGCACCCGCTCGTTGCAGCGAGCCACATTCCCCCGTGGTGACCCCGGTGCTGCTAGGCTCTGGGCGTGGTGACGATTCCCCGACTGGACATTGCACGCGATTACGGGCGCTGGTTGAGCCTGGTCACGCTGCTGGCGCTCGGGCTGCGTCTGTTCCGGCTCGGGCACCAGAGCCTGTGGATCGACGAGGGCATGTCCTTCGCTTGGATCGATGAAATCGACGCTCGCGGCCCACGCGCGTTGCTGCAGAACATCCACGGGCCCTTGCATGCGTTCGCCATCTATGCCACCAGCCGGATCTCGACCAGCGAATGGTGGCTGCGTTTGCCTTCGGTCGTGGCCGGGACGCTCGCGGTGCCGGCGCTCGCAGCGGTGGTGCGGCGCTTGTGGGGCGTCCACGTCGCGCTGCTGGCGGCGCTGCTCATGGCGTTGTCCCCGTTCGGGTTGTTCTACGCACAGGAAGTGCGCAACTACGCTTTCACCTTGCTGTTCGCAAGCCTTGCGACGCTCGCCGTGCTGGACTTCGCACGCCGGCCCGATTTCCAGCGAGGATGGCGTCTCGTCGTTGCCGAATTGCTCGCGATTCTGAGCAACCTCAACGGCTTGTTTCTCGTCGCCGGCTTGCAAGCCTGGCTGGTCGCGGCGTTGCGCCGCGAACGTCGCGCGCTCGCGTGCTGGGCGCTCTGTCAATTGGTGCTGGTCGCCGTCCTGGTGCCGTATGCCGTCGAGGTGCAGCGGCAGGTGCGCGTGGAGCGCATGATGGGCGTCCAAGCAGCTGTGGGCGAGAGCGCACCGCTGCGCGGCGAAACGACGTTGCACCCCATGTCGTTGCCCTATGCGGCCTATGCATTCGCCGCCGGCTACAGCCTGGGACCGACATTGGAGGAACTGCGCCAGCACCCGGCTGCCGCCGCGGATCGGCGCCATTGGCCGGCGCTGCTTCTCGTGAGTGTGGGTTTCGGCGTGCCGCTCGTCCTGGCCGTCGCGCGACATTGGCAGCGTGCGTATCCGCTCTTGGTGCCGAGCCTCGTCGTCTGCGGCATCACCCTGTGGCTCGCAGCTACGAACATCAAGCCCTTCAACGCACGCTATCTGTCCGTGCTGCAGCCTGGATTCCTCGGCCTCGTGGCGCTCGGGCTGCTGTCGCTGCAGCGGCAATGGCGCGCCCTCGCCATCACGGCCGCACTCGCTGCGAGCCTGTGGTCGAGCGCGAACTATTTGTTCGTGCCGCGCTACGGGCGCGACGACACCCGGGGTGTCGTCGCGTATCTGCGTGCGCATGCGGGGCCGCGTGATCTTGTCTTGCACATCAATCTGGGTTTCTCGCTGGCGTACTACGCGGAGCTCAACCAGGAGATCCGTCTCGCCGATCCGGGAAGCGGCGACAGCCCCGCTGCCGCGCGGCGTTACCTCGATCGCATCCGTGGCGATGCGCCGGTTCTCTGGTACCTCGAGTGCCGCCCGGAGAAGCTCGATCCGGAGGGTCATTTGCGCCGCGCTTGCGCCGAGGGCGCCGTCTCCACCTCCATGTGGCAGTTCACTGGCATTCGGGTCTATCGCTTCGACTACACAGCCGCCGCAGATCCCCCGAGCGGCCCGGGCTCCGGCGCTGCATTGAATTAAATATTGCAATATCAATAGGTTGAGTGAAAACACCGGCCGTATTGACTACTACACGTTTGCATCCTACTATGCATCCGTCGCCTTGTTGGCGTCGATCAACCCGCGGGCGAAAACCTGCAGACCAAGCGATCGACCACCCGACCTCAAGGAACCGGGAGGTGCGCGGGTCAGGCGGGGAAAGGCCCGTGAACCGAGGAGCGCAAATGTCGTACGTGCCGCTGGGGATCCGCACCGAGTACAGCTTCTTCGACGGACTCTGCCGGGTGCCGTCCTTGGTGGAGCGGGCGCGCGCCATGCGCTTCGGCGCCATCGGGGTGGCGGACTTGCACTCGACCTTGGCGCTCCCACGCCTGCAGTTGGCGGCACGTGAAGCAGGACTGCGCGCCATTCTCGGGGCCCGGGTGCGCGTGCTGCCCGAAGTGCCGGCGCAGCGCGACTGGGGACACGCCCAGCCGGAAATCCAGCTACTCGCCACCGATGCGCGCGGCTTGCGCAACCTCTTCCGTCTGGTGAGTCTGGCGCACCTCGAGCGTGGCGACGACGAGTCCGGTGTGACGCTCGCGGATATCGAGAACGCGGCGGCCGGTCTGTTGGTGATCGACGGCGGCGCGGATGGACCGATTTGCCGCGCCTTCCTGCAAGAAAACCCCGCCGCGGCCATTCGGCTCGCCGCGCGGCTGCGCGCCATTTTCGGCGCCGAAAACTTTTTCATGCAAGTGCAGCGTCATGGCGAACCGGACGATCTGCGTCTCGAGCCCTTCATCCTGCACTTGGCGCGGCAGCTCAATGTTGCAGTGGCCGCGGTGAACGACACGCGTTATTTGGACAACGAGGAAGCGCGCCAATACGAGGTGGTGCGCTGCCACGCTGCCGGTCGCACCCTGGCCGACCCCGCGCGGCCAGGGTTGCGTCCGCGGCAGCACCTGCGCAGCCAAGTGGAAATGCAGCATCTGTTCCGCGATCTGCCCGAGGCCTTGGCGAACACATGCGTCATCGCCGAACGCTGTCAGGCTGCGCTCGAGCTCGGCGTGCCGCGGCCGCCACGAGTCCTGATCGGATCCGGCCGCGAGCCCGATCTCGAGCTTCGACTCCAGAGCGAACGCGGTGCTTGCCGCAGCTTCGGCACCGAGCGCTACCAGGATTTGCCCGTCATTGTGCGCGACCGGGTCGCCCACGAACTGGCCATTCTCGAAGAGAAAAAGCTGGCAAGCTGTTTCCTTCTTGTCCAGGACGTGACGCGACACGCCAGGGAGGAGGGCATCCCCGCCGGCCCCGGCCGTGGCAGTCTGACGGGCAGCCTGGTAGCCCACGTTCTCGGGATCACTGGGCTGGATCCGCTGGCGCACGGACTGCTCTTCGAGCGCTTCGTCGCCCCTGGGCAACAGGGCCTGCCGGCATTCGATCTCGAGTTTGCGCATGTGCGACGTGAAACCGCACTGCAGGCGTTGCGTCAGAGTGTCGGACGCGAGTGCGTGGCGCAGCTCGGCGTCGTGGAATGTCTGACAGCGCGCGCGGCAGCCAGTCTGGCTGCCGGCGTCCTGGGTGCAAGCGAAGAAACCCAATCAGCCATCGCGCAAGAAGGGCGTGAGGCGGGGACGCATTCAAGACGGCGCTCATCCACGCTCTGGGACAACCCGCGACTGCGGGCCGTGCTCGAGATCGCTTCGCGCCTGGAGGGGCTGCCGCAGCGTTTGGTCGCGAGCTCGAGCGGGCTCCTGATCGGGCCGACCGCGCTCGCCGACGAGGTCGCACTCGAGCGTGGCGCAGCGGGCGCGGTCATCGCGCAAGCGACACAGGAGGATGCCGATCTCTTGGGGCTCATGCGCGTGCACGTGCACGCGTCGCGCTACGCGAGCGTCCAAGCGCTGGCGGTCCGTCTCGTGGAGCAGCGGTCCGGTCACAGGATCGAGTCGGAGCATCTCGACGACGAGTCGACCTACCGCGGCATCGCGAGCGGTCGAACGCTCGGTGTACCGTATCTCGAGGGTAAGCTCTGTCAGACGGCGCTGCGGCAAGCGCAGCCGGCTCGCTTCACGGATCTCGTGGCCTTCATCGCGGCGTCGCGGCCTTGGGCGTGGATGCCCGGCGGTGTCGAGAAGCTGGCGGCGTTCGACGCGGCCCCAGGCTCGAGCACGCAGCTCCTGATCGAGCGCATTCTGGCGCCGACGCAGGGGCAATGGCGCTTCGAAGAACAGCTGCTGCGCTCGATCACGGCGCTCACCGGATGCGACCTCGCCCAGGCCGAGGAGCTGCGCTTGGCCATCGTCCGTCGCCGCTGGGCGGAGATCGCGAAGCAGCGCCAGCAGTTCCTGAGCCTCTGCGTCGAACGCGGCACGGCGCTCGCAGAAGCCGAAGCGTTCTTCGCGCGCGCGCTCGCATTGGCTGGGACACTCACCTGTCAGGCGGATGCCTCGGCGCGCTCCCAGATGGCCTATCGATCGAGCTATCTCGCGGCGCATCATCCGCTGGAGTTCTTCGCTGCCTTGCTGCATTACAGCGTGGGTCAGAATGAGCGCAGCGAAGCGCTGCTGCGCGAAGCCGTCGAGCGCCAAGTTCGCCTCCTCGACGTGGACATCAACCGCAGTGCGGCCTCGAGCGCGATCGAAGGCGATGCGATCCGGCTCGGATTCACGCTCGTGCGCCATGTCGGCGAGGCGCTGGCGGAGCGCATCGTGGGCGTGCGTCAGGACGGCGGACCGTATCGATCGCTGGCAGATTTTCGCGCCCGGGTGCACGAGCTGCCGCGGCGCGCATTGGAATCCCTGATCGCGGCCGGCGCCTTCGCGTCGCTCGGGATCGAGCGCGGGCAACCGCGCAGGATGCTCGCAGAGCCTGCGCCGAGCCATCGCGACACGGCGGACACCACGCAGCTGGTCCTGCCTTTTCAGGCGCGAGGGGGAAATGTCGCAGCGGATGGGAAGCAGGAAGCGACGAGCGCCGCAGTTGGCAGCCCGGACACGGCCGGACGCCGAGAGGCCGGCCGGGCTGCCGGGCAGCGCCGGAACGTGGGCGCGGCCACGCTGCCACGGCTTTGGGTCGTGGGTCGGATTCGCTCCCGCGTCGCCGCGAGCCGCCCCTGAAATGCACGCGCCGGTTCGGTGCTCGAAGGACTGGGCAGGAGCATGCATTCGGTGTATCGTCTGAAGGATCCCAGGAACGCGAAGGAGAGCCCGTGACATTGCGACCGCTCACGGAGCGCCAGCAATCGATTCTCGACTTCATCGTCGAAACCATTCAGACCCGCGGCTTCCCGCCGACCTTGCGCGAGATCGGCATCGCCTTCGGGATCCGCTCGACGAAGGGCGTGAACGATCACTTGGCGGCGCTCGAGCGCAAGGGCAAGATTCGCCGCCATCCGGAGCTGAGCCGTGGGATCGAAGTGATCGGATTTGCGGGCGGGCACGCGGAAGTCGAACGATTGCCGCTGCTGGGTCGCATCGCCGCCGGAGCACCCCTTCTCGCCACCGAAAACGTCGAAGTCACCTACGCGCTGGACCGTGGTCTCATCCAGGGCGGTAGCTTCATGCTCACCGTGCAAGGCAACAGCATGGTGGAGGCGCATATCTGTGATGGCGATCTCATCCTCGTGCGCGCGCAGGAAGTCGCAGAAGACGGCGACATCGTCGCCGTGTTGCTCGACGAGGAAGCGACGGTGAAGAAGTTCTTCCGCGCCGGGCGGATGATTCGACTCGAACCCGCGAATGCGAGCATGCAGCCGGTGATGATCGATCCGGCCGTGGTGAACGTGCGCGTGCTCGGCAAGGTCGTCGGCGTCTTTCGCTCGCTTTGATGTCACAGTTCCTCCGGCCGTTGACAGCCTGGGTGGTGGGTGCTATGGTGCCCGGCCTTGGCGTCCCCATCGTCTAGGCTGGTCTAGGACTCCAGATTTTCGTTCTGGCAACACGGGTTCAAATCCCGTTGGGGACGCCATGATTCTGCTATGCTGAGTCGTCCGGTGCGTTCCGGACCTGAAATGTTCGTGTTCGGATTGGTCGGCGAGCGCGGGCGGTCACATCTACTGTCGGCGCCGGTTCTTGGAGACGATCGACGTGAAGAAACTGTATGTTGGAAACTTGCCGTTCACTGCCACGGAAGCCGATGTGCGTACCTTGTTCGAGAAGCACGGGACGGTACATTCGGTGGCCTTGATTACCGATCGGGATACCGGTCGTCCGCGTGGCTTCGGTTTCGTGGAAATGGACGATGACGGTGCCCAGGCCGCGATGCGCGCGTTGAGCGGCTATGACATGGGTGGCCGTCCGCTCAACGTCAGCGAGGCGCAGGAGAGGCGCCGGAGTGGCGGCGGTGGCGGCGGTGGCGGCGGCGGCGGGGGCGGCTATGGTGGCGGCGGTCGCAAGGAACGCTGGTAATCACGATCCGCGCAGGAATGACACACGAGCCCCGTTCCAGTTCGGAACGGGGCTTTGTCTTTTCGGGTTCATCCCTGCCTGCCGCGTGACGCAGCGGCGAAGAGACCGAGCAAGAAGTAGAAGGCGATGGTCACCTCGACATCGCCGAAGTTCCATTCGAACAAGCCCATGATTTGGAAACCCCAGAATCCGCCCCAGCCCCCGAGAGCGAGAGCGCGGAGCTCCGGATCGGCGAGGGCTGCGCCTGCACGATGTACGATTCTCCCACACTGCAGCATGAGCCAGCCGAACGCGAGCACACCAATGGCTCCCATGGTCGCCAACACGTGCACCCAATTGTTGTGTAGATGGCCGTAGATGCGCTGCACCTCGTGCGGCGCATACTCGGCGTACACGGGTTGCAGATCGCCGATTCCCACTCCGGTCCAAGGTCGCGCCTTCCACATCGCGAGCCCGGTCTGCCACATCTCCAGCCTGTCGGCGTTCGAATGATGCGTGGGATCGAAGCTCGTGCGCAGCCGGGAACGATAAGCCGGTGGCAAGACGAGGAGGGCGAGGCCGGTCAACAGCGGTACGAGCCACAACGCGCGCGGCCTGCGGCGTGCCAACATCACCGTGGCGGCGATCGGCATGGCGAGCCACGTGCTGCGGGTGAAGGTGAGCACGAGCGCCACGGTCAGTGCCGCTGCCGCTCCAGCGTAAATGAGGCGGTAGCGCATGGTCCCCCGGGCTGCGGCGGCTGCGATCGCCATGGGCCAGGCGAGGAGCAGCAGGCCCGAGAGCGTCATGTAATGCGTCGTCGCTCGCAGCCGGTCGCCGATCGCGTGTTGTTGCAGCAGGTACAAGCTCGACGACACGAGCGCAGTCAAGGCGATGGCGCCGACGAAGAAGCGGAGCCCCAGACGCAGGCGACGCTGGCTGCACAGCGCACTGGCGCACAGGTGCACGATCGGAATCAAGAGCAGCTTCTTGAGAGGCACGAGGTCGGACGTGGCTGGCAGAGCCGTGAGCGCGGACAACAGCGCCGCGAGCGCGAAGGCCGCGAAGGGCGCATCCGCTGGGGTGCGCGCCAGTGGCCAGCGGCGCCAGACCGCACCGAGGACGAGCGCCAGCCCACCGGCGAGGCCGATGGCGATGTGCGCGCCCGCGACCGTCCACGACACGGTGAGAGGAATGGCGTAGAGACAGCCGGCGAGCGCCGACTCGATGCGCGCCGCTCCCGTGCGGTGGCCGATCATTGCAACAGCAGAAGCTTGCGCGACTGTGGCGGCTCGCCGTCCACCTGCAAACGCGCGAAGTACACGCCGGAGGCGAGCGGCGTACCGCCTGCGTCCGTGCCATTCCAGCTGGCGCGATACTGGCCGGGAGGAAGCGCGGCGTCGACGAGGGTCATGACCCGGCGGCTTTTGGCATCGAAGATCTCGAGACGTACCGCGCGCGCGGCTTCGCGCCCGCTGCCCACACTGTAAATCAAGGTCGTGAACGGGTTGAAGGGGTTCGGGACGTTCTGCGCCAGCGCCGTGAACAGCGGTGGCAGGTGCGTTGCATCCACCGCCTCGTCGACCAGGACGTCGAACCCGAGGCTCCAGCGGCTCGCGTCGCCATCCGCATCGGTGCCGCGCACGCGGTAGGTCCAGGTGCCCTGGGCGGCGGGTGAGAACGTGTGGCTGGTGCCGACGATGCCGCTCGCGATCGGGCCGTGCAGGCCGAAGGCAGGCACGCCGTCGAACGCATCGACATACAGACCTTCCTCGACCACACTGCCATCGGTCACGTAGCGCAAACGCAGCAAGATTTCCTGCCCCAGGTAACCGGCGAGCGAGAATGTGGCGTGCACCCAGCCGGGACTGGTCCCTGTGATGCCGTTGCCCAGGTTCGCGCCGTTGGGGTTGGCGTTCGTGGTGACGTTGCCGGCGATGGGGCGCCAGACGATCCCCTGATCTTCGCTCGCTTCGAGGTAGGCGTAATCGTAGTCCAGCTCGATCGCGTACCACAGTCGGCAGGAGAACGTCTGCGTCGCCGGCGTGACTCGATAGGGCGCGGCAACCGTCACGGTGGCGGACAAATTGTCCGCTTGGCCGGAGTAGTAGCTGCCGCTGCCGGAGAAGGCGCGCGCGCTGCTCGTGGCGAAGCCGCCAGCCAGGTCGAGCCACGGCGAAGGTGCGTCCGCGTTCGCAGCTTGGAACCCTTGCATCTGAAAGCCTTCGAGCTCGTAGCTCATGGCCGGGTTCGGATCGCCGCCCAAGTTGCCGCTCCAGTGCAGCACCAGCTCTGCGTCCGGCGTCGCCGCCACGCTGGTGATCGTGGCGGGTGCCGGGCCGAGCACTCGCTGCGGGTTCCCAGCCAGATCGAGGCATTTCATGTTCATCGGCAGGAGCAAAGTGAAAAACGGACCGATGAGGTTTTCCGGCGGCGCGAAGGCGCCATCGGCGAAGCTGCCGACCTCGGGCGTGAAACCATAGATCGCCGGCTTGGTCCCGAGGTCGCCGTAGCCCCAATCGTCGCTGCCGCCATTCGTGCGGTAGATCGCGCCCATGGCCGGATTGCCGGCGAGATACCCGTTCGACGCCACCATCTCTTCGCCCAGGCGGAGGAACAGCTCGTGGTCGGCGGTGTAATCGAAGACGTAGCCCCAAGGGTAGAGCAGCAGATCGCTGTAGCTGTGGTACGACAGCCACATCACGAAGTGGCGGCTGGCGCAGAAATCGCGGATGGCGCGCGTTTCCGGCTCGGAGAACGCCGAGGCGCCGCGATAGATTGGTGACGACGGCGTGCTCGAGGAACCGATTTCGTCGAAGCCCCAGTTGGTGCCGTAGTTGCGGTTGAGGTCGACGCCGAAGGTGCCGTTGCCGTTGTTGCGCCGGTTCTTGCGCCACCACGTCGTGCTGTCGCCGACGTGATTGTTCTGCACGTAGACGTAGCCATCGGGGTTGACGATGGGCACGATCCAGATCTCGCGCGAGTCGACGAGCTGTGTCACTTGTGCATTGGTGCCGTACTGGGCGAGCAAGTACTCGGCGAACTGCAGCGGGATCTCGACGCTCATGAGCTCGCGCGCGTGGTGGCAGCCCATGAACAGCACTTCCGGTTCGCTCTCGTCGGTCGCGACGTTGTCCGAGATCTTGAGCGCATGAATCGTGCGCATCTCGATCGACTGGCCGATGGAAATCAGCGAAGCGCGTGTCGGGTGTGCGGCGACGAGGGCTTGCATCACCGCGGTCGCCTCGCTGTAGGTGCGATAGGCGCCGAGGTTGGCGTCGAGCGCGTCGATCTGTGGCCCGACCGCCGGCCCGCGCAGAACATGCGCCCAGCCGCACATCTGCCGCAGGTCCTCGGCCTGTGCCAAGGGCGCAACCACGTGCAAGGTCCCCTCGCGCGTCTGCGCCAGGACGTCGAAGCCGGCCGCGATCAGTTTCTGCAGCTGCACCGGCCCTTTGGCCGGGACCTCGTAGACCACCGTCGCACCATCAGGCGCGGTTTCGGCCGCGGCCGCAGACAGGGACGTGGCGATCCCCCACGCGATTGCCAGCGACAAGAGCGATCGAGTGCGCACGGGTCCTCCATAGGAAGGCGAGATTCGCGATGAGCCGAAGCACATTCTAATGCCGGCGAGGGGGATTCGCCAATCGAACTGGACCCTCAGCCCGGGTCGCGGATGAATCCAGCCGCGACATCGAGCCAGGTGTCGCTGCCGTCGAGCGGTCGCTTTTTGCCGAGCGCCAGCGAATGATCGCCACCCTCGACGACGTGCAGGCGAGCACGGGGGATCGTGTCCACGGCCGCTCGCAACAGTTCGAGCCGGGCGAGAGAATCGCGGCTGCCGGAGATGAAGAGCTGCGGCACGAGGATGGATTGCAGGTGTGCCGATCGCAGTCGCGCGGGTTTTCCGGGCGGATGCAGTGGATAACCGAGGTACAACGCCGCCGCGATCGCTGGCGGCGCCTGGCTGGCGAGGAGCATCGACCACATGCGACCCCCCATCGATTTTCCGCCCACGACGAGCCGCGCGGGAGCGATACCGTCCGTCGCGTCGCCGGATCGGACGATGTCCAACATGGCCTGGCAGCTCTCGAGGAGCACGTCGGCGGAATCGGGAAGCGCGCGCCGCCCGCGCGTCGCCCGCGTCATGTAGGGAAAATCGAAACGCACGACGGTGATGCCGCGCTGCACCAGCCCCGTGCTCACCGCTTGCATGAAGACGCTGCTCGACGGAGCCCCGGCGCCGTGGGCGCAGAGATAGAGCGCCGGCGCACGGACGGCGCCGTTCCGCCACCAGCGGATGACACCCTGCGGCAGCAGGCGCTCGCCGGATGTTGCCGGCGCCTCAGGCATGTCGAGCCGCGCCGGGTCCGATCGTCCCGGTCAAGAACAGGACCCCCAGCACGAGGGTGCCGACGGCGGCGACGGTGAGCGCGAGCTGCATCGGCCGGCGGTTCTTCTCCGGCAGCCTCGGACCGACGACGGCGAAGGCGAGCACCAGGTCGAGCAGCCCGACGAAGAGTAGAACCACACCGACGAGAGTGCCCGGAGTCATCGTTTCTCCTTCTTCTGGCGCTTGTCGTCGTCGGTGAGCGCGCGCGACAGGATCCACGTCACGATGCTGATCAAGATCGAGCCGAGAATGGCGCTGCCCCAGCCGTCGACATGGAATGGATAGCCGAAGTTCTGGGCCATGCGACTGGCGAGGAGGAGGATCGCGGCATTGATTACCAACAGGAACAATCCGAGGCTGATCAGCACCAGCGGGCAGCTGAGGAACACGAGGACGGGCTTCACGAGCAAGTTGAGGAGCGCGAGAATCCCGCCGCCCACGAGCGCAGTCACCGCGCCTCGAGATCCGGCGCCGACCTCGATTCCGGGCAAGAACCAAGCGACGAGCCAGACGGCCGCCGCCGCGACGAGCCAACGCAAGACCAGCTTCTGCATCGCGACCTCCTCGTGGCAAGGCGATGGTGGACATCGCCCCCGAGCATTGCAAGTCCTGAGCTCTTAGGCCGTGGTGGCGGGATGGTGCTCGGCCCGGATCCCTGCGGTAGGATGAGCGCGGTCGCCGGCAAAAAGGGGCCTGGAGGAGCATGAATCGTTGCCTCGATCCGCGGCTCGGGGTCAAAGTCCTGAGCTACGACCTCCTGGCTGGCGAGGAGAAGACGGAGGTCGACCGCCACCTGCAAGCCTGCTCTGCTTGCTCCGATCTGGTCGAGCAGACTTTCGGCGACGAGGGCGCGTTGCGCGAGCTCGAATGGCGCGCCTTCAAGCTGAGTCAGCGCCAGCGAGTGGCACCGCATGCGTGGCTTGCGCGCCGGCTCGCAGATCTCTGGCTGCCCTTTCTCGGCGTCCTGGTCGGCGTGGTGGTGCTTGGCGTCTATCTGTCGCGGCGCGCGCCGGAACCCGAACAGGTCGGTTTGATGCGCCTGGCGGCGCTGCGCACGGGTGAGCTCGACTCGTTGTCGAGCACTCCGGTGCCGCGCATTTCGCCGGCGCCGACCTCGCTGGTCATCGAGCCGGATCGCGATGCCATCGCGCTGGTGTACGAATCGGGCGCCGGCGTCCTGCGGCGATTGATTCCCGGTGCCGACGCCGCGATCCCCGAACTGGTGGCCGGCCGCACCCACGAGCTCGCGCTGCCGGCATTGGCGGCGCGCGGCGCTGCGATCCTGCTGGTGCTGGCGCCGGCCTCGGCACCACGCGTCGCCGGCGATTGGGATCTGGCGGTGATGGAGCGAGTCGGAGCCCGGAATGACCCGGCCGCCGGCCGGAGCGGCTGGCCCGGGCAAGTCGAGCCGACCTTGCGCTGGTTGAAGTAGCGCGCGGAGACACGATGTGTACCAGCCTCGATGCGAGCCCGCTGCTCGCCGCCATCGCTTGGGATCAGACTCTGTTGTCGCTGCTGCTCGCGGCGGGCCTCGTCGCCGTGGCCATGCGTGCGGTGTCGCGGAGCTTGGTGCGACAGGAACACCAGCGCTTGTTGCGCGATCGACGCGATGCTCTGGCGCATGTCCTGCTCGGCATCGACGGCACCGTCGGCGATTATCTGAGCGGTGCAGAGTCGGAGTATCCGCAGCGCGAAATGGTGGAGCTGGAACGACGGGCTCTGCAGGCGCAAGTCCATTGTCTGCGCGATCTCGAGCTGCAGAAAGCGCTGCGCGACATTTGTTACCCCAACCGTCACCGCGATGCGACGCAGACGCTGCGTGCGGCCATCGCGCTGCTGGAGCGCGACATCGACAGCACCGGGTAGAGGCGCGCCGTGGTCGGCGCCCGTGGTGTCTGCTACACTGCCGCGTTCGCCGGAGGGAGGTTCCATGCAAGGTGATTCCGATCGTGTTCGCGCAGTGAACCAGCGCTTCTACGAGGCATTGTCGACGCAGAACCTGCTACGTCTCGAGCAGCTGTGGGCACACTCTCCACACGTGCACTGCCTGCATCCGGGCGAGCGCATGCTCTCGGGCTGGGCCACGATTCGCGAAAGTTGGCGGATGCTGTTCACACGCTCGATCGCATTCACCATCGAGCCGCTCGTGGCGGATGTGAACGTGCATGGGCCGATCGCGGTGGTCACCTGTCAGGAGAGGATTTCCTCGTTCACCCTCGACGGGTCGCGAGTCGCCAACACCCTCGCCACCAATATCTTCGCCAAGCAGCGCGGGCGCTGGGTCCTCATCCATCGTCATGCCTCGCCGAGCGGCGAGCCGGACGCGATCCCCTGAGCGCTCACAAGATCGCGAGCAGCCACAAGGTGCCGAGGAGCGTGGTGAGGATCGTGATCACGACGCCGTAGCGCAGGTGATCGCGGAAGCGCAAGCGGCCGATTTCGGCGCTGGCGTCGCGCACCAGACCGTTGGCCATGGAGCTCACGAGCAGGAGATTGCCCGCGAACGTGCTCGCCATCGCCAGGATCAGCCAGCCCAGCCGAGGATCGCTCCACTCCGGCATCCATTCGCTCGCCACGAGCACGAACGGAATGTTGCCGAAGATGGTGCAGCCGGCCAATGTCAGCAGCGCCAGCGCCCACGACTGGCCGAGCGGCGTTTCCCCGAGCCAGGGACGGAGCGCTTCGAGCATGGCGGAGCTGGCACCGCCGTGACGCAGGGCCCCGACCACGACGAACAATCCGGCGACGAAGAGCAGCAGCTCCCAATCGACTTGCCGCAGCGCGGCTCGCGGGTCCGAGCCGCCGATCAGCAGCAGCAGCGCCGACGCACCCAATGCGCACCAGGCGACGTTGAGGCCGGCGAAGAAGCCGATGAACGCCAGCATCCAGCAGACGCTCGCTCGCACCAGCAGACCTTTCTGCAGCTTCACCGCCATGGTGCGGCGCAGCCCGAGCGGCAACTCGTCGGCGTCGTCGAAGGGCGCCTCGAGCGAATCCGCTTGCCGCAGCCACGCTGCGGCGGCCCGGCGCTCGAGCGGATAGAAGCGCGGCAGCAGCAAGCGGTTGAGCGCCAGGCAGGCGAGCCCGAGTGGCGCCATGATGAAGAAGTACTCGTGGAAGGGGATCTGCGACAACGATCCCACGATCATCACTTGTGGATTGCCGATGATGGTCATGACGCTGCCCATGTTGGCGCTGGTGGCGAGGCCCATCAGGAACAACGTCGTGCCGAGATGCATGCGCCGGATGAGAGCGACCAGCACCGGGGCGACGAAGAAACACACGGCGTCGTTGACCAAGAAGGCGGAGAGGATCCCGGTCGAGAACACCAGCATCGTCAGCAAGCGTTGCGGCGTGCGCGCGAAGCGCAGAGCCAGTGCGGCGCCCCATTCGAAGAAGCCGGCCTGGTCGAGATGAGCGCCGAGCAACGTCATCGCCAGCAGCAGGACGAGCGTGTCGCCGTCGATGCGGGCGTAAGCCTCCCCTGGCGACAGAATTCCGGCGAGCACGCAGGCCGCGGCACCGGCAATGGCTGCCGCCGGTCGGGCCAGGCGCAGCACGCCGACGCGGCGCGCTGCGATGAGCGCGTACGTCAATGCAAAGATCAGTAGCGCTCCGGCCACGCCCCGCTACCTACCCCACCTCGAAGCGCACACCTTGGGCGAGCGGCAGCTCGCGCCCCCAATTGATCGTGTTGGTCTGACGGCGCATGTAGAGCTTCCAGGAATCCGAGCCGGCTTCGCGCCCGCCGCCGGTGTCCTTCTCGCCGCCGAAGGCGCCGCCGATTTCGGCGCCGCTCGTGCCGATGTTGACGTTGGCGATGCCGCAGTCGCTGCCGCGCGCCGACAGGAAGGTTTCCGCCGCCACGAGATCGCGGGTGAACAGCGCCGATGACAATCCCTGGTCGACGCTGTTCTGCTGTTCGATGGCGTCCTCGAGATCACGGACGCTGGAGATGTAGAGAATCGGGGCGAAGGTTTCGTCGCGTGCGACCTGCAGATGCCGGGGACTGCGCACCAAAGTCGGCTCGACGAAGTACCCGGGGCGCTCGAGGCGCTTGCCGCCGGAGACGATCTCGCCACCTTCGGCCTTGGCGCGCCCCAGTGCCGCCATCATGTCCTCGATCGCATGCTCGTTGACGAGCGGCCCCATGAGCGTTTCGGGATCCAGCGGGTCGCCGATGCGCACTGATCCGTAAGCGCGCACCAGCCGGTCGACGAACGGATCGGCGATGCCGCGTTGGAGGAACAGCCGGCGCGTCGAGGTGCAGCGCTGCCCGGCGGTGCCCACGGCGCCGAAGAGGACGGCACGCAACGCCAGCTCGAGATCGGCGTCGTCGAGGACGATGACGGCGTTGTTGCCGCCGAGCTCGAGCAAGCTGCGGCCGAAACGCTTGCCCACGACTTCTGCGACGCGCTTGCCCATGCGGCAGCTGCCGGTGGCGCTGATCAGCGGCAGGCGGCGGTCCGCGAGCATCGCTTCGCCGACATCATGGCTGTCGCCGATGCAGAGGTTGAAGACGCCCTCGATGCCATTGTCGCGCATGACCTGATTGCACAATCTCTGCACCGCCAGCGCCACGAGCGGCGTCTGGTGCGACGGCTTCCAGATCATGCTGTCGCCACAGACGGCGGCGATCATGGCGTTCCACGCCCACACGGCGCCAGGGAAGTTGAAGGCGGTGATGATGCCGACGGGTCCGAGCGGATGCCACTGCTCGGCCATGCGATGGTGCGGGCGCTCGCTGTGCATGGCGAGGCCGTAGAGCTGGCGCGACAATCCGACGGCGAAGTCGGCGATGTCGATCATCTCCTGGACTTCACCCTCGCCCTCGCTGCGGATCTTGCCCATCTCCCACGAGATCAGCGCGCCGAGGTCGCTCTTGTGCACGCGAAACAGGTTGCCGAGCTGGCGCACGATCTCGCCGCGTCGCGGCGCCGGCAGCATGCGCCAGCTGGCGAAGCTCGCGCTGGATGCCCCGGCCACTTGCTCGTAATCGGCTGGCCCGGCGCGCCGCACGCTGGCGATCGGACGCGCCAAGGTCGGATCCAGCGACACGAATTCTTCGCCGTGCGTCTCGATCCATGTGCCGGTGCAGGCGCCGGGATTGTTCTCCTCGATGCCGAGCCTGCCGAGCAGGGCCTTCTTGGCGTCGACTTGCATGGGCACACTCCTGGGTGCGTTGACGCGCATGCAACGGTTGAAGCGTACGCGAGCGCCTACGATAACGGACAGGGGAGCCGCGGGGCAACGGGAGTCGCTAGAGATCGGGGAATCGCAGCCGGAGATCGGGCGGGATGGGACCGAAGCTCTCCCAATCTTTGAATCCACGTGGCTGGGCGCGGCGCATCCAGTCCGGGTAGCGGCGCGCTTCCAAGTAGCGCAAGCTGAGGATCGGCTGCGGCACGTCCACCAAACGCAGATCCTCGAATCCGACGTCCGGCAACACCGATGGCAACTCGAAGCGCACGTGCGGAACGTAGACGGCGCTGCCCACGAGCGGCGTGCGCGGCAAACTGAGCCGGGTCACGTCGCGTGGTGTGGACCAGAAGCTGATCGCCTTGGGTTGGTGCATTCCCCACTTGCGGAAGTACATGCCCTCGACGGAGTGGAAGAGATACAAATCGTACGGTGCCGGCGGACCGCTGCTCCGGCTCCACTCCGCCTTGCAGGTGAAGTGATCGGTGAGTACCACGTCGACGGTGCTGAAGAGAATCGTCGGCACCTCGAGGACGAGGATGCGCTGTGACCCGCGTCCCAAGTCTGCCTCTTCGATGCGGATGCGCAAGGTCACCCCGCCGACGGAGGTGAGGGAGTCGAGGGGGGCGTCGAGATCGTACCGAACGCAGATGTGGCCGAGCCCCATGCGCCCGCGCCGCATGCGCGTGATCGGGTAGATGCCGGGGTCGGAATAGCGCTGGAAGGCCTGGCGCAATGTCGCTTCCGAGGCTTCGTAGATGCGGTCGGGTGCCGTGGCGAAGTCGATCATGTAGTGCAGCGAGTTGATCGTCAGCATGCGGGTCAGCAGATGCGCGGTTCGACGCGATTCGCCTTTTTCCGGCGGACCGAAAGCCCCGGCGGTGAGCAGCGAATCCATGCGCGCCAGGTAGGCTTCGTTGAAGGCCGCATAGGTCCGGCCGAGGGAGTCGGCGTCGGCGGCGGTCAAGGGGACGATGGGAATGCTCGGGTCTGGCCGGCAGAGTGGGCATTCGTCACCCGTGTCGTAGGCGGGGGCTGTGCTCGTCGAGCTCACGCGCACCTGGATCGGGTCCCGGGGACAGGACCCGAACGAGGCGGTTTCCGCCTGCCGGAGCCAGAACCCCCCCGACACCAAGCTCAGGACGACCAGGAGGCCCGTTCGCCCGCGCCGCCTGCCGCTCTGCAATTTCCCGAGCCCCATCCTTTTCGTGCCCTTCGACGCTTTTTCCAACAACGCGTTGCAAATGGTGCACCGCATCCTGCTAGAATATACGCGCCTTCAACCACCCGAAGCCTGGAAGTGCCGTTGCGCCCACATCTCCTCAGCCTGTGGCTCGTCGCCTTCCCCCTCCAGACACATGCACAGGTCGTGCTCAACGAGCTGGTTCCCGACCCGGTGGGGATCGACACCGACAACGAGTGGGTCGAGATCTACAACACCGGGAGCACCGCGGTGAATGTCACGGGCTGGGCGATCGAGGACGCAGCCACGATCGACGACGCCTTGATTCGCCGCCGCATCCCGGAAGACTTCGACGCCGCCTTCGGTACCAGCGCCATCCTGCAGCCGGGCGAGTTCCGCGTCGTGCGCGGCACTGGGGCCAATGGCGCCTCGTATTTGAACAACACCGGGGGCGACACGGTGTACCTGGTGTCGAACCGGACTGGGAACCTTGCCGCCGTGGTGTACTCGACGAGCTACACCACCACCGCCGTGACTGGACAAGGATGGGCGAACCTGCCCGACGGCGGCGAGCCACCCAACTTCGCCTGGCGCACCGCGACACAGGGCGTGTCGAACTGCGCCGCCGACGCCACGGCGCCGGCGGCAGTCAACAACCTGAGCGCGGCGACCGGAGCGTATGAGGGCGAAGTCGATCTGGAATGGAACGCGGTCGGCAACGACGGTCTCGCCGGCACGGCGCTGTTGCACCTGGTCAAGTACAGCACGGCGCCGATCACCTCGGTCAACTTCGATGCCGCGAGCGACGCATTCAACGAGCCGCTGCCCGGTCCACCCGGGACCTTGCATCAGATGACCGTCTTTGGCCTCGACCCCGGACAGACGTACTACTTCGCCATCAAGACGCTCGATTGCCAGAATACGTCGGCGTTGTCGACGACGGTGCCCTCGACCGCGAGCGGCACGACCCCACTGGGGTATCGCGATTTCACCGCCACTCTGCATCCGTACTTCGGCAACTTGCATTCGCACACGAGCTACTCCGATGGCGTGTCGACACCGGCTGCCGCCTATCAGTACGCACGCAACACGGCGCAGACACCCCTCGATTTCCTCGCCGTGACCGATCACAACCATGCCGCTGGCGGTCTGCCGATGACACCGGCGCTCTACCAGCAAGGCTTGGCGGAGGCCGCGGCCGCCAACGAGGATGGCGCCTTCGTCGCCATCTATGGTCAGGAGTGGGGGCTCGCGACCGACGGGCACGTCAATATCTTCGACGCGCCAGTGTTGTTCGGTTGGGAACCCGGGCGCTTCGACGTCTTCGTGGCGCAGACCGACTACACGGGGCTCTACGATGCCATCCTCGCCAATCCGGGTCCTGCTGGGCCGCTCGCGTCGTTCTGTCATCCCGGCACGAACAACTTCGAGAACTATGCCTTCACCAGCGCCGGCGCTGCCGTGATGCAGGGGATGGCCCTGGTCAACGGGCCCGCGAACTCTACCAGCACCACCGAAAGCGACGTCGGCAACACCAACTTCGACTCGTTCTACATCACGGCCTTGCGTCGAGGGTTCTGGGTCAGCCCCTTCGCCGACCAGGACAACCACAATGCCACCTGGGGAGCGAGCAGCCAGAGCCGCACCGCGGTTCTGGCCCAGGCGCTGACGAAGGAGTTCATTCTCGAATCGATTTCCAGGAGCCGCACCTACGCGACGCAAGATCACAACGTCGTCGTCGACATGAAGGTGAATGGCTGGTTCATGGGGGCACGCTTTGCGGCGTCGGCCCCCCACGGGGTGGATTTCGACGTCACGGTCACCGATCCCGACGACGAAGACACCATCCTGTTCGAGCTTTTCCGCGGCGAACCAGGAGTGAGCGATGCCGAGATCATCGCCACCGCCGCGAACGTCGGGCGCTTCGTCCATCGCGACAAAGAATCGCCGGCACCCGGCGAAGGCGCGCGGCGCGTTTATTTCCTGCGCATCACGCAAGCCGACAATCACCGCATTTGGACCGCACCGGTCGAGGTGACGTTGTTCACCAACCCCACCGACGTGGTGGAAGATGCGCCTGCATGGGGCGGACAGCTGTTCGCGGCGCGTCCCAACCCGTTCAACCCGAGCACGAGCATCCAGTTCGAGCTGCGCGGCGCGGGTGTGCGCGGCGTGTCGCTGCGCCTCTTCGACGTGCGCGGTCGAATCGTCCGCACGCTCGTCGATGCGCCATTTGGGCCGGGGTTCCATGCCGTGCCGTGGACCGGGACGGATGACCGGGGTGTCTCGGTACCCTCGGGAGTGTACGTCGCGCGCTTGCTCGGTCCGGGGATCAACGCGCGCACCCGGCTGGTTCTCGTGCGCTAGAGGCCGCGTTTCGTCGCTCACAGACTCCGATGGCTCGACACGGCGAGGAGTTGTTCCAACTCTTCGACCGGCACTCGACCGTTGAAATGCCGCACCAACTTGCCTCCGGCATCGAACAACAAGGCGTAGGGAATGCCGCCGGGGAGCTCGAACGCGGCGAACAATGCATCCTGCGTCCCGACATAGATGCAGTGTTCGTACGGTGTCGGCGTCCGCTCGAGCTGCGCCTGCACCAGCGCACGTGACTGCTCGATCGGGTGCAGGAAAACATCCAGGCTGACGCTCAGGATCTCGAGCCCGTCTTGGTGACGCGTCTGCAGCGTCACCAGATCCGGGATCTCCGCGACGCACGGGTCGCACCAGGTGGCCCAGAACACCAACAACAGGGGTCGATCGCGCGGTGCTCGGGTCCGCTCCTGCAGCTGCTCGAGGCCGACGGCGGGCGGCGTGGGGTCGCCATTCCCGCCGCAGGCCCCGAGTCCGACCAGAGTGGCCAGCAACATCGCGCCAAGGCGTGGCATCAGGAGGCTTTGCGCCACTTGATCGTGCAACCGAAAGCCTTGGTCTCGGCGGTGGTGATTTCTTTCCCGGCCAGCAAGGCATCGATGGCGGTCGTCAAGTCGTGCGTCTGCACTTCGTCGCGCTTGGCGTTGTCGTCGATGCGGCCGCGATAGCGGCAAACACCCTCGGCGTCGAGCAGGAACACGTGCGGCGTGCGTTGCGCGCCGTAGGCGGTCGCGATCGCCTGCGTTTCATCGTGCAGATAGACGAAGGGATACTTCTTCTCCTTGGCGAGCTTCACCATTTCATCGAAGGAGTCCAGCGGCTGGACTTCGGCGGAATTGGAGTTGATGAGGACGAAGCTCACCGGCTGCTTGGCGTACTGCGCCGCGATTTCGAGCAGCACCGGCTCGTAGGCCTTGGAGTACGGACAGGTGTTGCAGGTGAAGACGACGGCCGTCGCCTTCGTTTTGCTCAGGAACTCGGGCAGCGCGTGCTTCTTGCCGTCGGTGCCCATGAGCTCGAACCCGGGGCCCTTGGTGCCGATGGCGAGCTCCGGGTCGTTGGGGCCGGCGAAAGCCGTCGCCGCGAGTGCGAGGACTAGGGGCAGGGCCAGTGTGGTTCGACGTCGCATTTGCATCTCCTTCGAGGTTACGGGCGCACGCGCCCCTGGGTCTTCTCTTGAACACCGGGGGGGGTCACTTCTGTTCCGGCTCCAACCATTTGCCGTTGCGGCGGATGAGGTCGACGAGCCGGGTCACCGCCTCGGCCTCGGGGACGCTGCGCTCGACGCGTTCGTGCCCGACGTAGAGGTCGATTCTGCCGGGTCCGCTGCCAACGTAGCCGAAGTCGGCATCCGCCATCTCGCCGGGCCCGTTCACGATGCAGCCCATCACCGCGATCTTGAGGCCACGCAAGTGCCGCAAGCGGGCCTCGATGCGGGCCGTGGTGGTCTGCAGGTCGAATTGAGTTCGGCCACACGAGGGGCAAGCGATGAAATCCGCCTTGCTGAGGCGGGCCCGGGTCGCCTGCAGAATCTCGACGCCGAGCTCGAGCGCCACGGGCTCGGGGCCGGATGGGAGCTGTACGGCGTCGCCGATGCCGTCTGCGAGGAGCGCCCCGAGCTCCCAGGCGGTCTCGAGCGCGGTGCGGTCGATCTGCAGCTCGGGGCTCGTGCCCGGTGTGGATACCTCGCGCGCACGCAGCACGGCGGGTGGGGCATGCCTCGTGTTGGGCCAGGCGGCGATCGCGCGACGCCAGTCATGCAGGGCGAGCGTCCGATCCGTGGAGGGCAGGAGAGCGAGCGCCCCCACTGGCAAGCTCCCCTCCGCGGCGAGGGCGGCGAGCTGGGGGACGATGCCCGGTGCGACCGTATACTGCAGCACGGCCTCGAGGCCGCGGAGCGGCGCGAAGGTGTCGCGATGCAGCTCTTCCAGGAGCAGCGAAATCCGCATCCAGTTCCCGAGACGTAGCTGCTCCGCGACGCCAGGATCGTGCAGCCACGCCGCTGGCAGCTCGATCCCCACCGCCTGCGCGCCCTGCTGCAGCGAGCTGTGCGAGAAGCGCGTCAAGCCACGCAAGTAGGGGAGTTCCTGAGATGTCGCGGTGATGAGGACCAGATCTGCGCCCGCACACGCACCGAGCCATGCTCCTGGCTCGGCATCCCACGTCGCAGGAGCTGCTCGCACGACTTCGATGCGGGGTGGTTGATCGCAGGCCAAACGGCTAGAGCCGTGACCGAGAGGAGTCACTTTGCGGCGGGTGAAGAAGTAGGGGTCCCAGCGCGGCACCGATGCGCTCGGTGCCTTGCCTGAAGCGATCGGTACTGCCGCGAAGGGGGCGACCAGCGCCCGCGCCACTGGCAGCTCGTGCAACGAATCCTCCGTCAAGGACACGCGCACGGTGTCGCCAATGCCGTCGGCCAGCAAGGTGGCGATGCCGATGGCGGATTTGACCCTCGCGGCGGCGCCGCCGCCCGCTTCGGTGACCCCGAGGTGCAGGGGATACTGCGTCGTATGCTCTTGCAGGCGGCTCGCGAGCAAGCGATAGGCCGCGATCATGACCTTGACGTCGGAAGCCTTCATCGACAGCACCAGATCGAAGTAGCCGTGGTGCTCGCAAATGCGCACGAACTCCAGCGCCGACTCCACCATGCCGAGCGGTGTGTCGCCATAGCGGTTGAGGATGCGATCCGACAGCGAGCCGTGATTGGTGCCGATGCGCATGGCCACGCCGCGCTCCTTGCAGCGCAGGACCAGAGGGCGAAAGGCCGTCTCCAAGCGCTCCAGCTCTTCGGCGTATTCGCTGTCGGAGTACTCCCATTGTTTGAAATGTTTGCGGTCGGCATAGTTGCCGGGGTTGATGCGTACTTTTTCGACGTGTTCCGCCGCGATCATGGCGGCCTGCGGCGTGAAGTGCACGTCGGCCACCAGCGGCACGTGCACTTGCTGCCGGCGCAGCGCCGCGCGGATGGCGGCCAAGTTCTCGGCCGCGGCTCGGTGCGGCGCGGTGACGCGCACGATCTCGCAGCCGGCGCGCGCGAGCCCCGCGATCTCGTCCGTGACGGCGCCTGTGTCCATGGTGTCGGCGATGGTCATGGACTGGATGCGAACTGGATTGTCGCCGCCGATGCCGACCGTGCCGACGCGGACCTCGCGTGTGCGCCGCCGCACGGTGCGAAACGGATCGAGGGTGAAATCCCACAGCCGTTGCCAGTCGGCAGGTGTCTGAGGCAGGAGATTGACGAAAGCTTCGGGCATGCGCGCTCCGTGCTGGCGAAATGGCCGCCGCGTGCGCGCATTGTAGCGTCTCAGGCTGGAGATGGGAAAAGGTCGTTGGCGCGAGTGGAGATTCTCTCGGGCGCCGCTCGGCGCTACGGACTCCGCCCCTGCCGCAGGTATGCCAACAGCCCGAGCCCGGCTCCGAGCGCCGCGATCCCGACCCAGGCGTTCTCGCCCAGGGAGACGTTCGGCCCGAGGCCACAGCGATGCAGGACGCCGTCCAAGGCGGCTACCATGTCGTTGACGAAGACGGTCTTCACGTCACCGAGATCGCGCTGCGGCGCGACGGCGAAGAGCGCCAAACCGAGGATGGCGAGGATGAGGAACATGATGACGAAAACGGCGGTGCCGCGCGAGCGCTTCATGCCGTCGCGCATCGCAAGAACGACGCCGATCAGAGCTTTGCGCGCGAGAAACGCCGAGGCGTACGAAGCCACGTTCGCGACAGCAGTGCGTCAAGCCGCGCGTCGCGCCGTGCGCATGCGGGGAGTTCGCCGCAGCGGAGACGACATTGCCCGAGCTGCCTGAAGTCGAAACCGTGCGGCGGAGCCTTGCGACGCGACTGCCGGGACGGCGCATCGAAGCGCTCGACATCCAGCAGCCGCAGTTGCGCAACCTGCTGCAGCCAGCGGCGCTGCGCCGCCAGCTCGTCGGCACGCAGGTGGTGCGCGTCGCTCGGCGGGCCAAGTACCTGCTGCTGCACCTCTCGAGTGCCGACGTCTTGGTGCTGCATCTGGGCATGTCGGGCCGCCTGGCGCTCGTCGCGGCGGCCACCGCGCTCGAGCCGCATACGCACGCCCGCATCCACCTCGACGACGGCATGGAGCTGCGATTCCGCGATCCGCGCCGCTTCGGCATGTTGTTCGTCGTTTCCCAAGAGCAGCTCGAGCGCCACCCGCGCTTCGTCCACCTCGGCCCCGAACCGCTCACCGCCGCCTTCACGCCGCTCTATCTGCAACAGCGCGCGCGTGGTCTCAAACGTCCAGTGAAGAACTTCCTCATGGATGCGGGTGTGGTCGTGGGGGTTGGCAACATCTACGCCAGCGAGGCGCTGTACCGTGCGCGCGTGCATCCGGCGACGCCAGCGCGGCGCTTGACGTTGCAGCGCTGGCAGCGCGTGCACGCGGCCGTGCGTGCGACGCTCCGCCACGCGCTGCGCGCGGGGGGCACGACCTTGCGCGACTTCCGCGCCGCCGATGGCCGCGCCGGCGAGTTCCGTGTCCGTCTCGCGGTCTACGGCCGGGAAGGCGAAGCGTGCCGGCGCTGCAGCCGGGTGCTGCGTCGCGCCGTGCAATCCGGACGCAGCACGTTCTATTGCCCCGGCTGTCAGCGCTGAGTGCGCCCGCCAATCGGCAACAGGTCCTCGGTGCTGCGCGCTTGCGTTCGCAGGAGATGCATGGCGAGGCCGACGAGCAGGACGGCGAGGCCCGCCTGCAGACCGAGGAAGCTCAGGATCTTGAGCCAGGCGAAGGCCGGGTGGGCGAAGCGGACCAGCCAGCTCGCCGTCTCGCCGAGCAAGGCGCAGCCGAAGGTGCCGAGAACGAGGACCAGGCGCAGGCGCAGCGGCCATGGCAGAAAGATGGCGAGGTGGGTGAGCAGGAGGATCACCATCGCCATCATCGGCAAATGCATGTGCGTCACCTCGAGCATGGCGCCGTAGGTGCGTGGCATGCTGAACTCGGCCTCGCTGCCGCGGTAGTACTGCACCACCGAGACCGGGCGCAGGTCCATGTTGCGGAAATAGAGCAGCGCATTGGTGAGCCAGAACCCCGAGAGCAAGAACAGCGTGCTGAGCAGCGTCACTCGCATGAGGACGTGAGCGCGATAGTTTCCGGTCAGCATGTACTTCATCGTCTGCTCCCGTGCAGGATACGGTCGAGCGCCAGCACGCGCCGGACCGCCTCGGTGGCCGCGCGTGCGGAGAGAGTCGCGCCCGAGATGGCGTCCACCGCGTCGCCTGGGCGCAGGCGTCGCGACAGGCTGCGGTGCGTCAACGTCTGCAGCCAGCGTGCAGGCGGCAAGTAGTCCTCGGGCTCGTCGAAGGCCAAGATCTCCACTCGCTGGGTCTCGCCGGCCGGCGACACAATGATCAGAATCGTCTCGTACTCGTTGCGCACCGGATGCGTGTCGAGATAGGCACGGCCCAGCAGCGAGTCGCCGCGCGATGCCTCATGGTACGACACGCGTGCCGCCGCGATCGGGGCCGCCGCGAGTGCGCGCGCCGAATCGAGTTCCGCCGGCGTGAGGAACGCGGTGCGGCGCTCGATCTCGGCCTCGGTCCCGAAGGCACGCTGCAGAGCCACTTCGCGCGTGGCGAAGGTCTTGGCCGCAGCGGTGCCGCCGCCGATGCCGCAGCAACCGATCGCGACGCAACACGCGGTCGCGCGCCGGCTCAGAAATGGAAACCAAGCGCCAGGTTCCACTGATCGACTCCTGTCGCGGCGTCGTTGCGGCGGATCTCGTAGTCGAGCTTGGCGACCACCTGCGGATGTGGCAAGTACGCCAGGCCGAACGTGAAGATGCTCAGATCGTTGGCCGGATCGGCGACGAAGCCGGCCGGGACTTCGTCCTGTGTGTCGAGCTCCGTGTAACGCGCGTACGGGCTCAATGCATGCTGCGAGCCCGGGCGGAAGGCGGTGAGCACGTCCCATCCGGCTTCGGCGTACCATCCGAGCATGCGCGAACCGACCGAGGCGTTGCCGGTGTAGCCGTTGATGGCGTTGATCTGTTCAACATCGTCGACGGTCGCTGCCGCGAAGAGTGCACGCAACGAGGCGCCTTGACGCCGCACCTGTGCATGCGCTTCGTAGATGCTGGTGAAGGCGCCGAATTCTTCGGCACCAGTCCCCAGGTCGACACTCGCTCCTTGCGAGGTTTCACCGAAGAACGCCGATCCGCCGAATGACAGGCTACTTCTGGCGTAGTCGGCGCGGGCGACGATGGCGAAATCCTCGGCCAGTGCCTCCGAGCCACCCTGGCGGCTTGCCCGCAGCCCATCGGCGGCGAATTTTTCCTCGCCGACGGAAGACAGGCTCTCGATGACGTAGGCGCGATAGCTGAGGCCGGACAAGCGCCCGTCGCCGCTGCCGAAGATGCCGGCGCCGTTGGCACTCCATGTCGTCGGCAGCAGGCGCCTTTCCACCTCGGGCCGGTTGGCGCCGAAGTAGGTCGGTGGCTCGTGCATCTCGTTGATGATTCCCATCGGCACCAGCACCAGGCCGGCGCGCACGTTGCAGCTCGGATCGATGAGGAAGTCGAGGTGCGCGAACTCGACCGTGACCTCGCCGCCCGACTCGGTGGAGACATGCTCGAACTCCAGCTCGGCATTGAACAGCACACGCGAGTCGAACCTGTAGCCGGTGTAGAGGACGAAGCGCAGGAAGTCGATCTGGTCATTCCTCCCCGAGGCTTGACCGTTCTCTTGCTCCTGATCGAAATCCTGGTAGAGCATCTCGCCGTAACCGCCGAACGAGAAGCCGCGCTCGACCCCATAGATCTTGGATGCGGCCGGCCCAAGCCCGTAGTGCGATTCGAGCGGTCGCGCCACGCCACCTTGCTCGCGGTCCTCGAGCTCCTGGGAGAGTGCCTCGATCCTGCGAGCGAGCTCCTCGTTCGTGGGTGGGGCCTCTTGCGCCCCTGCGCTCATCGCGACGAATCCGGCCAGCAAGCCGATCGTGGTGGCGAAGGCGCGCAAGGCGGGCATCCTCGTCGGATGATATTGCGACTCAATCTCAGGTGTGACCCCATCGAGGTCCAGGTTACTCGCGTTCAAGATATTGTCTCCTAAGCAGATGGAATCCAAGCCTCTATTGCAATTGCGACTCAGTCTCAATTACATCCGGAGGCTATGCGTCGAAGGCAGGCCTGTCAAGGGGGCCCGGCTGCCTTTGGTTTCGCTGGCTCCCCGAGGCTTCCATCCTCTAGCGTCCCTGGCCGAAGCCAAGGCCCGCGTTGGGGTCCGGTGGGAACTGGCGGCCTCGGTCCCGGGTTGGAGGAAATCGATGCGGTCGAAGTGGTGGCGGAGCGGGGTCGCGACGCTCTCGGCGGGGCTGATTTTGCAAACTGGCTGCAGTTTCGCCCGCAAGGTCGCGGTGGGTCAGATGGTACCGATCATCGAGAACGCCACGGAGGGCGCGCGCGAGCGCAGCGATCTGCAGCTCGTGGCGCAAGCGCTTCCCGCCAATTTGTTGCTCGTCGATGGGTTGATTCGCACCGATCCCAAGAACAAGGCGCTGCTGGCGACCTCGTCCTTCCTGCATTTCGGCTATGCGCTCGGTTTCGTCGAAGAGGACAGCCTGGAGCTCGCGAGCCAGTACTACGCCACCGGCCGTGATCACGGCCTGCGCTCGCTCGATTCCCGCAAGCCGTTCGCGCGCCAACGCAATGGCACGCTCGAGGAATTCGAACGTGCACTCAAGGTGCTCAAGCGCATCGATGTGCCGGCACTGGCCTGGACCACCGCCAACTGGGGTCGCTGGATCAGCCTCAATCTCGAGAGCCCCGCGGCGATCGCGCAGCAGCCGCGTTTGGAAGCGATGTTGAACCGGCTCCTGCAACTCGACCCGGGCTTCGAGGCGGGGCTGCCGCACGTGTTGCGTGGCATGTTCGATGCGATGCGGCCGGAGATGCTCGGAGGCCAGCCGGACAGCGCGCGCGTGCATTTCGAGCGTGCGTTCGCGCTCGGCGGCGACGCCAACTTGCTCTACCGCGTGTTCTACGCCGAGTTCTACTGCCGCCAGGTCCTGGACGAGGCCTGCTTCGACGCCGCGCTCGTTGCGGTCGCACAGGCCGATGCAGCCGCGGTACCACAATTCACCTTGATGAACGAGATCGCGCGCCGGCGCGCGCGCCGACTGCTCGCGCGCCGGGACGAGATGTTCTGAGTTCTTGCGCACGAAGGAGCGGACATGCGACGACAGCGGATGCACATCCTCATGGCCTGCCTGTGGGCGAGCGCGCTGGGGTTCGCGCCGGGAGCAGAGGCCAAGCCCGAAGTCGAGCTCAAGCTCGCGACCGTGGCGCCCGAAGGGTCCTCGTGGATGAAGACGATGCGCGCCATCGATACCGAAGTACGGGCCGCGACCGGTGGCAGCGTCGGCTTCAAGATCTATCCCGGCGGCGTCCAGGGCGACGAGATGGTGGTGTTGCGCAAGGTGCGCAGCGGCCAGTTGCACGGCGGCGGTTTCACCGGCGTCGGCCTCGGCGTCATCGCGCCCGCCTTGCGCGTGATGGAGCTGCCCTTCCTCTTTCCCGATTACGCCGCGATCGACAAGGCCTACGACTGCGTCGGGCCGCAGCTGGAAGCGCAGCTGCTCCAAGGTGGCTTCACGCTCCTCGGCTGGGCCGAGGTCGGCTTCGTGCACCTGTTTTCCAAGGCGCCGCTGGCGACGCAAGCGGAGCTCAAGAAGGCCAAGATGTGGCTGTGGGAAGGCGATCCGCTCGCCGAGTCCTTCTACAGGGCATTCGGTGTCGTGCCCGTGCCGCTCGCGGTCACCGACGTGATGACGGCTCTGCAGACGGGACTGATCGACGCGGTGTACGCCTCGCCGCTCGCGTGCTTGGCGTTGCAATGGTTCACGCGCGTCCATCACTTCACGGACGTGCCGATCACGTTCGCGTCGGGCGCTGTGGTGGTGGACAAGGCCGCCTTCGAGCGCATTCCGGCGCAGCATCGCGACAGCGTGCAGCGCATCTGTCGCACCCGCTTTCGCGAGCTGGTCCTCGCCACGAGGAAGCAGAACGACGAAGCGCTGGTCGAGATCGCCAAGAACGGGGTCGGGCGCGTGGCCGTGAGCGCCGAGGAGCTGCGCGCCTTCCAGAGCGTCGGCAAGAGCGTCTGGCAGGAACAAAAGGGCAAGCTCTACACGGCGGAGCTGCTCGACGCGGTGCAGCGCCGCGATTGCGCCGCGGGCAGTTCGAGCAGCGCGCGCTGAGTCACGACATCCGGGGAGTCGAACGTGGACGTTGCAGGCGCCTGGTTGCAGCGACTGCCGACGGGGCAAGCTCTCTGGATCGGCGCCGCCGGCATCGTCCTGGTCTCCACGCTTCTCCGTCTTTGGTTCGAGATGCGCCCGTCGACGCGGCGCCTGCGCGCCAGCGTGCATGCTTTCGAAGGCACGCTGCTGGCCTTGATCCTGGCGGCGATGATCGCGCTGTCGTTTCTGCAGGTGCTGCTGCGCAATTTCTTCGACACCAGCCTCCTGTGGATCGATCCGCTCCTCCGGCACTTGGTGCTGTGGGTGGGCTTGCTGGGCGCGGCGCTCGCGAGCCGCTCGGGCCGGCATATCAACGTCGATGCGTTGTCGCGCCTGCTGTCGGACGCGGGGCTGCGCATCGCAAGGGCGGGGACCAACCTGCTGGCTGCCGTCGTCACCCTGCTCTTGGCGCTCGCATGTTTTCGGCTGGTGCGTGACGAAGTCGATTTCGCCCGCGATGCGTTTCTCGGTCTGCCAGTTTGGTCCGTGCAGATCGTCATGCCGCTCGCGCTCCTGATGATGAGCTCGCGCTTCCTTGGCCACGCGGTGGACGCCAGCCGTGGTCGCGGGCTGCGGCCGCCGCCGCCGGAGGTGCGCGGGTGAGCTGGTTGCTGCTGCCGCTACTCGTCCTCGCCGCATTCTTCGGCGCGCCTCTGTTCAGCATCATCGCCGGCGCGACGCTGTTCGCCTTCGCCTCGCAGGATATCGATACGGTGTCGGTCGCCATCGAAATGTACCGGATGGCCGAAGCACCGATGCTGATCGCGATCCCGCTGTTCACCTTCGCCGGCTATCTGTTGTCGGAAGGCGGGGCGCCGCGGCGCTTGCTGCGCCTTTCGCGCGCATTGCTCGGCTGGATGCCGGGCGGGCTGGCCGTGGTGTCCTTGGTGGCGTGCGCCATCTTCACCGCCTTCACCGGCGCCTCGGGGGTGACGGTCATCGCCATGGGTGGCCTGCTGCTGCCGGCGCTGCTGGCGGAGAAGTACAGCGAGCGCTTCACCTTCGGCCTGCTGACGACGTCCGGCAGCCTGGGGCTGCTCTTTCCTCCCAGTCTGCCGATCATCCTCGTCGCCTACGTGGCCAGCGTCAGCGTCGACCAGCTCTTCGTCGCCGGGATCGTGCCGGGAACCGTGTTGCTGCTGCTGCTCGGCACCTACGCGGTGCAGGTGGCGCGGCGAGATCACTTGCCGCGCCAGCGCTTCTCATGGCGCGAGCTCGCGGGCGCGGCGCGCGCGGCGGCGTGGGGGATTCCCCTGCCGTTCGTGGTCTTGGGTGGAATCTACAGCGGCAAGGTGACGGTGACCGAGGCCGCGAGCCTCACCGCCATGTACGCGCTGCTGGCCGAGACACTCGTTTATCGCGATATCCGCTTCGGCGATCTGCGGCGCCTGTTCACCGAGAGCATGGTGCTGGTGGGCGGAATCCTCATCATTCTCGGCACCGCACTCGGCCTCACCAACTACCTCATCGACGCCGAGGTGCCGAATTCCATCTTCGAATGGATCCAGAAGTGGATCGGCAGTCGCTTCGTGTTCTTGGTCCTGCTCAACGTGTTCTTGCTCATCGTCGGCTGCATGATGGACATCTTTTCGGCCATCTTGGTGGTCATGCCGCTGATCTTGCCGGTGGCGAAAGCCTACGAGGTGAACCCCGTGCACTTGGGAATCATCTTTCTCGCCAACCTCGAGATCGGCTACTTCACGCCACCCGTGGGGCTCAACCTGTTCATCGGTTCGTTCCGTTTCGGCAAGCCGGTGATGGAGTTGGCGCGCGCGTCCCTGCCATTCCTCGGCCTGTACATCCTGGCCCTGCTGCTGATCACCTACGTGCCGGCACTGTCGCTGTGGCTCATCCACTCGTTCGGTGTGCGCTGAGCGCGGGCGATCGAGCCTGGCGCGAAATCGCCGTGGAACGCCGCGCGCAGGGGGCTCAAGCGCGGCTGTCGAGCTCCTGGCGCAACAGCGCCGGGAACAAGGCGTACCACTCGGTGGAGCGCACGACATCGTCGATGGGCACTTGATCCTGCAGCGTGTGTGCCCAGATTTCGTCGGAGGGCGCGAAGCCGATGCACGGGATGTTGGCCTTCCCCGACCAATAGATGCCGTTGGTGCTGAAGTTCCACCGGCCGACGGCGGCCGGCTTCGACCACAAGAGCTCGGTGGCGCGCACGCCGGCCTGCACCATGGGATGCTCTTCCGGAATCGCCCAGGCCGGGTAGTACTTGTCGACCTCGAAGACATACCCGGTGTAGCTCGGCGCGTCGTACCACATTTCGTGGATCTCGACGGCTTCGGCGCCCGGCAATGCTTGCAGCTCGCGAATGGCCGAGTCCTTCGACTCGCCGAAGGTGAGCCGTCGGTCGAGGTAGACGGTGCAGGAGTCGGCCAGGGCGTTGATCGACGGGCTCGTGCTCTCGATGATGCTGGCGACCACCGTGCCCTTGCCGAGGAAAGGATCCTCGTGGATGCGGGCATTGTAGGTCTCGAGGCTGGCCAGGAACTTGGTCATCTTGTAGATGGCATTCTCGCCCAGATGCGGCATGGCGGCATGCGCGGCCTTGCCGCGCGTCACGCAGCGCAGCTCGATGCGGCCGCGATGACCGCGATAGACACGCATGTCCGTCGGCTCGCCGATGACGACGAAATCGGGCCGGATGCCCTCGACATCGACCAGGGCGTGCGGCGCGATGCCATCGCACCATTCCTCCATGTTGCCGAAGTACCAGAGCGTGAAACCCTCGGCGAGGCCGAGGTCGCGCGCCAGCGCCAGGCCGTGCACCATTCCCGGTGTCGAGCCCTTTTCGTCGCAGGCGCCGCGGCCGAACAGGATGCCGTTTTCGATCTTGCCCTGGAAGGGATCCCACTTCCAGGCGTCCTTGTCGCCGAGCCCGACCGTGTCGAGGTGGCTGTCGTAGAGCAAAGTGCGCGGGCCGCTGCCGATGCGTCCGAGAATGTTGCCCATGCGGTCGAAGCGCACGTCGTCGAAGCCGAGGCGTCGCATTTCGCTCGCGACGCGCTCGCCGACCTCGCCGATGCGGCCGTTCATGCTGGGGATGGCGACGATCTCGCGCAGGAAACGGATGATCTCGTCGCGCCGGGCGGCGACCAGGGGTTTCAACGTCTGAGCGATCTCGGCCAGATTCGGCGTTGGCATGCGCATCCTCCATGGTAGGGATCGAGTGCACAGTCTAGCATCTGGAAGGCTGCACCACCGAGCGACCGCGCCGCGGCCAGGGCACGCAGTGCGAAGGGGGAAGAGGTCATGGGGTCGGCGGGGCTCGAGAAACGCGGACTGCGTGTCGGCGACGATGTCGTCATTCCCGAAGCCGAGCTCGAAGTGCGCTCGAGCCGCAGCGGCGGCCCCGGCGGCCAGAACGTCAACAAGGTCGAGACTCGCATCGAGCTGCGCTTCGATCTCGAGGCATCGGCGCTGTTCGATGCGGCGACGAAGCAACGGCTGCGCGCTCGGCTCGGCAAGCGCGTGACCGAGGACGGCGTGGTGCGGGTGGTGGCGCAGATGCATCGCAGCCGCGCGCGCAACGAGGCGGAGGCGCGCGCGCGACTCGTGGCGCTGCTGCAGCGTGCACTCACTGCGCCGCGTCCCCGGCGCCCGACGCGACCGACGCGCGCGTCGAAGCAGCGCCGGCTCGAGGCCAAACGCCAGCGTGCGGCGAGCAAACGTGCGCGCCGGGTCGAAGACGACTAACGCAGCAGCACGCTCTTGCGCACGTGCGTGGTGCCGGCCACGTGCAAGCGGAAGAAATAGACGCCGGACTGGACCTCGCGGCCATGGTCGTCGCGGCCATCCCACAGCGCCTTGTACGTTCCGGGAACCTGCGCGCCTTGGACGAGATGGCGTACGTGCCGGCCACGCACATCGAGCACTTGGATCCCGACGTCGACGGCTTCGGTCCCACCTGTCGCGGGCACCCCATAGGCGATCGACGTCACCGGGTTGAATGGATTGGGCACGTTGGCGCCGAGGAAAGCGCTGCGTGGCACGGCGGCGCTGGCATCGGGGTCTTCACCCGTCCCTGTCGGCGTCTGCTCGGTATGGCTGTAGTAGCCAGTGCGCTGTGCGTCGTGCTTGAACGTCGGCCATTGAGCCGCAGCGCGCACGAACGGGGCGGTGAAATCCCAGATCCACAGATTCTGATCCCAGCCAGCGAGCACGAGATTGATCGTGCCGTCGCCGTCCACGTCGGTGGCGAAAGGCGTCGAACGCACCTCGCCGCCGACCGTGAGCGGGAACCCGGGCAAAGTGTTGCCGTTCTTGTCCCAGCCATAGATGAGCGAGTTCTCGTTGCCGAAGACGATGTCGGGCACACCATCGCCGGAGAAATCGGCGACGATGGGAGAGCTCTCCGAACTGTGCGAGTCGACCAGACGCGGCCAGCCGGGGAGCAGTTGCCCCGTGTGGCTGTAGACGCGCACCGAGGACTGCGTCACCGGCAGCGCATTGTGCGCGACGACGATCTCGAGATCGCCGTCGAAATCGAAGTCGGCGAGCGCCGGCGACGGCGACACGGGATTGCTATCGACCGAAAGGAACACGGGCCATCCCGGCATGCGCTTGCCCTTGGCCGTGTTGATGACGTAGAGCGAGTCGTTTTCCGACACCAGGACGACTTCGATGTCACCGTCGCCGTCCACATCGCCGAGGGCGCTGCTCGAGAGATAGGTGTTGCCCAAGTTCATCGGGAAGCGTGGCACGTTGGTCCCGTTGGCGTTCCAGATGTGGAGTGTTCCCGTGGGGGAGGCATAGACGATTTCCGGTGCCGGGTCGCCGTCCATGTTGGCGAAGGTGGGCGAGCAGCGACTCCAGGTGCCGAGCCCGGACTTGAACGCGGCGCCCGCACCCACGGGTGTGCCGTCACCGTGCCACGCGTACAAATTGCCATCCTTGGCCGGCGCGAACACTTCGGCCAAGCCATCGCCGTCCAGGTCGATGGCGCCCGGCGCACCCCAGTACCCGGGCGGCGTGGCCATCGGGCTCGGATTCTGCGGCCAATTGCCGACCATGGAGCCGTCGCCGCGCAACACGAGCGTCTTGGTGCCGTCGCCCACATCGCCCCAGGCGCCGACGAACACCTCGAGCCCGGGTGCGGGATCGAACTCGGCGAGCACGACCGCAGCGGTCACGGTTTGAATCTCGGTGGAGAAGACGCCCCAGGTCTGGGGGTCGTCATCGGCGTCGCGCAGCTCGATTCCCTGCCAGTCCCAGGCATAGACACGGAGGTTGCCGGCGACGATCTCCATGTTGCCGTCACCGGTGATGTCGCCGACGGCGGGCGGGCACGAGCTCACCGCTGCCATCTGGATCGGCCATCCGGCCAACTGCTGCGGGCTGGTGTTGACGTGGGCCATGGGTGATGGACCGCTCTCGTTGCCGGAGCTGTCGACGGCGGTCACGTAATAGAAGTACTGCGTGCTCGGCGCGAGGCTGCCGTCACGGTAGTAGGCGACGTTGTCGGTGTGATCGATCGTCACGCGGCTCCAGGGCGGAGATCCGGTGAGACTGCGGTACACGTGGTAGCCGGCCAGATCGGGAGCACCCGTTGGCGTCCAGGTGGCGACGACGACCGTCGATCCCTGGCTCGGGTCGAGTTCGGGTGCGTCGGGTGCCCCCGGACCGCGCAAGGTCAGGCTCCAGCTCTGCATGCGATTGAAGCCGTCGGTGAGCTGCACCGTCAGCAAATTGGCGTCGAGGGTGTTCTCCCGCAGGCGGAATCGCGTCGGCCCAGTGACTTCCTGCAGCGGCGCGGCGGTGCCGACAGCGATCATCGTCTGGCTCAGCACCACATCCGGATCACTGCTCGAGAGCGTGGCGACGAGACCGGAAGCACTGCCGGTGCCGTAGTTCTTGAACACCGGGACGAGGTCGAACGTCTCCCCGGCTTGAATCGTGCCGTTGTTGTTGCCGCCGGGTATCGGGTCGATGACGTCGAGCAAGACGAGATCCATGCGCGGCGCGTGCAGAACCCGGTTCATGCTGTCGTTCCACGTCGACGAACCGTTGGTGGTGATCCACTTGCAGGCGAGGACGCTGCCGTCCGGCGCGCCGGCGCCGACGAGGAAACGCACCGCGCCGCTGAGCACGACCTGGCCGCCGTTCGTGATGTTGCCGGGACTGTAGGTGCTGTCCTGCATCGTCACCCAGGGGTTGTTGATGCGCAGCACGCCGGTCGCACCCACCACGCTGGTCGTGCCGCTGTTGGCGCAAGTGACGGACAGGGACACAGTTTCACCGGCATCGATGAGGCCGTCGCTGTTGCCCGTCGTGCCCCCGTTGTTGTCGTCGTCGACGGACAGGCTCTGCACGTGGACGTAAGCGCCGCCCGAAGCGAGCACCGGGATGGTCTCGATCCGCGTCCGCATGTTCTGCCCGCTCACCGTGAGCGTGGCGTTGCCCGCGGTCTCGCCGACGAAGGCGAGCGCGACCTGGCCCGCGCCGTTGGTCAAGCCGTGCACATACTCCTCGGTGCCCTTCTGCAGGCACACGCGTGCGCCGGCGCGCGGCGTGCCGTTGTTGGTGACGGTCACGTTCACCGTCGTGAGCCCGAGGCCGAGGCTGGGGGGGAAGACGAGGCCCGTGGTTTGCAGATTGCACGAGTGCACGATCATTTCGGGATCGGCGAGCAGGTTGTAGAGGAAATGCGTGTAGTGATCCGAGGTATCGTAGTGAGCGTTGGCGGTGAAGGAATCGCGGCTGGCGACGAAGAGCTGGCCGATGTTCTTCGGTGTCACGTCATCGAAGAGCGCCGCGAAGAAGTCGACGTTGTAATTGCGCGACGGCAGCGGGAAAGCGGCGCGGCTGGCGCCGAGCACCGCGACCGCACCGCCGGGCGCGTCGAGGAAGGATTCGGCGAGACAGGGAAAGTCGAAGGCGGTGGCCGTGCAGTTGAGGAAATACAGGACGAAGCGCTCGTCGCCGTTGGTGAGACCGAGCGCGTGGTGCGTGAGCAAGGATTGGTCCCCCACCGACATGTTGTAGCGGAAGCCATGTCCGATGTGGTTGACGAAGCCGTAACCCGAGTTCAACTGCGCCAGCGAACTCGTCAGCGACAGTGGGCTCGCGCCGCTGTACGCCGTGTGGTTCTGGTACAGTTTGGTGACCTGGACGCACGGATCGACGAGCGGCAGCAGGTCGGAGTCGCTGTAATCGGCTCCATCCTCGATGATGCCCTGCCCGGCCTCCCAGTCGACCGGGAACAGCACCTCGCTCAGGAACAGCATCGAGCTCTGGTAGTTCACCAGCAATGGGTTCTCGTACTCGATGATCTTGGCCACGAGCGACTGGGTTTCGGCCACACTGCTCACCGGCAGCCTGCCGACGAACACTTCGGCATACATGTCCGCGTCGTCGACGGGGAAGTCGAAGGGGATGGCAGCTTCACCCCATACCGCATCGCCATCGGCGTTCCAATTGCCTTCGAGGCAAGCGAAGTACATGTCCGTCGGGATGTGCTCCTCGGTCACCGGGCCGAACTGCGAGTAGCCGTAGCGTGCCGGAACGACGTCGGTGTCGCCGCCGAGGAGGACATAGCTCACCGACCATTTGGCGTAGGCGTCCTGGATGAATGTGCGGATCGTTTCCTGCAGATCGCTGCCGTGCCGGTAGTTGGCCTGGATCCATTCGAGAGTGCGGACGACGGTGGGAATGCCGCGCTGCGTCTTCCAATCGGCGAGGACCTGGAAGCTCGCCTGCATTGCCTGGCTGGTGATGATGACGTATTCGACCGGGCTGCCTTCGAGGCTCGGCGCCAGGCTGGGGTGAAAGCCGCGGCGGTCGCTCTCGACCAGAGCGCCGATGCGCCGCGCGTAGGAAGCGATGGCGTCGGGATTGGCCACCAAGCGCGCGACCTGTTGCGCCGCGCGCGTCTCGAGCGCCGCGTCGAAGCGCGCGCGTTCGATCGGGCTCGTCGGATCGGGCGCGAGCTCGATCTCCAACTCGAGCCGTTCGCGCACCTGCAAGCCGCCTTGACTCATGTCGTAACGCAGCGGGTAGACGCGGATGCTCGCCAGACGATAGCCATGCAGCAAACCCGATCCGATCGGCTCGGCATCGATTGGTGGATACAGATCCGAGCCGAGGAGCTTCCATCTGGCCGCGGGCGGCGTGACGACATCGCCTGCGTCCGTGGTGCGCGGGGCAGCCGGGTCGAGCCTGAGCCCCGGATGCAGCGCGCGCGGAGGTGCCCCCGTCGTGCGCACGGACTGGATCTTCGCGCCCTGCGGCACGAGCACGGTGAGGACGAGGTAAGGGATTTCTGGGTATCCGTCCTCCCATGTGCTCGGGTTTCCCGGAGACGCGAGGGCGGTGCCGGAAGCGGTCGTTTCGACGCGCAGCGAGGAGACGTCGAAACGCACGATTTGGCGCAGGGTTTGGGCACGCGCTTGCGTCCCGACGAGCGCATTGAACAACAGAAGACTGGCGGCGAGAGTGGCGAAACGAACGTGGGCGCGATGACGCGGCATCTGCGCGGCCCTCCGGTGCTGCAAGCTGTGAGAACGATGCCCTCACCACACCTCTTCGAGGTGCGGCGCCGGGTCGGTGCAGGTCGCGTTAGCAGTAGGCCGGAAGCGTTCCTTCGGGAGTCTTGTGTCCGCGTACGTTTTTTGGTTCCAAACGGCTCGTTAGGATAGCACGCCGCTGTCGCGGACATCAACCAGAAGGGGTGACCGCCAGCAGTGCACGTGCGCGCTGGGCCACGGCCTCCGGGGTGAAGCCATACTCTTGGAACAAGCGCGCTGCGGGTGCGGAAGCGCCGAAGCGCTCGATGCCGAGGACCTCGCCGCGCGCGCCGATCCAACGTTGCCACGACATCGGGTGTGCGGCTTCGATGGCGAGCCGCGGAACCCCCGGCGGGAGCACCGCGTCGCGGTACGCGGGCGGCTGTGCAGCGAACAACTCGAGGCTCGGCATGCTCACGACGCGCACGGCAATTTCCGGCAGCAGACGTGCGGCGTCCACCGCCAAGCTCACCTCGGAGCCGCTCGCCATCAGCACCAGCGCCGCGGGCGCATTGGCATCCTGCAAGACATAGCCGCCGCGTGCGACATCGGTCCGCTCGCGCACGAGCAACGGCAGCTTCTGCCGCGTGAGGGCCAGCGCCACCGGGCCGCCGCGATGCGCGATCGCCCAGCGCCAGGATTCGACGGTTTCCTCCGCGTCGGCCGGCCGCAGCACGACGAGATTGGGGATGCAGCGCAATGCCACGAGCGTTTCCACTGGCTGATGCGTCGGGCCATCCTCGCCGAGGCCGATCGAATCGTGCGTGAAGACGTAGATGACGTGCAAGCCCATGAGAGCCGCGAGCCGGATCGCGGGACGCATGTAATCGCTGAAGATGAGGAACGTGCCGCCGTAGGGAAGCACGCCGCCGTACAGTGCCATGCCGTTCAAGATCGAACCCATGGCATGCTCGCGCACACCGAAGCGCAGGTTGCGCTCGGTGAATGCATCGCGGCCAAAGTTGCCGCTGCTGCGCAGCAACGTGTTGTTGGACGGCGCCAAGTCCGCTGAACCGCCGATCAGCTCGGGCAAATGCGGCGCGAGGGCGTTCAGCACCTGGCCCGAAACCTCGCGTGTCGCCATCGCGGCCGTGCCGGCAGCGAAGCGCGGCAGCGCGGCTTCCCATCCGGCCGGCAGCTCGCCGCGTAGCCGGCGTGCGAGCTCTCGGGCTCGGTCCGGGTGCGCCGCAGCCCACGCTGCCTGCCGGGCGCGCCACTCCGCTTGCAGCATCACACCGCGTTCGCGACAGCGGAGCCAGTGCGCCCGCGCCTCGACCGGGACGTGGAAAGGCTCCGGCCAAGGCCAGCCCAGATTCGCCTTGGTGAGGCGCACTTCTTCCTCGCCGAGCGGCGCGCCATGGGCCTCGGCTGTGTCTTGCTTGTGCGGGCTGCCGAAGCCGATATGCGTGCGCACGATGACCAGGGATGGCCGCTTGGTCTCCTCGCGCGCCGCGGCGATGCAGCGGTCCAGCGCCGCGAGATCGTTGCCATCCTCGACGCGCTGCACGTGCCAGCCGTAGGCTTCGAACCGCCGTGCCACGTCGTCGCTGCAGGCGAGCGCCGTCGGGCCATCGATGGTGATGCCGTTGTCGTCGAAGAAACCGATGAGGCGCCCGAGACCCAGGTGTCCCGCGAGCGACGCCACTTCGTGCGAGATTCCTTCCATGAGATCGCCGTCGCTGGCCACGAACCAAACGCGCGGCTCGTGCGGTGAAGGCGCCTCCAGCGTCGCGGCCAGATGCGTCGCTGCGAGCGCCATGCCGACGGCATTGCCAAATCCTTGTCCGAGCGGGCCGGTCGTCGTCTCGACCCCCGGCGTGTGGCCGCGTTCGGGATGACCGGGAGTGCGGCTCCCCCACTGGCGGAACCCTTGCAGATCTTCGAGCGAGACGCCGTAGCCCGACAGATGCAACATCGCGTAGAGCAGCATCGAGGCATGCCCGCACGACAGCACGAAGCGGTCGCGTCCGGGCCAGTCGGGGTCGGCCGGGTCGTGGCGCAGGTGACGCGTCCACAACGTGTAGGCCAAAGGTGCGAGCCCCATGGGTGTGCCGGGGTGTCCGGATTTGGCGCGCTCGACCGCGTCCATCGCCAGCACGCGCAGGCTGTCGATGCACAGCCGGTCGATCGAGGTGGGTTCGGCGATCATGCGGCGGAAGATAGCCCAGAACCGACACGTCGTGCCAGGGCCAGGCCGAACAGGCGTTCGCGATCGGTGTACCACTGCTCGATGGCGAAGCCGCTCTTGCCGAGCAGCGCGGCGATCATTTCCTGGTCGTACTTGACGCTGATTTCGGTGCGGATGAATTCCCCGGCGCGGAAATCGATCGTCAAGCCCACGGCCGGAAGGCGCACGCTGTGGTCGACCTGGGCCACGAGGCGCATTTCGATCCAGTGCTGCAGGGGATCGTAGAAAGCGAGATGTGCGAAGCGCTCGGGCACGAAATCGCTGCCCGTGATGCGATTGAGGACGCGCAAGATGTTGCGATTGAAGGCTGCCGTCGTGCCCTGCGCATCATTATAGGCGGCGTTGAGCCGCTCGGGAGCTTTGATGAAGTCGACGCCGAGGAGGAACGCTTCGTCCGGCTCGAGCGCACTGGCCAAATGCTGGAGGAATCGCGCCGCCTCCGCGGGAGTCAAATTGCCGATGGTGCCGCCGAGGAAGATGACGAGCCTGCGACCGAGGGAGGGGAGGCGGGAATCCAGCTCCAGGAAGTCGCCGATCACACCGTGCACGCGGAGGCCGGGATAGCGCTGGACGAGTGACTCCGCCGCGCGTCGCACCACACTCTCGTTGACGTCGAAGGGAACGTAGGTGTCGCAATCACCGCTGCGGAACATGGCATCCAGGAGCATGCGGGTCTTGGTCGCGCTGCCCGAGCCGAGCTCCACCAACACACGACAGCGGGTGCGGCGACTGATGTCGTCCGCCGCGGTGGCGAGGACGGCGCTTTCCGTGCGCGTCTGGTAGTACTCGGGCAACGCCGTGATCGCCTCGAAGAGGGCAGAGCCGGCGTCATCGTAGAAGAACCGGGGCGCGATCGCGCGCGGCGTGCGCAGGAGGCCTTCCCGGATCCCTGCAAGCAGCAAAGCCCGATCTTCGCCGCGTGCGGCGTGTGTGTCGATGGCGATGGCGGGCGCGGTCAAGGCCACCTCCTGCCGGCTGTCGGTCAGCATAGCAGGGTGTGTGGAGGCCGGGCGGAGCACGTGTGGCACCGGGATCACCTTGTGAACAAAATCACGAAGTCCTTGCGGTCTACGGACCTCTTCGCTATGTTGAGCCGCGGTTTTTTGCGAAGGTTTAGGTGTACGGAAGAATGCCCCAGATCTTCCATCACAGCACCAACACGCTTGCCCGCGTCACCATTTTTGGCGCGGCTTTCTTGGTCGCTGCAGCTCTGGGCGCGGCGACCTTGCTGGATCGCTCGGCCTACTGGACACGGCAGACCGAGGTGTTGAAACAGCCCGTGCCATTCAGCCATGACCACCACGTCGGCGGCATCGGCATCGACTGCCGTTACTGCCACACTTCGGTCGAGAACGCGGCGTTCGCCGGCATTCCTCCCACGGCCACATGCATGAACTGCCATTCGCAGATCTGGGCCGACAGTCCGACCCTGGAACCGGTGCGCGAGAGCTTCCGCACTGGGCAGCCGCTGCGCTGGGCGCGTGTGACCGACTTACCCGACTTCGTCTACTTCGACCACAGCATCCACGTGGCAAAGGGGATCGGTTGCGTCGAGTGCCATGGTCGCATCGATCGAATGCCGCTCACGCATATGGCGAGCCCGCTGCAGATGCGCTGGTGCCTCGACTGTCATCGACATCCCGAGAAGCGACTGCGCCCGCGCGCCGAGGTTTTCAACGCGAAATGGGAGCCGCCGGCAAATGCGGAGGCGATGCGGGCACAGCTGGCCGAGGAGTACCGGGTCACCAGCATGACGGACTGTTCCACATGTCATCGTTAGGGGCATTCCCGTGAGCGAATCCGATCGCACCGACGCGGCGCGCTACTGGCGCGGGCTGGAAGAGCGCACGCCGGACGCCGCGTTGCAGGTACAGCTGCGGCCCGAATTCACTCCGCAGGCGGATGTGGCGCCGCAGGGGCTCGACCGCCGGCACTTCATGCAAGTGATGGGAGCGTCGTTCGCTCTGGCCGGACTCGGAGCGTGCACCCGCCAGCCGGTCGAGGAGCTGGTGCCGTACGCGAGGCCGCCCGAGGACCTCGTTCCCGGCCGCCCGCTCTATTTCGCCACGGCGCTCACGCTCGGTGGCTTCGCGAGCGGCGTCCTGGTCGAAAGTCACACCGGCAGGCCGACGAAGATCGAGGGCAACCCCGAGCACCCGTCGAGCCTCGGCGCGACCGACCGCTTCGCGCAGGCGGCGTTGCTGGACCTCTATGATCCGGATCGCTCGCGCGCGGTGCTGCACCTGCAACGGATTCGCAGCTGGGAAGCCTTCTTGCAGGTGCTCGAGCCGGCGCTCGAGGCCCAGGTGCCGCTGCAAGGCGCAGGCCTTCGAATCCTGAGCGGCAGCAGCACGTCCCCCACGCTCGCGGCACAGATGCAGCGCATCCGCGCCCGTTTCCCCCAGGCACGCTGGCATCGGTACGAAACCGTGTCGCGCGACGGTTTGCGCAGCGCCACCCTCGCCGCATTCGGCCGCTACGTCGAGGTGCGCTACGACTTTTCGCAGGCCGATGTGGTCGTGGCGCTCGACTCGGATTTTCTCACCACTGGACCGGGGTGCGTGCGCTACGCGAAGGATTTCATGGCGCGCCGCCGCGTGCGGGAAGGTCAGTACGGCATGAGCCGGTTGTACTGCATCGAGAGCACGCCGAGCGCCACGGGGGCGGTGGCCGATCATCGCCTGTCGCTCCCGCCCGCTCAGCAGCTGGCATGTGCTTTCGCCCTGGCGTTCGAATGTGGTGTCCACGGCACCGGCGTGCTCGGGCCCGCGGGCGCGGGCGATCTGGAGAAATGGCGCCAGATCATCGGGCTCGATCTGCGCGAGCATGCCGGGAGAAGCATCGTCATCGCCGGCGACGAGTCGCCGGTCGAGCTGCAGGCTCTGGCGCTGGCGATGAACCAGCGGCTCGGCAACCTCGGTCGCAGCGTGATCGTGAGCGAGCCGATCGAGGTCGAGCCCACCAGTCACATCGGATCGCTGCGCGATCTGGTGCAGGACATGCGCGCGGGTCAAGTGGAGCTGCTGCTCGTCCTCGGGGGCAACCCGGTGTACGACGCGCCGGCGGATCTGGACTTCACCGCGGCCATGGCCAAAGTGCCGCTGCGCGCGCACTTGGCCTTCGCCGAGGACGAGACCTCGGAGAGCTGTCATTGGCACTTGCCGCTCGCACACGAGCTGGAAACGTGGAGCGACGCGCGTGCTCATGACGGCACCGTGAGCGTCATGCAACCGCTCATCGATCCACTCTTCGGCGGCAAGTCGATGCACGAGCTGCTCGCGGTGGTCGCCGGCGACAAGGAACGCAATGGCATCGACATCGTGCGCCGCACCTGGACTGAACGCCTCGGTGCCGACTTCGACACGCGCTGGCGCCGGATTCTGCACGATGGAGTCGTTGCGGGAAGTGAGGAGCCACTCCTGCCGCTCGAGCTGCAGCGCGATTCACTCACACAACTCTTTCTCGGGGTCGCCAGCGACTTGGCCCCTCGTCTCGAGCGCCGCAACGACAGCCTGGAGGTCGTGTTCCGCGTTGATCCCACCGTGCACGATGGCCGTTTCGCCAACAACGGCTGGCTGCAGGAGCTGCCCAAGCCCTGGACTCGGCTCACGTGGGACAACGCGGCGCTGCTGGCGCCTGCGACCGCAGCCCGGCTCGGCCTGGCCAACGAGGACATGGTCGAGCTCGAGCAGGGCACGCGCAAAGTGCGTGCGCCGGTGTGGGTGCTCCCGGGGCAGCCCGAGGACGTCGTGACCTTGCATTTGGGATATGGAAGGCGGCGGGTCGGGCGCGTCGGCACGGGCGCCGGCTTCGATGCCCATCCGTTGCGCACGAGCGCGGGTCTGGTGCACGCGAGCGGTCTGCGCCTGCGTCCCACTGGCGAACAGGTCAAGCTGGCATGCACCCAACTGCAGCATGCGATGGAAGGCCGGCATCTGGTGCGCGAAGGGTCGCTCAGCGAGTTCCGTGATCATCCCCATTTCGCCCAGGAGATGGGTCATGGGGTCCATGCGCCGACGTCGCTGTATCCAGGCTTCGAGTACGAAGGTCGCGCCTGGGGCATGGTGGTGGACCTCGGTGCCTGTACCGGCTGCAACGCCTGTGTCGTCGCGTGCAACGCCGAGAACAACATCCCGGTGGTCGGCAAGGCCCAGGTGAGGAAGGGCCGCGAGATGCATTGGTTGCGCATCGATCGGTACTTCGAAGGCAGCGCCGAAGATCCGCGCGTCGTGCAACAGCCGGTGATGTGCATGCATTGTGAGAACGCCCCTTGCGAGCCGGTGTGCCCCGTGGGCGCCACGTCGCACGGCAAGGAAGGGCTGAACGAGATGGTGTACAACCGCTGCGTCGGCACGCGCTATTGCGCCAACAACTGCCCGTACAAGGTGCGGCGCTTCAATTTCCTGCAGTACGCCGACCAGGAGACCGAAGTCCTCAAGATGTTGCGCAACCCCGACGTCACCGTGCGCACGCGCGGCGTGATGGAAAAGTGCACCTATTGCGTGCAACGCATCAACCAGACGCGCATCCAGATCAAGAAGGAGGACCGCCCGTTGCGCGACGGCGAGATCCTCACCGCTTGCCAGCAAGTGTGTCCCTCCGACGCGATCATCTTCGGCGACATCAACGACCCCAACTCGAAGGTGGCGAAGCTGCGGCAGCAGCCGCTGCACTACGGCATCCTCGAGGAGCTCAACACCCGGCCGCGCACGACCTATCTGGCGCGAGTGACCAACCCCAATCCGGAGCGCGGTGCCGCCGCGGGCCATGCGGGAGATGTGCGTGGCCACTGAAACGCGGACAACGGCGGATTCACCGCTCGTCGCCCCGGGGCACACCACCGCGACGGTCACCGACAAGATCGCCGCCGTGGTGCTGCAGAGCACACCCCGCTGGTTCTACCCGGCGTTCGGTGCCTCCTTCGGCCTGCTCATGCTGTTCATGTACGCGGTCACGATTCTGTTCGCCAAGGGCGTCGGGATCTGGGGCGTCAACAATCCGGCGGGTTGGGGCTTCGCCATCGTCAACTTCGTCTGGTGGATCGGGATCGGGCACGCAGGCACGCTGATCTCGGCGATCCTGCTGTTGCTGCGGCAGAAATGGCGGCAGTCCATCAACCGCTTCGCCGAGGCGATGACCTTGTTCGCCGTCGCCTGCGCCGGGATCTATCCCATCCTGCACTTGGGGCGGCCGTGGCTGGCCTACTGGCTGTTTCCCTATCCGGCCACCACCGGGGTCTGGCCGCAGTTCCGCAGTCCTCTGATCTGGGACGTGTTCGCCATCTCGACCTACGCGCTGGTGTCGCTCATGTTCTGGTACGTCGGGCTGATTCCCGATCTCGCGACGTTGCGGGATCGCACGCAGAATCGCATCGCCCGCGTGGTGTACGGCATGATGGCCATGGGCTGGCGCGGCTCGGCGGCGCATTGGCACAACCACGACACGGCGTGCATCCTGCTGGCGGCGCTGGCGACGCCGCTGGTGGTCTCGGTGCACTCGGTGGTGAGCCTCGACTTCGCCGCCGGCCTCATCCCGGGCTGGCACGCGACGATTTTCCCGCCTTATTTCGTCGCCGGCGCCATCTTCGCCGGCTTCGCCATGGTGATCACGCTCGCCATTCCGCTGCGCGCCGCGTTCGGGCTGCACGATTTCATCACCGAGCGCCACGTGCGCAACATGGCCAAGGTCATGCTCGCCACCGGGCTCATCGTCAACTACGGCTATGCCATCGAGATCTTCATCGCCTGGTACAGCGGCAACGAATACGAGCAGTACATGCTGACCAACCGCGTGCTCGGGCCGTATCGCTACATCTGGTACTCGCTCATCTTGTGCAACGTCGTCGCGACCCAGTTCCTGTGGTCGGCGAAGGTGCGCAGCTCGGCGGTCGCTGTCTGGGTCGTCAGCATGTTCATCAATGTCGGGATGTGGCTCGAACGCTTCGTCATCGTCGTCACCAGCCTGACGCGTGACTTCATGCCGTCCGCCTGGGGAATGTACTATCCGACGCGCTTCGACTACTTCACATTCTTCGGCACCATCGGCCTGTTCCTGTCGTTGATGTTCCTGTTCGTGCGGCTGTTGCCGATGATTTCGATCTTCGAAATCCGGACGCTGTTGCCGAAGGCGCGGGCCAAGGAGAAGTCGGCATGACGCAGGTGAGCCCGCAGCGGCTGCACGGGGTGATGGCCGAGTTCGATCACTCCGACAAGCTCATCGCGGCGGTGAAAGCGGTGCGCGCACAGGGCTACACGCGGATCGACGCCTTCACGCCCTACCCGATCGAGGAGCTGCATCACGCCCTCGGGCACCACCATTCGCCGCTGCCGCGCATGGTGTTGGCGGGCGGCATCGCCGGCGCCCTGTTCGGCTTTTCGCTGCAGACGTGGATCAGCACCGTGGCCTACCCGATGAACGTCGGCGGCCGGCCGTTCTTCAGCTGGCCTGCCTTCGTGCCGGTGACGTTCGAGTGCACGATCCTGTTCGCTTCATTGACCGCGGTGCTGGGGATGCTGGCGCTCAATGGTCTGCCGGAGCCGCACCACCCGGTGTTCAATGTCGAGCGCTTCGCCATGGCTAGCCGCGACCGGTATTTCCTGTGCATCGAATCGCGCGATCCACGCTTCGACGCCGCGCAGACGGCGGACTTCCTCTGGACCCTGGAGCCGACGCATGTGGCCGAAGTCGCCG